>DASRDE010000113.1:0-12451 GCA_035652755.1 Vulcanimicrobiaceae bacterium | reverse complement strand
CCTCGGGTGGCCGGAAAAAAGGCGGACGGAAAGCCTCGGGTGGCCGGAAAAAAGGCGGACGGAAAACTAGTCGCGGTAGACCGAACCTAATCGTCTTTCCAGACAAACACAAAGACGAAGAAGAAGCCGAAGAAGACGATGAAGGCGCCTAGAGGGTGAAGAGCCCCTGGAGTTGGTTCTGGTCGGTAGAGATATCGATACGGCACGTTATCGTCCCGCTTGTAACGGCGGCGATCGGATATGCACTCGGACGCTGGAAAGCAGGCTCCAGCGTTACCAGCCTGATTGTCTATCCTGACAAACATCGCGATGATGACGAAAGCGGCAACAAAGAAGCCGATGACGAGGGCGGGTGATATAAGGGGTGCCTAAACTCGAAGACATCGTGAAAGACGCCCTTGGCGCTGTGGCATTCGTCTGCGTCTTCGCGCCGGGGTTCGTCGCCATGAAGACTTACGATTGGCGATTTCTTGCGAATCCACGCAAGGTACAGGATTTGCTTTACGAACTTATCGGCTATAGCGCTGTAACCTACACGCTGGCAAGTCCGCTACTTGTGCTGCTTGCCTGGGCGTGGCCGTCACTGGATAGAAACTGGCAAGCGATAGGGCTTGCCGTCGCCATGCTTTTTGTGCTAGCCGCATTGCCGTTCGGATTGGGTTTTGCTGTTGCAGCCTTGCAGAAGAATGCAGAAGCGAACGGCAACGTCTTTATTTCAAGCGTGAAGACGCCCTGGGACTATGCTTTCAAGAACAGGCGAAAGAACGTCTTGCTGCAGGTCTGTTTGCGCCACGGGAATCAGATTATCGTTGGCGAGCCTGGCAGCGTTTCAGACTATCCATTTGATAGAGAAGTTTTTCTTCAGAACATTTGGAAATCCGATGCTGACGGTAATCCAATCTGCGAGTTGAAGTCCTCGCGTGGGATGCTTTTATTCGGCCCTGATATACTGTGGGTTCGTTTCGTCGCGATGCCGCCGTAGACGTGAAACGCCGACGTGCTTGACGATCTTAAGCCTTGCGCCTAACTCTAATGGTCGTGACACCTGGCAGTCCGCACTTTAATAAGCACAGGTGTCCGCCTTGTTTGTGACCAAATGTGACCAAATCGCCACGACCTACTCGTCTGGCCTCCGGGGCGATACTCTGGAAACGCTGATAAAATAAGGGTTTCCCGAACGTGGAGAGGTGGCCGAGTGGCTTAAGGCGGCGGTCTTGAAAACCGCAGAACGTGATGAGCGTTCCGTGGGTTCGAATCCCACCCTCTCCTCGCTCAGCTGCATGTTTCACAGGCGCGGCTAAGGGGCTTTCGGTAACGTCCGGCGCAAGGGAGGGCGCATGCTCAAGGGCGTTGTTCTTGGATTTGTTTTAACATTGGCAATTATCGCGGGCGCGGGTTACATTGCTGTGAAGACCGGGAGCATTCCGGCGAACGCGGATGCGCGGCCGCCGAAGCTCGAGGCGTGGGCCGCGCGAACGTCGCTGCATGCGACGCTGCGAGGTGCGGCTTCCGAGAAGAATCCGTTGCCGCTAACGGACGAAAACCTGCTCGCGGGCATCAAAATCTACGCGCAGAATTGCGCGATCTGTCACGGCGGCGCGGCCGGAAAGGCCACTGCGATAGCCAAAGGTTTGTATCAGCGCCCGCCCCAACTCGCGGACGATGGCGTCGAAGACGATCCGGACGGCGTCACGTACTGGAAACTGTATCATGGCATACGCTGGACCGGCATGCCTGCGTTCGGTCACACGCTGACGCAAACGCAGCTCTGGCAGCTGACGCTGTTCCTGAGCAAAATGGACCGCCTGCCGCCCAAAGCGGACGCGCAGTGGAGGCGCGTCAAGTCGTAACGCGCGAAGCATGAACGTCCAGCCGCGGTCGAGAAAATCAGCGGTATGATGGAGACTGTAGTCGATCTGCGCGGCGTGCCCGTGTGGGAGCGCGCGGAAACCGTCCTCGAACGCGCCCGCGGCCTGCACGCCGGCGAGTCGTTCGAATTCAAGATGGAGTGCGATCCGCGCGCGCTGGCAGTGCGGGTCGAGCAAGAGACCGGCGGGATGCTGCATTGCCGCTGGGAGTGGGTCGGCGAAGACGAGTGGCATGTCGCGGTTTCGCCTTTGGTGGACGCGCAGGATGCCTCGCCGCTAACGGCTGCGCTCCGCAGGAGCTCCTTTCACGCCGTTTCGGCGGATACGCTTTCGGTGCTGGCCGAATCTATGAGCGAACGCACCGCGCGCAAGAACGAAGTCATTTGTCAAGACAATGCTCCGTGCACCGCGCTCGGCGTCGTCCTCGAGGGCGCGTTTGCGTCTTTTGCGGGCAGTGACGGTCGCGATCAAGTGCTCTGTCATCTTTTCCCGTTCGACATCTTCGGCGCAGCTGAGTTTTTCGACGGCGGTTTGCGCATC
Source organism: Vulcanimicrobiaceae bacterium (assembly GCA_035652755.1). Classification (GTDB taxonomy): domain Bacteria; phylum Vulcanimicrobiota; class Vulcanimicrobiia; order Vulcanimicrobiales; family Vulcanimicrobiaceae; genus DASRDE01. Next base: position 10,043 of record DASRDE010000113.1, on the reverse strand, counting down.
GGCCGCATCGTCGCGGTTTCCAAGATTGCGCGTTACGCGACCATTCCGCACACCATCGTCCAAGAAATGGCCAAACGCGATCCGCAAGTGCTGCTCGCCCTCGGCGCATGCTGCGCCCAACGGATGCGCGGTCTGACGAATCGTTTGTCCGACCATGTCTCGAAGCCGATCTTGGTACGCGTCGCCGGCGCATTGCTGCCGTACGCGCCCCCGGCCCGCGGGCTGCAGCCCGCGCATCCGCCGCTGCCTGCAATGACCCAGACGCAGATCGCCGCTACCGCCGGCACGGTCAAAGAAGTTGCCGCGCGCGCGATCGCCGATCTCGAACGCGCCGGTGCGGTGCGCCGCGAGCACGGGCACATCCGCTTCCTCGATCGTTCCAAACTGCTGGAGATCGCGGACGCCGGCTAGGACCGGCCGTGCAATTTTTTCGCCGCTGGCTTGCGCCGCAGACGGCGAGCGACGTATCGCTCAACCCCTCGCGAACGCTGCAGATGCGCGCGTCCCCGGCATCCGCCTTCGATCGCTGCCTGGACGGCATCGAACGCGTCTTGGGCGGCAGCATCGACCGCAAAGATCGGTCCGCCGGGACGATCGAAGCGCGGTTCGGCTTGATCAACTCCGAGCGGCTGAGCGTGAGTATCGAGCCGGGCGAAGACGGCTCGTCGCGCGTGAGAATCGAGTCGCGGCGCGGCGCTTCCGCGGAACGGCCGCGTTCCTCTCAATACGTCGATGCGCTCTATGCGTTCCTTACCGAATAACCGTCGTACGCATGTACGGCTGTAACGCCGTGGGAAGCGCGACGGATCCGTCGCGCTGCTGATAGTTTTCCACGATCGCCAGCAGCGTGCGTCCCACCGCCAATCCGGAACCGTTGAGCGTGTGCACGAGTTCGAGTTTGGCTTTGGGGTCGCGGCGAAAGCGCAGCCGTCCGCGGCGCGCTTGGAAATCGGTGCAGTTCGAACACGAGCTGATCTCGCGATAACGGCCGGCGCTGGGCAGCCACACTTCCAAATCGTACGTCTTTGCCGAGTTGAAGCCGACGTCGCCCGCGCACAGCGACACCACGCGGTAAGGCAGCTCCAGTTCTTGAAGCAGCGCCTCGGCATCGCCCGTCAAGCTCTCTAACGCGTCGAACGACGCTTCCGGTGCCGCGAGCCAGACGAGCTCGACCTTTTCGAATTGATGCAGCCGAATGAGGCCGCGCGTGTCCTTACCCGCCGCACCGGCTTCTTTTCGAAAGCAGGGCGTAAATGCCGCATATTTGCGCGGCAGCGTTTCAAATGCCAAGATTTCATCGCCATGCATCGCGGTGAGCGGAACTTCCGCGGTCGGGATCATGAAAAGATCCGCATCGGGATCGGAAAACATCGCATCCGAGAATTTCGTGAGCTGACCGGTCGACCACATCGTGCGCCGCGAAACCAAAACGGGCGGCGCGACCTCTTCGTATCCGCGATCGTGGGCGCGATCCAAAAAGAATGCGGCGATCGCGCGCGAAAGGCGCGCACCGTCCCCGGAAAGCAGCGCAAAACGGCTTCCCGAGAGTTTCGCCGCGCGCTCGAAATCCAGGATGCCCAGACGCTCGCCGATCTCCCAATGCGGAAGCGGATCGAAATCGAAGGCGCGCGGCGTCCCATGCGCGCGCACGACGACGTTCTCTTCCTCGCTCGCGCCGTCGGGCACGGAATCGTCGAGCACGTTCGGCGATTGCGTCAAAAGCTCGTGCAGCGGCGAGTCGCCGTTCTCGGGATCCAAAGCGGCCGAACGCGCTTGCGCTCCGTCGATTCGTGACGAGACCTCGTCGAGTGCCGGACGAAGCTCGCGCGCAGCCGAGGCCTTGTCGGCCGCTTTTCCGATCTGGGCGGAAAGGCGATTTTTCTCGGCCTTTGCGGTTTCGGCTTCGGTCAGCGCCGAGCGGTACTCGGCGTCGAGGCGAAGAATCTCGTCGACGAATGCAGCATCCTGTCCGCGCCGCCGCGCCGAGCGGCGAACGCGTTCGGGATCGCGTCGAACCAAAGCGATGTCCAGCATAGAAAAACGCGGCATTGGATTCCAAGCCGACGCGCTCCTCGCGCCGCACCAGGCGCTGAGCGTCTATTTCGAACGCGCGCGCATGCGCGAGCCGCAGATCGAATTCGTTCCGATCGAACGCGCGCGCGAACGGACGCTCGCGCAAGACGCGGTTTCCGATGCCGAGTATCCGGCCGCGGCACGATCCGCGATGGACGGATTTGCCGTTTTTTCGGCCGATACGCCCGGCGCGCTTCGCGCCGGAGGCGAGATTCGCATGGGCCACGCATGGCAGCGCGCGCTCGAACGCGGCACTGCGATCGCGATACCGACGGGCGGAGAACTTCCCGACGGCGCCGACGCCGTCGTCCCGATCGAAAACGTGCGGCTGGAGAACGGCGCGGTGCACGTGCCTGAACCGGCTCCGCCGGGCGACTGCGTCATTCCGGCGGGCTCGGATATGCGCGCCGGCGAGCTGCTGCTGCAGCGCGGAAGGCGCATCGGCCCAAACGAGCTCGCGGTGCTCGCCACGCTCGGAATCGCGCGCGTGCCGGTGTACCGCCGCCCGGACGTTGCGGTCTGCTCGAGCGGAGACGAGCTGGTCGACGTGGAGGCCACGCCCGCGCGGGGTCAGATCCGCGACTCGAACCGATGGGCGGTCGCGGGCGCCCTCGAAGCGCTCGGCGCAACGGTTCGCCATCTGCCGACCGCGCGCGACGACGGCCGCTCGCTGGAAACGATCTTGCGCGAGGGCTTAACGACGTGCGACGCCGTCGTCCTCACGGGCGGTTCGTCGGTGGGCGAGCGCGACCTGACCCCCCGCATCGTCGCGAAGCTCGGCGAGCCCGGCGTCCTGGTCCACGGACTGCGAGTCAGGCCGGGCAAACCGGCACTGCTGGCCAGCATCGAAGGCAAACCGGTCCTGGGTCTCCCCGGCAACCCGGCCTCGGCGCTGCTGGTCTTGCAAAACGTCGGCGCTCCGATTCTCGAGCGCTTGACCGGGGCGGCCGTCAGGTCTGCGACGATCGAGGCGAGCCTCGCGCGAGCGTACCGCAAGCGTGCCGGCTGGACGTGGTTCGTGCCGGTGCGGCTCGACGAGGCCGAACCGATGCCCGAGGCGTATCCGCTTGAACTGCGATCGAGCTCCGCGAGTTTGCTGGCGCGCGCAAGCGGTTTCATCGTGTTGGACGAAGCGGTAGAGGAGTTGCCGGCGGGGGCGCCCGTTCGGGTGGTGCGGTTTTTAGGGAGTTGAACTGAGCGAACGAGCGACGGCGCTCTCGGCGAGCGTCACGGAACCGGAGTTCTTAGCGGCGCCGCATATCGAGGCGATCCCCGTAGTTACTCCGTTTATCGGTCCCGAGCAGCTGATGCGCGAAGGCGGGCATACTTCGCTGTTGCGTTTGGGCGCTAACGAGAGCGCATTCGGCCCCTCACCGAAGGCGGTCGCCGCGATGGCCGCGGAGCTGCCGCATCTTTCGTGGTACGGCGATCCCGAATCGTACGACTTGCGCTGCGCGAACGCGCTGCGGCACGGCTGCGGCGTCGAGCACGTGAGCGTCGGCAGCGGCATCGACGACCTGATGGGTTTGGCCGTGCGCGCATTTATGTCGCCCGGTTCGGTTGCGCTCACGACCGCAGGCACGTATCCGACGTTCGCCTATCACGTGACCGGCTTCGGCGGACGCCTGGACGTCGTCCCGTACCGCCAGGACGGCAGGCTCGATCTCGAGGCGCTCGCCGCGCGCGCGCAAGCGATGCGTCCTGCGATCGTGTACCTGGCCAATCCGGATAATCCCAGCGGTACGATGCTGCCGTCGAGCGCGGTCGTCGAGCTGTTTGAAGCGCTCCCTTCCCAGTCGCTGCTGCTGCTCGACGAAGCATACGCGGATTTCGTCGACTCGGCCGAGCTCTTTCCGGAGCTGATCTCGGGACGGCTGATTCGCGTGCGAACCTTTTCCAAGGCCTACGGTATGGCGGGCGCGCGCGTGGGATATGCGGTGACGTCCCCTCGAAACGTCGTCACGTTTCAAAAGATCCGGCTGCACTACGGGGTGAACCGCAACGCGCAGATCGGCGCGCTCGCTTCACTGCAGGACGATGAATTCCGCGACTACGTGGTCGCAGCGGTGGCGGCGGGCCGCGAGGAGTACTACGAACTCGCGCGTTCGCTGGGCCTTGGGGCGCTGCGATCGCTGACGAACTTCGTCTGCATCGACTTCGGCGATGCCGCCCGCGCAACCGCCGTCATGAATGCGCTGCTCGCGCACGGCGTCTTCGTCCGCAAACCGGCGGCTCCGCCGTTGGATCGCTACGTGCGCATCAGCGTGGGTGCGCCGGCCGAACGGGCCGAGTTCGGCGTGCGTCTGCGCCGCGTTCTGGAAGAGTTGCCGTCGTGAGGTACGCGGTGGTCTCCGACATTCACGGGAACCTGGAGTCGCTGCACTCGGCTTTTGAACATATTGCGGAGAGCGATCGCGTCTTGTGTCTGGGCGACATCGTCGGATACGGCCCCAACCCGAACGAATGCGTACGCGCGATCCGCGATCGCGCGTACCAAACCGTGCTGGGCAATCACGACGTCGCCGCGATCGATAATTTCGGAGTGGAGTACTTCAATCCGGCCGCCCGCCGCGCGATCGAGTGGACGCAGGGCGTCGTCGAGCCCGACGTTGTCGAGTGGCTCAACAGTTTGAGCTACGAGATTCGCGACCAGCGGTATCTGCTCGTGCACGGCGCGCCGGTCCATTATTTCGAGTACTTGCTCGATAAACGCCACGCCAAGGCTGCTTTCGAGCGCACCGACGCCCCCATCGTTTTCGTCGGGCACACGCACATCGCCGAGTACTACGCGCTCGAACCCGACGGAAGCGTCAGCCATCAGCACATGCAGAGCGGCGGCGAACTCGCTCTGGAGGACGGCAAACGCTACATCATCGACGTCGGCAGCATCGGCCAGCCGCGCGACTTGAATCCGATGCCGTGCTTCGTTCTCTTCGACGACGCGGCGAACGTCGTGCGCTGGGTGCGGTACGAGTACCCGATCGGCGAGGTGCAGCAGAAGATCGTCGACGCGGAGCTGCCGCATGCATTGGCTGCGCGCCTGGGCGTCGGCCGTTGACCCCGATCGACGACGGGCGCTGCTTCGCGTGCGGCCCGGAAAACGAGATCGGCTTGCACTTGCATTTCGAACCGGTGCGCGATGGGCAAGTGCGCGCCCGCACGACCCTCGCACCGCAGTATCAGGGTTGGCGCGACATTGCCCACGGCGGCATCGCCCTCGCGCTGCTGGACGAGGCGATGGCGCATGCTGCAGGTGCTGCGGGGTATCGCGGCGTGACCGCAAGCATGAATGCGCGCTTTCGTAAACCTGTGCCCATCGGAGCGCCGCTGGAGATCGAAGGACGCGTGCGCTGGAGCCGCCGCAACGTGCTCGAACTCGAAGCGCGCGTTCTGGACGCCCGCGGTACGGTGCTCGTCGAAGGCGAAGGACGTTTCGTCTCACAAGGCCGCATCGGTGACGTGACCGATCGGCGAAATCCCGCAAATGGCTAAGTCCAAACAAACCCGGGAAGCGCAAAGAGCCGAAGAAAAACGCCATACCGCGCCGGCAGTGGACAATCGGCGCGCCCGCCACGAATTCCACATTCTGGAATCGATGGAGGCGGGCATCGCGCTGACGGGCACGGAGATCAAGTCGATTCGGCAGGGCGGGATCAGCTTGAACGAAGCGTACGCGCGGATGCGCGACGGCGAGTTGTGGCTGCTCGGGATGCACGTGCCGCCGTACAAACAAGGCAGCTTTTCGAACGTCGATCCGAACCGTCCGCGCAAGCTGCTGCTGCACAAGGAGCAGATCGTCCGCCTGGGTGGCCGTGCCGCGGAAAAAGGATTGACGATCGTGCCGCTGCGCCTGTATTTCACGCGCGGCAAAGTAAAGATCGAGATTGGCTTGGCCAAGGGCAAGCGGTTGTGGGACAAGCGGGAAGCGACCGCAAAGCGCGACGTGCAGCGCGAAATCGCGCGTCACACCGGTTAACGTGCGCGGCACGCATCCCGAGCGCGCGCTCGAGCAAACGCTGCGGCGCGGCGGGGTCCTAAAAAGCGGCGAACGCATTTTGATCGCATGCAGCGGCGGCCCGGACAGCGTGGGTTTGGCCGCTGCGCTTTCGGCCGCCGCGTCTTCCATGCAATGGACGCTCGTCGCCGGCCACATCAACCACGGAATGCGAGCGTCGGCATGGCAAGACGAAGCAGTTGCGCTTGCAGCCGGTGCGGCGCTCGGCATTCCGGTCAAAGTGGCCGCGCCGCGCGTCGGCGGCAAGAGCGAAGCTGCGCTGCGCGAAGCGCGCTACGAGGCGCTGGCCGATTTGGCCCGGAGATGCGGCGCCGGCGTTGTGGCGACGGCGCACACCGCGGAAGACCAAACCGAAACGGTGCTGCTGTCGCTGTTCCGAGGCACGGGACCGGCAGGCCTTGCGGGCATGCCCGCGCGCCGCGCGCTGACGCAGGGGATCGATCTCGCACGTCCGCTGCTCCGCGTGGAGCGGGCGGCCGTTCGTTCGTGCGTCGACGCGGCGGCGCTCCCGTATGCGATCGATCCGACGAATGCGGATCTCGAGTTGCGCAGGAACGCGGTTCGGCAAGCGCTTGCTGCTCTGCGGCCCTTGTTTCCGCGGCTGGATGCAGCGGTGGCGCGGGCGGCGCAAGTGGTTGCAGAGGAAGGGTCGGGCGCTCCGCGTGCCGCCCTGCGGCGAAAGATCCGAAAGGAACTCGAGCGTCAGGATGCGCTCGCCGCCGTCGATTTCGAGCACGTCGAGGCGGCCGCAGCGGCGCTGGAACGGGGCGGATCGGGGCTGTTCCATATGGCCCGCGGCGTCGAGCTTAAAATAGAAGACGGCCGTATGGACGTGGTGCGGAGGCGGCCGTGACGACCGTCTACGCCGAAGCGGTCGATCGCGTGCTCTTCACCGCCGAGGAGATCGCGTCGGCCATCGATAGCCTAGCCGCGCGGATTGCCCGGGACTATGCCGGGCAACCGTTGCTCGTGCTGGGGGTGTTGAAAGGGGCGCTCTATGTCGCCGCCGACCTCGTCCGCGCCATCTCTCGCCTGCCCGGCGGCCCTGCTATTGAATTGGACTTCCTGGTCGTTTCCAGTTACGGAGTCTCGACGCGGTCGAGCGGGGAGGTCCGGCTGCTCAAGGATACTTCGGCGAACGCTTCGGGCAAAAACGTGCTGATCGTCGAGGATATCGTGGACAACGGGCTCACGCTGCAGTACCTGCGTTCGTTGTTGAATGGGCGGTCGCCGGCTACGCTGCGGACGTGTGTGCTTTTCGATAAGCCGTACAACCGGCGTGTCGACGTACCGATTGACTATGTAGGGCTCGTGGCACCCGACGCGTTCGTCGTAGGGTACGGTTTGGACTACGGGGAAAGCTATCGGAATCTGCCGTTCCTCGCCCAGCTCCGGCCGACGGTGTTCTCAAAGTAAGGTAAATGTAAACCAATCGTGAGCAAAAATCTTCGGGGCATCCTTCTCATCGTCGTGGCCTGCGCGGCGGTCTTCTTCATCGTCGAGCGCCTGCTGCTGCCCACGACCGACGTGGTCAAGCTGGACTACAGTTCGTTCTACCAGAAACTCGAGCACAATCAGGTCGCCAGTTTCCATGCGGTAGGGTACGACGTCACAGGCGACCTGACGAACGGCAGCCACTACGCCACCACGATTCCGGTGCGGGACACCGCCTTCGTCAATCTGGTCATGGCGCACGTGCACAGCGGCGTTGTGTGGGAAAATCCCACCAACACCTCAATGTTCTCGTTCATCGGCAGCCTGATCCCGTTCCTGATCCTCGTCCTGATCCTGTTCTTCATTCTGAGGCAGGCGCAGAACGGGGGAAGCCAAGCGCTGTCGTTTGGACGATCGCGTGCCAAGATGCTCTCTGAAAACCGCCCGAAGGTCACCTTTAACGACGTCGCCGGAGTCGACGAGGCCAAAGAAGAGCTCGGCGAGATCGTCGAGTTCCTCAAATATCCCAAGAAGTTCCAAGCGCTGGGCGCGCGCATTCCCAAGGGTGTGCTGCTGCTCGGCCCTCCGGGTTCGGGTAAGACGCTGCTCGCCCGCGCGATTGCGGGAGAAGCGGGCGTGCCGTTCTTCTCGATCTCCGGCTCGGACTTCGTCGAGATGTTCGTCGGCGTCGGCGCCTCGCGCGTACGCGACCTCTTCGATCAAGCCAAAAAATCCGCGCCCTGCATCGTCTTCATCGACGAGATCGACGCCGTCGGACGGCAGCGCGGCGCGGGCCTTGGCGGCGGACACGACGAGCGCGAACAAACGCTCAACCAGCTGCTCGTCGAGATGGACGGCTTCGACCAAAACACCGGCGTCATTTTAATCGCCGCAACGAACCGCCCCGACGTGCTGGACCCGGCGCTGCTGCGTCCTGGGCGCTTCGACCGGCAGATCGTGGTCGATCGCGCAGACGTCAAAGGCCGCCAGAAGATTCTGGAAGTGCACGCGCGCAACAAGCCGCTCAGCAAGGAAGTCGTGCTCGAAACGCTCGCAAAGCGGACCCCGGGATTCTCCGGCGCGGACCTGGAGAATCTGCTCAACGAAGCGGCACTGCTCGCCGCTCGCCGCAACAAGACAGTAATCGAAATGAACGATTGCGATGAGGCGATCGACCGCGTGATGGTCGGCCCGGAGCGCAAATCGATCGTGATGTCGCAAAAAGAAAAGGAAGTCACGGCCTACCACGAGTCGGGTCACGCAGTCGTCGGCGGTCTCTCCGACAAAGGCGATCCGATTCATAAAGTCACGATCATCCCGCGCGGCATGGCGCTGGGCATAACCTGGTCGCTGCCCGAAGATGACCGGCACAGCCAAACCAAAGAAGAACTGCTCGCGACCATCACGCGCGCGCTCGGCGGGCGGCTGGCCGAAGAGATCAAATTCAAAGACGTAACGACCGGCGCGAGCAACGACTTCGAAAAGGCCACGGAACTCGCGCGCCGGATGGTCACGCAGTACGGCATGTCGGATACGCTCGGGCCCATCCAGTATGGCCGCGGCAACCACCAAGTCTTCCTGGGCCGTGACTTCGGCGAAGACCGCAACTATTCGGAAGAAATAGCATCGAAGATCGACGCGGAAGTGCGGCGTATCATCGAAAGCTGCTACGATCGCGGCCGCAAGCTGCTGGCCGACAATTGGGACAAGGTCGAGCGTATGGTCGCCTCCCTGCTCGAATACGAAACGGTCGAAGCGGAAGAAGTGAAGGCCATCCTCGAAGGACGCCCGTACAATCGCGGCGGCGGAACGCCGCTGCCCGCGGTTGAAGTCCCGCCGGTCGTGGAGGAAGGCAAACGAATCGAGCAACCAAAGCGCCTGCCGCCGAATATTTCGCCGGAACCGGCGTGACGTCGCGCGCGGCGCGCTTTCTTGCAGCGATATGCTCGTGCGTATCGCTGCTTGCGTTTGCGGCGCCGGCCTCGGCCGCGCCCGCATCTGCATACCAGCAGAGCGGCACGCTTCCGGGCGGCGCGCTCTACGTCGTCCGCCGCGACGAATCGTCCGCGACCGCGGCGGTCGAATTGTGGTTTCGCGCACCCGCGCCCGGATACGATTTGGCGACGCCGGGAATCGCGCGCCTGGCAATTGCGGCGGCTGCCGCTTCGGCCGGCGACCGCGGTCCGTCCCTATCCGAAGCAGTCACGCGCGCGGGCGGTACGCTCTCGATCAGCGTGTACCCCGACATCGCGATGATCGGCGCGTCCGTGCCGTCGTGGGATCTCGCAAACGTGCTGCGGACGATCACCGCATCGTTTTTCATGCCGTCGATCTCGGAAGCGGGATATAAAGTCGGATTGCGTGATTGCGCGATCGCCGCGGCCGAATCTCAGTACGATTCCGTCCGGACGCTGCAGGACGCACTCTTTGCGCGCTTGTTCAGTTCGGGTGCGGCGCACTTTCCGCCGATTCCGTCCTCTACGCAAGACTACTCCAAGATCTCGATCGAAGCGGTGCGCGC
>DASRDE010000112.1:0-7360 GCA_035652755.1 Vulcanimicrobiaceae bacterium | reverse complement strand
AAAATGCCCGCCCCAGCAAGGGCGCGTTTAATAACCCACGGACTAGATTCCATGCTCATGGTCCTCCACAGACTCAGGAGTGCAGCAAGGGCGGGCGCAAGGCACCCGCGCACGCCAAAAAATTTACCCCGTTCTAACGATATTTGTAAACTAGCGAGCGCAAACTTTTTTCGTTTACGAATAAGAATACGACTCTAGTTACCATTTTTTGGCATCTGCAATGCAGGGCGAAACGCAGCTATAGCCGTTTCACATCGGCACTAGCACACTTTGCAGGTCTCATCATCATCGATCCTCATCACACACTGGCGTTAGAAGCGGCGCCCGACGATAATTCACAGCCTTGAACACGACCACGGTGGCTTTGTATTGCGTGCTCATCGTGGTTTGCCCCCACCAACCACTTTGAGTCACCCAAAACGTCTGACCGTCGTTGGGCGGTATACCCGGAACACGTTCAGGTCGGCCGTAGTCAACCGGGTGCGTCTTTGGCTTGTTCGGTGCTTTGCAGCTCGACCAACCTTCGGTCAGGAGATGCCGCTTTACAACCCGCAGTGCGTCCTTCAAGGGGAGCGGTAGAGCGAACGTGATTTTTGCGATCTTGTCATTGTATGCGATACGAATTTGGGTGGCGTTCGTTGGCGGGACGCTTTGCCAGAGGCTGCCCGAAGGAAGCGCGCGACTCGCGTTTACGAACAGAAACGCGAGAATAAGAACTGCGGCGCGAAACGGCAAGTTTCGTAATGTGCTCGTTAACAAGAAGATGAAGCCTCGAAGATGGCCATGGGTGTTGGGCTGAATTTACTGGTCCACGGGGACGCCCTAAGGAGTATTAAAAAGGGTGTTTACGACCCTGTCTGCAGCTATGTCGCTCAATGAACCGTCCGTTTCCCCGTGCGATGCACGGCGCGAAACGGCATAGCGACTACCGCCTATCATAGTCTTCATCGCAGCGGCAGTGCGCTCGTGAGCCAACCTGAGTCGTTTCTTGCAGCCGAAACACGTTTGCGGACTGCGGCGATCAGCGGCTGACCCAGAGCGGAACGCGCGCGCGTGAGCTCTTCGAGAGCGGCGGAATCACCGTCGCGCCAGACGCGCTTTGCGATCTGCGGCCAAAGGCAGACGCTGCCCGAAATGCAGCCGGCAAAGCCGCGTTCTCGCGCCTCGCCCAACAGCGTTTCGGAACCCGGATAGATCGCCAACTGTGGGAATCGCGAGTGCAAGGCGCTTTCCAATGCAGGATCGTTCGAACTATCTTTGACGCCGCCGATCGCCGAGCCGCAATGCTCGATCACTTGCGCGACCAGCTCCGGCGTAAACGTGATGCCGCTCATTCGTGGAAAATTGTACAGCAGCAGACGGGCTTCGGGCGGACGAACCGCGTCGGCGAGCGCTCCATAGAAAGCCGCAATGCCCGCATCGGACGCGTCGCGATAGTAGAACGGCGGGATGACGAGCGCGGCGGCAAACCCGAAATCGAACGCGGCGCGCGTGAGCCGGATTGCGTCGCCCAAAGCCGCCGCGCCGGTGCCCACGATGAGACGCTCGCGCGGGAGGGAGCTGCTCGCAATCGCTTCCATGAACGCCAGACGATCGGCCAGGGCGATCGAAACGCCCTCGCCGGTCGTACCGAGCAGGTTCAATCCGCCGCAGCCGTTTGCCAACAGCTCGCCATAGTAAGGAATCGCTTTTGCCGCATCCGGAACCCCATCGGATTGGAACGGAGTCAGTGTCGCAGCAATAACGCCCCGAAGCGGGAACCGCGCCTCCACTATCGCCGCAGCATGCCTTTGAGCACGAACGCCACGTTCGCCGGCCGCTCGGCTAAGCGCCGCATCAAATAGGGAAACCAATTCTCCCCGAACGGAATCGCCAACCGTACACGATAGCCCGCATCGACCAGTTCACGCGCGGCGGGCGCTGCGATGCCGTACAGCATCTGAAATTCGAATCGTCCGCGCTTGGGAATCCCCTTTTGTTCGGCAAAGCTGCACATTTTTGCGACGATGGCCGGATCGTGCGTCGCGATCGCCGTGTAGCACCCGTTGTCCAACGCCTCGCAGGCCAGCCGCACGTATTGCTCGTCGACGTCGTGCTTTTTCGCAAACGCGACGTCCGGCGGTTCCAAATAAGCGCCCTTGACGATGCGAATATTCGGCCGCAACTCCAGCAGCGCGCGCAGATCGACCCGGCTGCGGTACAGGTACGATTGCAGAACGCAGCCGACGTTGTCGAACTCGGATCGCAGGCGGCGATACAGATGCAGCGTGCGGTCGACGTACGAGGATTGCTCCATGTCAAGGCGCATGGTGTTTTGCGTCTCTGCGGCGGTCTGCGCGATCCGGCGCGCATTCCCGTACGCGAGGTCGGGGTCGACGTCCAGGCCGACGTGTGTGGCTTTGAATGCGACGTTGGCATCCAGCCCGCGCTCGCGGAAGATTCGCAGCACTTCGCAGTAGCGGTCCGTCGCCTCTTCGGCCTCCTGCGCGCTAGTTACGCCCTCGCCCAAAATACCGGCCGCAACGGCAAATCCTTGCTCGTTGGCAGCGCGCGCCGCGTCCAAAAACTCGTCCAGCGTCTCGCCGGCCACAAAGCGCTTCGCGCCGAAACGGTCGCCGTATCGGCGGACGAACGCCCCAACGCGCGGACTATTGGCCGCGGAGAGAATCAGCGAGCGCAGCGCCCGCAGTACCAGAGGACCGCGCCTTCGCGGCTGACGGGCACCATGTGCTCGTGTTTTCCCCGGCGCCCGCAGCTCGCGCAGGCGTAGGTTTTTCCGAGGGTGGGCGAGGCCGCGGCCTGCTCGCGGAGCGAAAAGTACGCGATGAGCGCGACCGCCAGCAAACACACCAGGGGCGCCCAGGCAAAAAATTGCGCAACGACGTCGGAAGCCATCGGGCTATCGCATACGGCGGTAAATCGGGAAAACCTCGTCCACTTTTCGGAAGGCGCCCTCGTGGGGCGTGGCGTGCAGCGACTCGGCCGACGACAGGCACAGGAAGCCGAACCGGCTCAGGCTGGCGAGCAAAAGATTGTGGACGCGGTATTGCAGCGACTTGCTGAACTGCGGCAGCACGCTGCGCGCCACGATGCATTGGAACTCGTTGAGCGATGCGTCCGTGGCGATATTATGCGTTGAAAAGATGATGTGGTGCTGGAGCTTGTCGGAAAAGCGCGCGATGCCGTCGGTGTATTCGCAGATGTCCGACAGGGACGAACCGCCGCCGCTGAGGCGGTAATCGTTGGCGAACTCCTCGAGCGGGCCGACTTCGAACGTCCCCGAGCGCGCTTGATTGAGCGCGATGTCGCTCGAGTCGGTCGCATAGATCATGCACCTCGCGAGCATGCCTTCTTCCATCAGGATGGTCGCGACGCTGTAGACGTCTTCGCCCGTCGAGCACGCCGGGAACCACAGGCGCACGAACGAGTAGGTGCGCAGAAAGGGCACGACTTTTTCGCGGAAAGCGCGGAAGTACTCGGGCGCGCGGAAGAGCCGGTTGGACGACTGGGACATCGAAAAGACGAAGCGGCGCAGCGACTCCGGATCGTGCAGGACGCGCTCCTGCAATCCGGAGATCGTTTCGACGCCTTCGGCGCGCATGCGCTCGGCGACGCGGCGCTTGAGCGTCGCGGGCGCGTACTCGCGAAAGTCGTACCCGCCCCAACGAACGATCGCTTCGAGCAGCAGCGAGAGCTCGACTGCGGTGCGTTCGTCGGCCCGTCCGTTGAGCGCCGGGGACGCCGGCGCTCCGGCGGCCTCGGCGCGAGCGGGCGTCAGCGATTCAACCATATGCGCAACAGCGAAATGAGCTGATCGGTATCGACCGGTTTGCTGATGTACTCAGACGCACCGGCCGCGATGCAGCCTTCGCGGTCGCCTTTCATGGCTTTGGCCGTCAACGCGATGATGGGCAGCGACTGGAAGCGCGGATTGGCACGGATGCGGCGGATCGTCTCGTAACCGTCCATCTCCGGCATCATGATGTCCATGAGGACGAGATCGATCGACGGATCGCGCTCGAGCAGTGCGATGCCGTCCTTTCCGCTTTCCGCCGATGCCACGTGGATGCGGTGCCCTTCCAGCGCGGACGAAAGCGCGAAGATGTTGCGCGAGTCGTCATCCACGATCAGCACCTTGCGGCCTTCGAGCGAAGCCGTGCCCAGCGGCGGAATCTCGATGGCCCGCTTGGTGGACGGCAGCCGCGCCTCGACCTGGTGCAAGAAGAACCGCGTTTCGTCGAGCAGCCGCTCGGGCGACATCGCATCCTTGATGATGACCGCCTCGCTCAGCCTGCTGAGTTTGGCTTCTTCGGACTTGTCGAGCTCGCGCCCGGTGTAGACGATGACCGGCGTGCGCGCGTGTTCGCGGTGGCTGCGAATGCGCGAAATCAGCTCGTCGCCCGCGAGATCGGGCAGGCCCAAATCGACCACGATGCAGTCGAACTTGGTCGAACCCAGCGCCTCGAGCGCCTCGCCCGCGCTGCGCACCGCAGTGATCGCCACCTCGCCGCTGCCGATCAGGCCGACCATCGCGTTGAGCTGCGTGAGGTCGTCCTCGATGACGAGCACGCTCTTCGTGCGCGGCTCGGCAAAGCCCAGGAGATTGTCGAACGTCTGCGTGAGCGTTTCTTCGGTCACCGGCTTGCGCAGGTGTGCGATGGCGCCCGCATCCAGTGCGCGCTGCCACTGCTCCTCGCCGGAGATGACGTGGATCGGAATGCTGCCGGTATTCGGATCGTCCTTGAGATCCGAAAGCAGCTTCCAGCCGTCCGTATCGGGTAAACCGATGTCCAACGTGATCGCGTCGGGCAAGTGCTTGCGCGCCAGCTCGAGCCCGTCTGCGCCCGTTCTGGCGACGATACCCTTAAAGCCGCGATCGCGCGCGAGCCCCAGCAGGATCCGCGCGAAGATCGGATCGTCTTCGATGATGAGCAAGACGCGGTCCGTGGCCTCGATACTGCCGCGGTCGTCGCGCACGAGCTCGTAGCCCTCGGGCAACTCGATCTCGCGCGTCGCCGGCTTGCGCGGCGTCTTGAGCATCTCGGGTGCGAGCACGCGAATCTGCGACGATGCTGCCGAACGCTCGAGGGGATGGTAGAGCGTGAACGTACTGCCTTCGTTCAGCGTCGACTCGACGCCGATCTCGCCGCCGAGGAGCCCCGCGATCTCGCGCGAGATCGCCAGGCCCAGGCCCGTTCCGCCGAATTTGCGTGACGTTCCCATGTCGGCTTGCTGGAACGCTTCGAAGATGACGTTGAATTTATCCGGCGGAATGCCGATGCCGGTATCCTTGACCGCAAAGGCGATGGCCGGGCCTTGAATCGAGCCCAGGTGATGCTTCTGCATCAGCGAGATCTCGAGCGTCACGCGGCCCTGCGCGGTGAACTTGAACGCGTTGGAGAGCAGGTTCTTGAGAATCTGCTGCAAGCGCGTCGGGTCGGTCGTGAGCGCCGCTGGAACGTCCCTGTGACGCTCGATGACGAACTCCAGGCCCTTGTCCTTGGCGATCTGATCGAACGTGCGCAGCACGTCGTCCTCGATCGTGTCGAACGAGGTCTCCTGCAGGTCGATCGATGTCGTTCCCGATTCGATCTTCGACAGGTCGAGGATGTCGTTGATCAGCGTGAGCAGGTCGGTGCCTGCGGCTCGAATCGTCTGCGCGAATTCGATCTGCTTGCTCGTCATGTTGCCGTCGGGGTTGTCCGCCAGCGACTTGGAGAGGATGAGCAGCGAGTTGAGCGGCGTGCGCAGTTCGTGCGACATATTCGCCAAGAACTGCGATTTGTATTTGGACGTGAGCGCCAGCTGTTCGGCCTTCTTCTCGAGCTCTTGACGCGCTTCGTCGATCTCGCGCGTACGGCGCTCGATTTCCTCGTTGCGTTCCTGCAGCAGGCGCGCCTTCTCTTCGAGTTCGTCGTTGGTCTGCTGCAGCTCCATCTGCTGGCTCTGCAGTTCGGACGTGAGCGACTGGGACTGCTTGAGCAGCTCTTCCGTACGCATCGATGCAGCGATCGTGTTCAGGATGACGCCGATCGATTCGGTCAGCTGCTCGAAGAACTGGAGCTGAATCTCGCCGAAGCGCTCGAGCGAGGCCAGCTCGATGACGGCCTTGACTTCGCCTTCAAAGAGCACCGGCAGCACGATGAGCGAGAGCGGCTTGGTTTCACCCAAGGCTGAGCTGATCGCGATATAGTCCGGAGGCACGTCGCTGAGCAGCACGCGCTGCTTCTCGATCAGCACCTGTCCGACCAGGCCTTCGCCTTCGCGAACCGTGCGTTGCGCCGACTTGCGCTTGTTCAGGGCATAGCTTGCGACCAGGCGCAGCATCTCCTGATTGCCGATGGGCTCGTTCAGATAGAATGCACCGGCGTGCGCGTTTACGAGCGGCGCGATCTCCGACATGATCAGACGGCTGACCGTCCGGATGTCGCGCTGCCCTTGAAGCATAGCGGTAAAGCGCGCGAGATTCGTCTTGAGCCAGTCCTGCTCGGTGTTCTTGCGGGTCGTGTCGCGCAGGTTCTGAATCATTTCGTTGACGTTGCGCGTGAGTTCGGCGACTTCGCCGCGGGCTTCGACTTCGATGGCGCGCGAGAGGTCGCCCTTGGTGACTGCGGTTGCGACTTCGCCGATGGCGCGGATTTGCGACGTCAGCTGTTCTGCGAGCTGGTTGACCGAGTCGGTCAAGTCGCGCCAAAGGCCTGCGGCGCCGGGGACCTGCGCCTGACCGCCGAGTTTTCCTTCGAAACCGACTTCGCGCGCGACCGTCGTGACTTGGTCGGCGAACGTTGCGAGCGTGTCGATCATGCCGTTGATCGTGTCCGCAAGTTGAGCGATCTCGCCCTTTGCGTCGACGGTCAGCTTGCGCTTGAGGTCGCCGTTGGCAACGCCGGTAACGACCTGCGCGATACCGCGAACCTGGTTGGTGAGGTTGGCGGCCATGAAGTTGACGTTGTCCGTCAGGTCTTTCCACGTTCCCGAAACGCCGGGCACCTGCGCCTGACCGCCGAGTTTACCTTCCGAACCGACTTCGCGTGCGACGCGCGTGACTTCCGAAGCAAACGCGTTGAGCTGGTCGACCATCGTGTTGATGGTGTCTTTGAGCTCGAGAATTTCGCCGCGCACGTCGACGGTGATCTTCTTGGAAAGGTCGCCCAGTGCGACGGCCGTCGTCACCTTTGCGATATTACGCACCTGCGAGGTCAGGTTCGACGCCATCGTGTTGACCGAGTCGGTGAGGTCTTTCCACGTGCCGCCGACGCCGCGCACGAACGCTTGACCGCCCAAGCGGCCTTCGGAACCGACTTCGCGCGCGACGCGCGTGACTTCCGAAGCGAAGGCGTTGAGCTGGTCGACCATGGTG
>DASRDE010000111.1:0-14545 GCA_035652755.1 Vulcanimicrobiaceae bacterium | reverse complement strand
GTGACGCTCCGAGCCGCGTATGACGCGGCGCTCTTCGCGGTTGTCGTACCGCGGCACCGGTTGATGCAGCCGCCGCTGCTCGCGATCCTGCGATGCGGCAGCGTGGTCGAGCTCGTGAGCCAGTCCCAGCGCGGGACTTTGCTTTCCGCCCCGGGTCGTGCGCAGCGCGCTATACGGATCCCACCAAACCGCGTTGGTGTTGGGATCGAAGCGATCGTCTCCGCGCCGATCGATGCGTAGGCGGAAATGCGTGGGCGAACGTTCGATGCGCGTGAAGATCCCGCGCTCCATCGAATCGCGGCAAAGATAACGTTTCGCCAAGGCATAGTCGCTCTGTGCCCGGCGCGGAACGGCGATCGACATGCCGCGCATTCACGACGCCGCGCAGCGGCGTCAAGGCTGTGAGAACGCACGGCGCGTAAAAGTCAAGGTCTTGACCGCGATGATAAGGTTGGAACGTCGACTGCGCATAGCGCGCAGCGCACCATAGGTGCTGGACCAACGAGAGAACCTAGGGAGCATCAGCTCCGGTCACGACGGTACGGCTTGGCCTTTACGGCTGCCGGACCGGCGCCCGGGCCGCACCCACCTGCGAGAACGCAGGTTCGGACCCTCGTGCGAAAGACGCTACGTGCGGTTGACGGCCTCGAAAAGCGCGCTTCGCCACCGGCGAAGGGCGCTTTTTGCCGTATCCACGTCCGCCGCGCCGCCTTCGTCGTCGAGCGCGACATAGCCCAGAAAGCGATCGAGCAGATGCGCGGTCGCAGCGTTGGCCTCGGAGATGGGTTGCCAAACGAGCACGGCTTTGGCCAGCAGCGGTTCCCGTTCGCTCGCATTGTCGAGACGCGCGAAGTCGGGCGCGTACCGCAGCCACGCCGAGTCGGCCTCCTTCGACACACGTTTCATATCGTGCGTGGTTGCTGCAAACGTGCCGGGCGCGTTGCGCAGCGCGAGCGTGACGTTGTGACGTTTTGCCAGGCCGGCGGCGGTTCCCAGACGCGTGAGGACCTCGCTCCAGCTCGCGGAGGTCTCGGGCGGCGCGCTCGCGCAAAGCAGCGGCGCTCCCAGGGCAAGCGCGGTCTCCAAGAGTGCGTTCATGGGCTCGGGGTCGAGTTCGAAAAATCCATGGCAATAGAGCGCAGCCGTACCGAGGCCCAAATCCGTCGTCATCTTTTTAATTTGGGCGAGGTAGTCGGCGTCGGTGCGCGGAAAATGCCGCACGTCAAGAACGACGCCGTCCGCCGAAATCTCGTGCGCGCACGCATCGATCCACTCCAGTTGCGTTAGTTCTCCGCTGCGCAACGAAGCATCGAAGGCCGTACTCGAGCACGCCAATTTCATAGGCTCGGCCGTTTCGACCGCTCGATGGAAGGCCCTGCGCTCGTACGATGAACATTGCACTCGGAGCCGATCACGCCGGCTTCCAAATGAAGGAACGCATCGCGCAGATGCTGCGCGACTCCGCTCACACCGTGCTCGATTACGGCACGTGCGACGAAACGCCGGTCGATTATCCGCAATTCGGATACGCGGTCGGCGAAGCAGTTGCGTCCGGGCAAGCCGAACGCGGCATCGTGGTCTGCGGCTCCAGTTTGGGCATCGCGATGGCAGCCAACAAAGTTCCCGGCGTGCGCTGCGCGGCCGTGTTCGAACCGCTGATGACCGAGCTCTCACGCCGGCACAACGACGCAAACGTTCTGGCCCTGTCCGAACGTCTGACGGGGTGGGAGATGCTCGAGCGGCTCGTACAGGTATTCCTGGAGACGCCGTTCGACGGCGGCCGGCACGCGTGGCGCGTCTCGCAGCTCTTCGAATACGGCGACGCGCAGCGCGCGCGAACGCTCAAAGCGATCGAAAGCGGCACCGTCGGCGACGCGCAGACGCCTGCAGATCTCCTGGCTTCGGAGCACGTGGTCTCGTGAATCAAAATATCCTCATCCTCGTGCTGTCGATCCTGATTTGCGGGTACGACGTGTACGTCGCCGTGCGCTCGGGCGGCCATAACATCCTGGCTTGGATCTTGGCCGCGCTGATGGCAATCGTCGCAATCGCGACGGCGCGCCAACTGATGCGCCGTCCCAACCCTTGAACGCTGCTTTGGAGTACGTATGGAAATTCTAAGCGCCGGCCACATCGAAAGCGCCGATCCGCAGGTGTTCGAAGCGATCCGCGACGAGGAGCGGCGCCAGCGCGAGAACCTGGAGCTGATCGCCTCGGAGAACTACGCGAGCAAAGCGGTCCGCGAAGCGATGGGCTGCGTCATGACCAACAAGTACGCCGAAGGGTACCCCGGAAAGCGCTACTACGGCGGCTGCGAGTACGTCGACGTCGTCGAGAATCTGGCGATCGAGCGCCTCAAAGCGATCTTCGGGGCCGATCACGCCAACGTTCAGGCGCACGCGGGCGCGCAGGCGAATATGGCCGTGTTCATGGCCGTGCTGCAGCCCGGCGATATGGTGCTCGGCATGTCGCTGGCGCACGGCGGGCATCTGACGCATGGAACCAAAGTCAGTTTCAGCGGCAAGCTCTACAACGCGCTGGCCTACGGGGTGCGCAAGGACGACGAACTAATCGATTTCGATCAGGTGCGGTCGCTGGCGCGCGAACATAAACCCAAGATGATCATCGCCGGTGCCAGCGCCTATCCGCGTACCATGGAGTATGCGCCGTTCCGCGAGATTTGCGACGAGATCGGCGCGGTCTTCATGGTCGATATGGCGCACATTGCCGGCTTGGTCGCCGCCGATCTCCATCCGTCGCCGGTGCCTTTCGCGGACTTCGTCACGTCGACCACGCACAAGACGCTGCGCGGACCGCGCGGCGGCCTGGTCGTGTGCAAGCAGCAATGGGCGCAGGCGCTCGATAAATCCGTGTTTCCGGGCATTCAGGGCGGTCCGTTCATGCACATGATCGCCGCCAAGGCCGTCGCGTTCGGCGAGGCGCTCGCCCCGCAGTTCAAGACGTATCAGCAGCAAGTCGTGCGCAACGCAAAAGTGATGGCGGAGGAGTTCGCGCGCGGCGGATTGCGCCTGGTCGCGGGCGGAACGGACACCCATCTGATGCTCGTGGACGTCTCGGTAAAGGGGCTGACGGGCAAAGCCGTCGAGAGCTATTTGGACGAAATCGGGATCACCGTCAATAAGAACGCAATTCCGTACGATTCGCAAAAGCCGATGGTCGCCAGCGGAATCCGCATCGGAACGCCCGCGGTCACGACGCGCGGTTTCGGCGAAGACGAATGCCGCGAAGTCGCGCGCATTATCGTCGAAGGGCTCGGCGACACCGCCGCTCGCGAAAAGATCGATCTGCTGCGCGGCCGCGTTCGCGAACTGACGTCCGGATTCGACGTTCCCTAAGTTACCCGCGCGGGCGGTTCATCGCTTGCACAGAGGGGAGGGCACGCTGTGCGTGCCCTCCCCTCCGATCGGGACGACGGCGCGTTTATTTCAGCGCGCCGTTGGCTTGATGCACCAGGCCGGTCAAGTGCGCGCTCGTCACGTCGTCGTGACGTCCGTGCATCGCGCGTGAGGCGTCGGACGCAATGCGCCGCAGCTCCGCGCGTGCGAGCGATTGCGCGTCCGCCGGCGTGTCCTTGGCGGGCTTGTTCGCCAGATCGCTCAGCTTGGATACGAGCATGACTTGGAGGTTGCGCCGCACGAGCGGAATGCTCGCGTTGCCCAGATCGTTGTAGATGCTCGCGTGCAGCCAGTTGAAGAGATCCGCCATCGACATCGTCGGCGTCGTCGATTGGAGCGGGTTGTCGTCGATGCGCTGCAGGACGAGCGGCTGAAAGAGAAAGTCGAGCGTGCGCGACTGCGCGCGATTAATATTCTCCACCAGCGGGAAGTCGTGGCGTTCCGGCGGATCGTAGGCCCATTTCGGAAGGTTTCCGTACCCTTCCCAGCTCGTGAATCCGTAACCGGACCACTCCGCGTAGCCCAAACGCTGCAGCAGGCGCGGCGACACGTTCAGCGCGTCCGCTGCGAACAAGTCCTTCGAGAGTATGCCGAAGGCGCGTCGCTCTTCCGAGAGCGGAACCGGGACGACGGGCGGCTGTGCACCCGGGTCTCCGGCGTGCGCGCGGGAGAGGTATTGTCCGCCCAAATAGTGCGCCGACACGTCGGCGCAATGCAAGAATCCGAAGAAGAGGTTCGCGAACGTGTTCGTCAGTTCGTCGTAATTGTGTCCGGGCGCCGGCCAGTAGCGGGTGAGGGCGGCGATCTGCTGGCGGTCGATGCTCATCTGCGTTTGACACCACCGCTGCGGATCGTTCGTGAGCATTCCTTGCTCGACGCGCGGATCGACTGCGTGCCCGTTGCCCCACGAAACGTCTTCGTCCGAGGCGTACCGGTCCCACGGGTTCGACCAGGTTGACGCCCAGCGCCGCAGCGTCGGCAGTTCGTCTTCGGGCGTGCGCGCGCCCGGAACGTTTGCGTAACCGTACTTGATGGCCCAGTAGTCGTACGGGCCGATCGTCGTCTGAACGTATTGGCCGTTCGGCGTGCCGCGCGGCCACAGGTTCAAAGGTGCGTACTCCATCGCGCTCGACGTGATGCCGTGTTCGCGCGTGAACGACTCGCTCTGCACTTGCGCTGCAGTATAGGCCTCATGACCGATGAAGTTGTGCTGCAGGCCCTGGTTGTGCCCCATCTCGTGGAGCAGCACCGAGAAGATCGAGTCGTGGATGAACTTCTGCGGAACCGGATCGGTCGTGCGGCCGTAGCGCGTCGGGTCGATGATGTACTTCCACACGTAATACGGCTGCGTTCCCACGACTGCCGATACCAGCACGCCGGTGCGGATCTCCTCGCCGGTGCGCGGATCGAAGAGCGTCTGCGAATCCGCACCGAAGCCGGCCTGCGCTTCGTTCAGCCAGCGGATGACGTTGTACCGGTAATCGTCCGGATCGAAATTCGGGTCGTTCGGCTGCGGCTGCACCTGCACCGCGTTCAAGATGCCCGCCTTGGCGTAGGCTTTGTTCCACTCCAAGCATGCGTCCGCGATCGCCTGTCGGTATTCCGGAGGAATCGTATTGCTCAGGGTGATCACCATGGGATGGCGCGCCGGCGAGGGCCGGCTGGGATCGGCCGGATCGAAGTTCCAGCGCACGAGGTAGCGCATGAGGCGGTCGATGCGCTTGTCGTTTGAAAAATCGACGTAGATGTCGTCGTAGATGCCGACGCGGTCGTCCGCAAGGCGCGGCCTATAGTTGTCGTCCGGCAGCTGCACGAAGTTATAGACGACTTTGATCCGCAGCCGGCGTGCGTCGGGCGCGGTGTCGATCACATGCTTTGCGTCGGTCGACCAGGTCTGCGCGACCGTGATGACGTCGTTGATCGGGAAGGCTTTTACTTCGTCCACGTACGACAGCGAGGAATCGAGCCGGTAATTCTGATCCGGCGGCAGGCCTTCGTTGACGATGTTCTTGAGGTCGATCTGATCGCTGCCGGCCAGCGATGAAACGTCGAAGATGACGTTCCCCGTGGTCGCGTCTTGCGCCGCGATGTCGCCGATGCCGACGACCGAATCGGGGAAGTTCGCGCGGTTCGCGGCTTGCGCCGACGGAACTCCGGGTGCCTGCGCGTACCAGTTCGGCCAGAGCATCACGATCTGATCGCCGCGCCGTTCAAAGCGAACCAGCTGCGTCGGCAGATAATCCGTATCGCCCCACCAGACGGGTCCTTGCCCCAGGCCGTTGCCCGGAACGATCGTCTCCATATAATCTTTGTCGAGCTGGCTGGGCGCCAGTTCCAAGTAGGTCTTTCCGTCCTTTTGCCAGATCGTGAACAGACCGTGTTTGGCTTGCGCACCCGCGGTGAATGCTGCGTACGCTTCCGGGCCGGCGGCACGCGCTTCGAGATGAGTGCAAAGTAAAAACGTCGCCGCGAAGAGCGCGGCCGAAAGGTAGCGGCTTTTCATGAGAGAGGCTTCGCTCGCGCGCAGGCCAAACTCTCTGAGCCAGCGCTATGGCACCGGGAACGCTTCTGCACGTCGTCACGCACCCGGCGGTCGCCGATCGTCTTGCCCGGCTGCGCTGTCGCGACACGCCGACGCCGGTCTTTCGAAAGCTGCTCGAAGAGGTCGGCGCTTTTTTGGCCTACGAGGCGACCCGCGATCTGCCGCTGCGCGAGGAAACAGTGCGCACGCCGGTCGATGAAGCGGCCGTTCGGCGCATTGCGACCCGGCCGGTGGTCGCGCCGATCTTGCGCGCGGGGCTCGGTCTGCTGCCCGGATTCTTGGACGTCATCGACGACGCCGTCGTCGCGCATCTGGGATTTTACCGCGATCCGCAGACGCTGCAGCCCGTCGCGTATTATGCGAACGTGCCGGACGATCTCTCGGAACGCGCGGTGTTCGTGCTCGATCCGATGCTCGCAACGGGAAACTCGGGCGCTGCGGCGCTCGAGGCGCTCTCCCTGCGCGGTGCGCGCACGCTGACGCTCGTCAGCCTGATCGCCGCGCCCGAAGGCATTCGCCGGATTCACGCCGATCATCCGGCCGCGCGCATCGTCACCGGCGCGGTGGACGATCGTTTGAACGATCACGGCTACATCGTGCCGGGCTTAGGTGACGCCGGGGACCGCATGTACGGCAGCACCAGCTCGGTTCCGGTCGCCGTTCGTCCCAGGCCGTAGCGGGGGGCGGAGGCGAACACGACGGCATGCGCCCGGGTTGGGACGAATACTTCATGCAGATTGCGCGCACGGTAGCGACGCGAGCCACGTGTCCGCGCGCGGCTGTCGGCTGCGTGCTCGTGCGCGAGCATCGCATTTTGACGACCGGATACAACGGTTCGCCGCGCGGCGCCGCGCACTGCACGCAGGTCGGCTGCACGCTCGTGGACGGGCACTGCGTTCGAGCCACGCACGCAGAAGCGAACGCCGTCGTGCAAGGCGCGCTCCACGGCGTCACGTTATCGGGCTGCGTCGCCTACTGCACGCACCAGCCGTGCGTTCATTGCACGAAGCTGCTCGTGAGCGCCGGCGTGCAGAAGATCGTGTACGACGTCGCCTATCCGGATCCGATCGCGGCGGAACTGTTGTCGGAGGCGGGCGTCGCGCAGGTGCAGTTCGGCGCGATGGAACTGCGCGCCCGATGAGTCAAACGGCGTATCTCTACGCGGCTGCATTCGTCATCGCGGGAGCCGCCTCGAGCATCCTGACGCCGTTTATCATCCGCCTGGCGCATCACGTCGGCATGATCGACGAGGTCGGCGACCGCCGCATGCACGACGTGCCCAAGCCGCGCATCGGCGGCGTCGCCGTCTTTTTCGGCTTCGCGTTCGCGCTTTTTGCGGTTCTGGGAATCGCGTTGAGCCACATACACGGCTTCTTCCCGGTCGATCCGCACGAATCGATGCAGGAAGAATTGCGCGACCAGCTCGCGAGCGCGCATAACCTGGTCGGGCTGCTCTTCGGCAGCATGCTGATCTTGGGCGTCGGGCTGTGGGACGACGTCATGGGCCTTCGTCCGCGTTACAAGTTTGCCGCGCAGGCCGTCGTCGCGGCCTTTTCGATGATTTACGGATTCCTGATCGCCGGCGTGGAGAATCCGCTGACGCATCAGTACGTCGACTTTCCGCTCTGGCTGGGCGTTCCGCTCACCTTGCTCTGGTATTTGGGCATGATGAACGCGATCAATTTCATCGACGGCCTGGACGGGCTGCTCTCGGGCTTTACGGCGATTTCGTGCATCTTTTTGTTCGCGATCGCGGTGACCAAAGGCAACCCCGTCGTCGCGCTCGTCGTGGTCGCGCTTGCGGGCGCCGCGCTCGGCTTTCTCCCCTACAACTTCAATCCGGCGCGCATCATCTTGGGCGACACGGGCTCGCTGTTCATCGGCTTCGTCTTCGCCACCGTCGCCATCATCGGAACGGCCAAGACGGCGATTGCGGTCGGCCTGCTCGCGCCGCTGGTCGTACTCGCGCTCCCGATTCTGGATACTGCGGCCGCGATCTACCGGCGGGCGCGCTCGGGCAAGAAGATCACCGAGGCCGATCGAGGTCATTTTCATCACCAGTTGATCTTCCGTTACGGCTTGAACGTGCGCCAAGCCGTGCTGCTCATCTATGCGATCTGCATCGTCCTTGGGGCGGTGGCGCTTTTTTTGGCGGGCGGCTTCGGACCGATCGCGCACAGCGTGGCGCTGTGATCGCAGCATGAGCCGCATGCTCCGCGTCATGTCCGTGTTCGGCACGCGCCCGGACACGATCAAAATGGCCCCCGTCG
This sequence comes from Vulcanimicrobiaceae bacterium, assembly GCA_035652755.1. Taxonomy (GTDB): domain Bacteria; phylum Vulcanimicrobiota; class Vulcanimicrobiia; order Vulcanimicrobiales; family Vulcanimicrobiaceae; genus DASRDE01. Next base: position 6,317 of record DASRDE010000111.1, on the reverse strand, counting down.
TTCATGCGCTGACGCGCCATCCGCAAATCGAAAGCATCGTTTGCGTCACCGCGCAGCACCGCCAAATGCTCGACGATCTGCTCGATCTTTTCGAGATTCGCCCGCACTTCGATCTCGACATCATGACCCCGGATCAAACGCTGACGGATATTACGACGCGCGTCTTGATCGGGATGGAAGGCGTGCTCAAATCGGCGGCTCCCGACGTCGTGCTGGTTCACGGCGACACGACGACGAGCACGGCTGCGGCGCTGGCCGCATTCTATCAGCAGATTCCGGTCGGACACGTCGAGGCGGGACTGCGCACCAGCGACCGGTGGCTCCCATTTCCCGAGGAGATGAACCGGCGGATCACCGGAACGATCGCGTCGTATCATTTTGCACCCACGCCGCTCGCGCGCGAGCATCTGCTGCAGGAGAACGTCGCGTCCGAGAACGTGATCGTGACCGGAAACACCGTAATCGATGCATTTCTGGCGACGGCGAGCCGTCCGGATCTTCCCAAGCCGCCGGGATGGGATCGCCTGGATCGCACGCGGCCGATCGTGATCGTCACCGCGCACCGGCGCGAAAATCATCCGCACATGCGCGAGATGTGCGAAGCGATGCGCGAGATCGTGCACCTTCCGCAGGCGCCGCAGCTGTTGTGGCCCGTTCACCCTTCGCCGCGTGTCCGGCCGGTCGCGTACGCCGTGCTGGGAACCGAACCGTCGGTCGTTCTGGACGACCCGCTCGATTACGCGCAGATGGTCGGCGCCGTACGGGATTGCACGTTCGTCCTGACCGACAGCGGCGGCATTCAGGAAGAGGCGCCGTGCATCGGAAAGCCCGTGCTCGTCATGCGTGAAGAAACCGAACGCCCCGAGGGCGTGCAGGCCGGGACGCTGCGGCTCGTCGGCCACGATCGCGAAAAGATCGTCGAAGCGGCATCGCTGTTGCTGCGCGATCGGGCCGCGTACGACGCTATGGCCCGGGCCGCCAACCCGTACGGCGACGGAAAGGCCGCCGAGCGGATCGTCGCGTGGCTGCTCGCACGCTTGCGCGAGGGCGAATACCCCGTCCCGTTCCAGGCGCGGCTGGCGGGCTGATGCGCGCGGCCTTGGGCGCCGGCGCCGCGCTCTCGGGCGGAGTGCTCGCAGGGGCGCTGGCCGGATGGTGGCTTGCGCAGCGGTCGGGCCAGTCGTGGTGGTTCTTGGCGGGTTTTTTCGCCGGGGCGCTTGCGGGCGGGATCTCCGCGCTTCGCCTGCTGTATGCCGCGGCCAAGTGAACCGGCTGATCTTTCCGCTGCTCGCGCTGGCGGCGGGACTTTTCCTGGGAGGGCTGAACTTCGCGCTGCTGCACGCGGCGGGACGTAAGCTGGCAGCCGGCGGCAACCCCAAGTCCTTCGTCTTAAGTAGTTTCCTGCGTGTGTCGGCGTGCGGTATAGTCGCCGGGGTTTTCGCGGCCGTTGACCCGTGGTGGTCGATGGCCGTATACATAGTAGCGTTGTTTGTACCGTTCGCGTTTCACGTGGTGCGCGTGGCGCGCGAAACGTCCAAGTGAGCAGAAGAGTCGTTGCACGAACAGATTGGCGAACACGCCCTCTGGCATTTACCCGTCATCGGGACGGTGCATTCGGATACGGTCTTGACCACCTGGCTGGTCATGGCCGTGACGTTGCCGTTCTTTTGGTGGGTCGCATCGACGTATAAAACGGCGCGCGTCGGCAAGCGTCAGACCGTTCTCGAAGGCCTGATCAACTACATCGCGGATCTCACGAACAGCACGATCGGTCCCAAGGGCGAGCCCTTCGTACCGTTCTTCATCGCGCTTTTCGTCTTCATCTTTTTGCTCAACGAGATCGGCTTCTTCCCGTTCAAGGCATTGGGAATGCCGTTCGGCGGGGCGCCGACGGCCGACCTGAACACCGCCGTAGCATACGCGGTCATGGTCTTTTTCGTCATTCAAGTCAGCGGCATCCGCAAAGAAGGCATCGGCTTTTACAAGCACCTGGTCAAACCGTTCCTTCCGATGCTGCCGATCAATATATTGGAAGAGATTCTGCGGCCGACGACCCTGGCGCTGCGTCTCTTTTTCAACATCTTCATCGGCGAGCTGCTGCTGTTCGTCGTCTATCAAGTCATCATCGGGCACATCACCATCGGGCCGGTCAACCTTTCGGTCCTGGCAGCCATCTTCGGACCGTTCCTGCTCGAGTGGTTCAACTTTCTCGTAGGTGCCCTGCAAGCATTCGTCTTCGTCCTGCTCTCCATCGTCTATCTCTCGCTGGCGCTGGCCGACGACCATTGAGCCGTTACTCTAGGAAAGGACTCGTACGTTGAATCCATCAGTCATTATCGCCGCCGCCGCAGCCATCGGTTTCACCATCGTGACCGCTGCGTTTGCGCTCGGTACGACCATCGGCGACGGTTTGGTGAGCGCGCGGGCGGTCGAAGCGATCGCGCGCCAGCCCGAAGCGCGTCCCAACATCTTCCAGTTCCTGATCATCGGCGTGGGCTTCGTCGAAGCGAACGCCTTTATCGCGCTGGGCCTGGCACTGTATCTGTTCTTCGTCGTTGCGAACGTGCCCAAGCTCGTCACGACGATCGTGGGCGGACACTAGCGAGCTTCTCGAATGTTTTTGAGCGTTGACGGGACGTTTTGGATCCAGCTGATCAATTTCGCTGTCTTCTTCGCGATCTTGAACTGGGTCTTTTTGCGCCCCGTCGGCAAGGCGATTGCGCAGCGCCGCTCATACATCAACTCGCTCACGCAAGATTACGATCGGTACCAAGCGCAAGCGGCGGCGAGCCAAGCGCAGGCCGAATCCGTCCGCGCGGCAGCCCGGCGCGCCGCCGCGGCGGCCGTGGCCAAATCGCGCGCGGATGCTTCGAACAGCGCGGCGCAAATCGCACAGGAGTACCACGCAAAGGCCGGCGCCGAGGTCGCGCAAGCGCAAAAGACCGTGGCAGCCGAACTCGACGCCGCGCGCGCTTCGCATCCGCAGGCCGCCGCGGAATTGGCGGGGCTGATGCTCGGGCGCACGCTGCCGGAGAGCGTATGAACTACGAAGCCTTTGCGGTCTGGAGCGAGGTTGCCTCGGCCATTGCGTTCGTCGCCGCGCTGGCGTGGGTGTGGATGAAATTCATCCAGCCGGCAGTCGCAGTGGCGCAGCAAAACGCAAACGCGCGGATCGCCGAAGCGGAACGGCATCGCGACGACGCCAAGGCGCGGTTGGAGGCATTGCAGGGGTCCATCGACGATGCGCAGCGAGACGCGCAGGCTATCGCAGAACGCGCCGCACGCCAAGCGCAGGCCGAGTACGATGCCGCGATTGCCGAAGCCAAAGAGGCCGGCGAACGCGAGCTTGCGGGAGCGAAAGGCGAGCTTGCGCGGGCGCGCGCGGCGGCGCGGGTTCGCTACCGGGACGAATTGCTGGAGAAAGCGCTCTCCATGGCCCGGCGCGATGCGGCCGAACGCGTGGACGAGAACGTCAATCGCAAACTGGTTCAGGGCTTTCTGCAGACGCTCGAACGCGGCGGTTCGAACTGATGGCCAATGAAAAAGTGGCTCGCCGGTACGCCGAGGCGGTCTTTGCGCTGGCAAGCGAGACGCAGGCGGTCGACGCCGTCAAACGCGACCTCCATACGCTCGATTCGGCGATCTTCGAAGACGCCTCCACGCGGGAGTTCTTTCTCTCGCCGGTGATCGATCGCAAGGAGAAAGAGCGCGTCCTGGGGATGGCCTTCACGGGCAAGGCGCACGATGTGGCGCTGCACCTCGTGCTCCTGCTGGTACGCAAGCGGCGCGAGAACCTGCTGCGCGAAATCGTTCGTCAATACGACGCGCTCGAGTTGCGCGGGCGGGGCACCGAACCGCTGCAGATCACGTCCTCTTCGCAGCTGCCGCCCGCCGAGTTGCGAGCAGTCGTTGAGCGGCTCGAGAAGATCTATGGGAAGAAGTTCGAGGTCTCGCAGCGCGTCGACCCATCGCTCATCGGCGGCTTGCGCATCATGATGGGCGACCGCCGGATCGACGGTTCGGTCGAAGGCCGGCTGGAAGAACTCTCACGCAGCCTTTTTGCGAATAACTAGTATGAACACACTGGAGCGCCTTACTACATGATCAACGCGGACGAAATCGCCGGCATTCTCAAGCAGCAGATCGCGGGTTTCAAGAGCGAGATACAAGAAGACCAGGTCGGAACCGTCATCGAGGTCGGTGCCAATCTTGCGCGCGTCTACGGGCTGCAGAGCGTACGCTCATCCGAACTCGTCGAGTTTCCCAACGGCATGCAGGGCGTCGCGCTCAACCTGGAAGAGCACAACGTCGGCGTCGTCATCATGGGCGACGACGAGCAGATCAAAGAAGGCGATAAAGTCCGCCGCACGGGCCGCATCGCATCCGTGCCCGTCGGCGAACCGATGCTCGGACGCGTGGTCGACCCGCTGGGCAATCCCGTCGACGGCAAAGGACCGATCCAGACGCGCAGGTTCCGGACCATCGAGAACGTCGCGCCGACGGTCGTGCAGCGTCAGCCCGTCAAACAGCCGCTCTTTACCGGTATCCGGGCGATCGACGCGCTCATTCCCATCGGCAAGGGGCAGCGCGAGCTGATCATCGGCGACCGCAGCACCGGCAAGACGGCGATCGCCGTCGACACGATCATCAACCAGAAGGGCAAGAACGTCTTCTGTATCTACGTGGCGATCGGTCAGAAGAATTCCACGGTGGCCGCGCTCGCGCAGATCCTCGAGCAGAAGGGCGCTATGGAGTACACGACCATCGTCGCCGTGGGTCCGTCGGAAGCGGCGGCGCTGCGCTGGATCGCACCCTTCGCGGGCTGCGCGATCGGCGAAGAGCTGATGTACCAAGGCAAAGACGTCCTCATCATCTACGACGATCTCACCAAGCACGCGCAGTCGTACCGCGAGATGGCGCTGCTGCTGCGCCGCCCGCCGGGACGCGAGGCATACCCGGGCGACGTCTTCTTCTTGCACTCGCGCCTGCTCGAACGCGCGGCGAAGCTCTCCGACGACCTGGGCGGCGGTTCGCTGACGGCGCTGCCGCTCATCGAGACGCAGGCAGGCGACTTTTCCGCGTACATTCCGACCAACGTGATCTCGATCACCGACGGGCAAATCTATCTGACGCCGCAGCTCTTCTTCCAAGGCATCCGCCCCGCCGTCGACGTCGGTTTGTCGGTCTCGCGCGTCGGCGGATCGGCACAGACCAAAGCGATGAAGAGCGTCGCAGGGCAGCTCAAACTCGAGCTGGCGCAATACCGCGACTTGGCGGCGTTCGCGAAACTGGCCAGCGACCTGGACAAGGCCACGCAGATGCAACTGCTCCGCGGCGAGAAGCTCACCGAACTGCTCAAGCAGCCGCAGTACCAGCCGATGGCCAACGAGGATCAGGTCGCGTTGATCTACGGCGCCACCAAAGGCTACGTCAACGACGTCGAAACGCCGCGCCTGCAAAACTGGGCTCGCGGATTCTTGGCCTTCCTGCACGATCGCCATCCGGAGATTCCGCAGGCCATCGCGCAGAGCAACCAGCTCTCCGACGACACCAAGAAGCAGCTCGAAGCCGCGCTCGCGGAGTTCAACAAGAGCTTCTAAGCAATGGCATTGTTTGAATCGGCGTATCCGCGCTCCGCGCTACACGCCCCCCATACGGCCGACTGCGCGCACTTCCATGTGCGCGTCGGCAGGCTCGCATCCTGCTCGCTCCAAAGCGCACGGGGCCCCCGGCCTTCGGCCCACAGTGGCAATGCCTGCCGTCAGGAGCTGGTACCTTAATGGCATCAGTGAGAGACCTTCGGGACCGGATCAGGTCGCTGAAGAATACGCAGCAGATCACCAAGGCGATGAAGCAGGTCGCCGCGGCGAAAATTCGCCGTGCGGAGCTTGCGCAGAAGCAGGCGCGTCCGTATGCCGAAACGCTGAGCGAGATGCTGCGCGACCTTATGGCCAGCGCGGGCAACGTCGATCACCCGTTCATGAAACCCGGACGCTCGGGTGCGCCGTCCGGCGTGATTCTCATGACGGCGGATAAAGGACTGGCGGGCGCATTCAACTCCAACGTCGTGCGGTCGGCCGAGCTGTACCGCCGCGATCGCCCCGATGCGCTCTTCTACACGGTCGGAATCAAAGCGCGCAACGCGGTGCGCCGCTGGGGTTTGACCGACCATCCGACGTGGCCGATCAACGCGCCCGCGAAGTTGGACACGGCCCGCGACGTTGCCGCGCGCGTTACCGAAGACTTCGTTGCCGGGCGCATCTCCGACGTCACCATCATCTCGTCCAAGTTGGTCAGCATGATGTCGCAGCGCCCGG
>DASRDE010000110.1:0-9541 GCA_035652755.1 Vulcanimicrobiaceae bacterium | reverse complement strand
AAGGACCCGCGCTTTCATCGTTCCGTTCATTCGCCGATGCACGTGCTTGCTACTGCGCACGGCCGGCATGACACCCGGTAGCCGAGGCGAACAGGTCGGGATGCCGATCATCCGCACGCGGGCGCTTCGCAAGGTCTTTCGCACGGTGCGGCGCGCCCCCGGCGCGGGCGGTGCATTGCGTACGCTGTTTTCGCGTGCGTACGACGAGAAGGTCGCGGTCTCGGACGTCAACATGGAACTCGAGCGCGGCGAGCTGGTCGGCTACATCGGTCCGAACGGCGCGGGGAAGTCGACGACGATCAAGATGCTCACCGGCATCCTGGTTCCAACGTCGGGCACGATAGAGGTCGCCGGCATCGTCCCGTACGCGCGGCGCCGCGAGAATGCGCGCAACATCGGCGTCGTGTTCGGCCAGCGAAGCCAGCTCTACTGGGATTTGCCGCTCATCGAGTCGTTCGAGCTGCTGCGCGCTATCTACAGCGTGCCGCGCGACCGGTACGAAGCCAACCTGCGGACCTTTACGGAGATCCTCGAAATGGAGCCGTTCATCCGCACGCCGGTTCGGCAACTCTCGCTGGGACAGCGAATGCGCGGCGACTTTGCCGCCGCACTGCTGCACGATCCGCAGATCGTGTACCTGGACGAGCCGACCATCGGACTGGACGTCATTGCAAAGGGCGCGATTCGCGACTTCATCGCGCACATCAACGATCGGCGGCAGACCACGGTGATTCTCACGACGCACGACCTAGCCGACGTCGAACGCCTCTGCCGGCGGATCATCATCATCGACAACGGCACGGTCATCTACGACGGCGGAATCGAGCACATCAAAGAGGAGTACGGAACGCACAGAACGCTGATTCTCACGCTGACCGCGCCGCATCCGGCCCCCGAGCTGGAGGGCGCGGAGATTGTGTCGAACGAGCACGGGCAGGTCAGCTACCGCTTCGACAGGCGGCGCGTTCGCGCGGACCAACTGATCCGTCAGGCCACCGAACGGTACGAGATTCGGGACGTGACCATCGAAGAGCCGGACCTGGAATCGATCATCCGGCGAATTTACCTTGAAGGCTATCAAACGGAGCGGGTATCGACATGATCGTTTCCTCGGGAGCAAAGAAGCCCAACGTGCACGCGTCGGCATACGTCGCGCCGACGGCGGTCGTCAGCGGCGACGTGACGATCGAAGAGGGCTGCGCCGTCCTGTATGGGGCCGTCGTGACCGCCGAAGGCGCACCGGTCGTCGTCGGTGCGAACACGGTCATCATGGAAAATGCCGTGATCCGGGGCAGCGGCGGCAAAGTCATGCAATACCCGTGCACGATCGGCGAGAGCTGCATCGTCGGCCCCGCCGCCTACATCGTGGGCGCCACGATCGAGCCGGGCGCGTTTATCGCGTCGGCAGCAAAGATCTTTAACGGCGCAACGGTCGAAGAGGGCGTCAGCGTGGCGATCGGCGGCATCGTGCACGTCAACTCGCGTGTACGCAAAGGGCAGCACGTTGCCATGGGTCACATCGCGCACGGCGACCCCGCGACGATCTACTCTCCGGACCGCGCCGAAGAAGTTCACGCCAAGATGAACTTCTTCGAGGACGTCTTCAATCTGCCCAACACCGGCGACGTGCGGGCCAAGGCCGCCGAGGCGTACTCGAAATTCCTGCGCGCCGTGCACGCACAGGATGCAACGTCCGCCGAAGCGCCCAAGAAAGCGCCGCCAAAGCCCGTGCGCAAGACCGAGGAGCCGCCGCCGACCCAAAACGTCGAAGTGGAAAAAGTCGTGGACGTGATGTTCGTCGAGCTCGAAGAGGCACGTCTGCGCCGCGAAGCCGCCATCGCCCGGGAGAAGAAAGGCAAACGCTGATCCCGTGGCCCTGACGGTGAACGCGGTTCCGTACATCGAGTTCGCGCGCAAAGCGTTCGCGCGCGAGGCGACGTACCGCATGGAAGTTTTTACCGAGATCGGATCGCTCATCGTGCGCGTCTACCTGCTGCGCTCCATCTGGACCGCGCTCTACGCGCAAAACGTGGCGCCCTTCAATCTGCCGCTGCATTCGATGATCACGTACGCGACGGTTGCGCTGCTGATGTCGCTGATTCTCGAAGTCGACGGAACGCGGCTGATCCGCGAAAAGATCCGCGAAGGCACCATCGCGACCGACCTGATGAAACCGATCAGCGTGCCCTTCTACTTCTTCAGCGACGGCTTCGGTCAGACCGTGCTGCACGCGCTGCTGGTGATCCCGTCGGTCATCTTCGCACTGCTGCTGGTGCACATCGACGTCCCGCCGCTGCCCGTTTTCGGCATGTTTCTGCTGACGTTTGCGCTGGGCTACTGCGTCAACTTCTTCGTGAATTTCTTGATGAACGCGATCGCGTTTTGGACGCTGGAAACGTTCGCCGTGCAGCTGATCGTGCGCTGGGTCTCCGATCTGCTCAGCGGGCAAATCATTCCGCTCACGTTCTTTCCCGGCGTCCTCGGGCGGATTGTGTTCGCGCTGCCGTTCGCGGCGATTTATTCAACGCCGCTGCTCATTTACGTGGGGATCATCCGGCCCGGCGACTACGCACGGTACGTGGTGATCCAAGTTCTATGGCTCGCGCTGTTCGCGGCGCTCTCGTGGCTGGTGTGGCAGGCTGCGTCCCGCCGCGTGGTCATTCAGGGCGGTTAACCCCAAGCTACATATCGGGAAGGTCCCATATCACGATCTCGCCTCGACCTTCGAGTTTGAGCGGACCGCCGCCGGCAATTCTGGCCGCGTCGCCCTCCCCAAGCGTCTGGCCGTTCGCCCCGACTTCGCCTTCCGCGACGAAGAGAAACCCTTTGCGGCCGTCTTCGAAGTCGTGCTGCAGCGACGTATCGTTGAGCTGCGACACGCGCAGCGCCGCATCTTGCGTGAGCGCAATAGGTGCGTCGATACTCCGACGTCCGCTGGCGACGTTGAGCCAACGGTCCCGGCGATCCGCCTCCGTAAAATCGATTTGACCGTAGGACGGCTTGACGCCGATCTTCCCGGGCAGCACCCACATCTGCGCTAAGTGCAGCGGTTCGCTCGTACTTGCGTTGAACTCCGAATGGCGCACGCCCGTGCCCGCACTCATGAACTGGACGCCGCCCGCGGTGACGACGCCGTGATTGCCCATGCTGTCGCGGTGTTCGAGCTGTCCGGAAAAGACGTAGGTGAGAATCTCCATGTCGCGGTGCGGATGCGGCGGAAAACCGGTCGCTGCGGCAATACGATCGTCGTTGAAGACGCGCAGCGCTCCCCAATTGACGTTTTCGGGGTCGTAGTAGTCGGCAAAGCTGAATGAAAGACGGGTTTTGAGCCAGCCCAGGTCGGCGAAATACCGGTCGCCCGAGCGTTGAATCTGCAAGTTCACGATACTCCAGAAGTGGGCGCGGTGCCCGTAAGGTTGCGCATCCGGCCGAGCAGCAAATGGAAATACAGCATGCCGCGAAGCGGCCCCAAAGCCTCGAGCAACGCATGCGCGTCGATGGACGGATCGCCGGAGAGCGCGCTCAGGCTGCGCGCAACCCCCGAATCCTTGAGCGGAAAGACGTCCATGCGGCCGAACCCGCGCAGCATCACCACTGCCGCGCTCCAAGGGCCGATGCCTCGGATTTCGCAGAGCCGCTCGGCGGCGCGTGCGGTTGGAAGCGCGTCGATCTCCTCGCGCGTTACGGCTTTGTTCAGGGTCGCCTCAGCCGCGCTGCGCAGATGGGCCGTCTTGTTGGCGCTCAAGCCCGCCGCGCGCAAAGCCTCGTCGCTCGCGGCAAGCACGGATTCGGGTGAAGGAAACGGATACAGCGCCGCCCCGTTCGCACTGACCGGCACGCTCAAACGCTCGACGAACCGGCGCATAATCGAGGCGGCCGCGTGAATGCTGATCTGCTGAAAGACGATGGCGTGCGCCAGCGATTCGAACAGCGACGGATACTGCGGCGGGTGCAGCCCGGCCAATTCCCGCGCCAGGTAGGCCAGCCACGGGAAGGGCGCCGTGCGCTCGAACCAGCCGCCGAGCGGCGCGTGCACGCCCAGCATCCGTTCGACGACCGGTAACCAGCGGGCTGCGCCCGCGCCGTCGATACGCACGCGCAGCGCATCCTCCCGAGGTTGCGTCACCTCGACCAAATTCGAGCCGCGCTCGTCGGCCAGAACCCTGCGGTAAGCGCCGCCGTCGACGACATCGACGACGTTTGCGGCCAAGCGCCGCAGCGCGTCCGCGGTCAGGTCGAGCCGGTACGGCGGCACGACGGGGACTGCGGCTTCAAACTTGAACGATTGCACGGTGCTCGCGACCTACTACCAGTATTGGCGCATCAACTTGCTCACGATGCTCGAGTACCGGGCCAACTTCTTTATGTGGTTTGCCTTCACCATCGTCTACCACGGCAGTGCGATCGCGGCGTTGTGGGTGACGCTTCGTCAGTTCCCCTCGATGAACGGCTGGGACTTCAAGCAGATGGCGTTCTTGTACGCGCTGTGGATGCTCGGCCACGAGTTTCACAACACCTTCTTTTTCAGCGTCGTCAACGTCCCCGAGTACGTCCGCGAAGGGCGCTTCGACCGCTTCCTGGTTCGCCCGCAGGACGCACTTTTCCAGACGCTCACCGTACCGTCGCAGCTCTTCCCCGACGGGTTGATGCTCGCGCTCATTACGTTCGCGGCCGTGACCCGTTACTGCGGCGTCGAGGTCAATTGGGTCTTCATCGCGTTCGTCCCGCTGGTCGTCGTGGGCGGAGCACTGATCGATCTCGGCATCTCGCTCGCGGTGGCCACCGCCGCATTTTGGTTCGTGCGCGTCGACACGCTCCGCTGGGTGGTGATGTCGCTCGAGCAGGAGTTTACGCGGTATCCGATCAGCATCTACACCCGCGGCGTGCGCGTCATCCTCACGTTCGTCCTCCCGTTTGCCTTCATGAACTACTTTCCGGCGACGTTCTTGCTGCACAAGACGGAAACCGGTCTCTCGCTCTCCCCGCAGATCGGTCTGCTGGCCCCCGCCGTCGGCGCTGCGTGGCTCGCGGCGTCGTACGCATTTTGGCGGATCGGCATGCAGCACTATCAGGGAACCGGTTCGTAAAGCAAGAAACGAACGCGCCGTGAAACGCGCAGAGTTCCTCGCAGCCGCACTGGCCGCCGCGTCTTTTCCCCGCACCGCACGCGCGCAGGCGCCCCTGCTCGACTTGCTCCGCGCGCCCATTGCGAGCATCCCCGGAAGCGTCGGTGTCTACGCACGAACGATGGCCGACGGCGCGCCGCTGATCGCTTATCATGCCGACCAGTCGTTCCCGAGCGCGTCGACGATAAAGATGGGGATCATGCTCGCCGCGTTTCGGGCAGCCGAGCAAAATCCGGCGGTCATGCGGCAGCGCATCACGTACCGCCAATCCGAGCTCATCGGAGGTTCGGATTTTCTGCAGAGCCGTTCGGACGGCGAGATCTTCACCGTGCACGAATTGATCGTCCCGATGATTCAGGTCAGCGACAATACCGCAAGCAACCTGCTGATCACGCACTTCGGCTTCGATGCTATCAATCGCGCCTTTGCCGCGGCGGGGCTGCGTCACACGGCGCTTCGGCGCCATTTCCTGGACTTTGCCGCGATCGGCCACCACATGGACAACCGCACCACGCCGGCCGATATGGCGCATCTGCTTTTCGAACTCGAACGCGGTGCACGTGAAGCTATTCGAACGGTCGCCGCTCCGCAGTCGTGCCGCGCAATGATCGACATCATGCTGGGGCAAACGGACCGTTCAAGCATTCCGGCAGGCCTTCCGTCCGGCGTTGCGGTCGCGAATAAAACCGGCGAATTGAGCCGTTCGCGCAGTGACGTGGCGATCGTCGATCCATTCGGCGATACGCCGTACGTTCTAAGCGTCTACACGAACGGATTGGATTCTCCGCAGGAAGCGTACGGGCCGATCGCCCGGATCTCGCAGATCGTCTACGGGCGCCTCGCGGGCACCGATCTGTAGCGGCGCTACTGGCCGGCCTTCGGTTCGATCGTCACCTTCGTCATGACGTCCCCGACGCGGATCGCATCGAGCGCATCGAAGCCGTCGGTCATTTGACCGAACACGGTGTACTGCCGGTCGAGAAAACGCGCGTCGTCCAGGCAGATGTAGAACTGCGAGCCGGCCGAGTTGGGGTTGGACGCGCGAGCCATCGCAACGGTTCCGCGCACGTGCGGACGCTCGTTGAATTCGGCCTTGAGTTGATATCCCGGGCCGCCCGTGCCGTTGCCCGACGGGTCGCCGCCTTGCACGACGAAGCCCGGCTCGACGCGATGAAATTTCAAGCCGTCGTAAAAGCCCGCGTCGGCCAGTTTGACGAAGGCCGCGCAATGCTGCGGCGCATCGTCGGCATAAAACGTGAATACGATGTCGCCGTGAGGCGTTGCGATGCGCGCCTTGCTCTCCTTGGCGCGTTCGACGTTGGTTTTGAGTTCGTCGCCGGCAGGCGCCGTGTGCTGCATGAGTCCTCCGCTCGTCGGGTGTGGGTGTACCAGCATCGGGGGCTTGCGCAGCGGCGTCCCAAACGCCTCGCCCGCGCGCAGCGCCTCGAGCTTTTCCCCGCGGGTCAGAACCTTCAGGCGCGCCTCCAGGCTGCGCGCTTGCGAGGGTTCGTCCATGACGGCCCAAGCCGCCAGCTGGACGGGAAGGCGCGAACGCGTGTATTTTGAGGCTTTTCCCGCCGCGTGAGCGGCTAGCCGCCGTGCCAAATCGCACGTCCAGCCCGTGTAGAGTGAGCCGTCCGAGCACCGCAGCAGGTAGACGATCGGCTCGACACGGCCTTCCATACAGGTTTTACTTACGCGCAGAGTGGGGCAAAATCAGGTCCGGGTACAAAAAATTGGTTCCGCACGGTACGCCGGAGCCCGCGCCGACTGACCGCGGGCAGGCCATCAAGGTTCGCATTCCTCCCAGCGCGCGTTTCAGCGGAAGCGTGCGCCGTGAGGTCATGGCCTTCGCAAGACGCTCCGACCTCAACCCGCGCGACGTGGAGGAGTTCATTTTCGCGGTCGGCGAGGCGCTGGCCAACGCCATCGAACACTCGCGCTCGAGCGACGTCATCGAAATCCGCTGCCAACTCGAGGACGACAAGATCCTGGCGACCATCGTGGACTCGGGGGCGGGCTTCCGGGGCGACGGGCCGCCCGCGGTCGATCTCCCGGACCTCTTCAGCGAGCGGGGACGCGGCCTGCCGATCATGCGCCGCTGTACCGACATCTTCGCGGTCCACTCGACGCCCGGCCGCGGTACGTCCGTCGTTCTGGGACGCTACCTGAAGAAGCGCGACTGGGGCGGCTCCGAGATGGCCTGCTAGCATGCAAATCCTTGACGCTCGCCTATTTGGAAACGACCGCCGCTACGGTACTATTGAATGAGCAAGCGGCGCGAAGTACAGGATCCGCCGTATTGCTATAGATAGCGGACCGGCCACCTCCCCGCGCGCCAACGCAATGACCGGTCCGCTATCTTTTTGTCGCTTGGTGATGACCCCGGGAACGGCCTCGCAGCCGTTCATCCCCCCGCTTGCTCCGCGAGCCGCCCGCGCAGTCCGCGCAGCGCTTTGCCTTCCGTATTGAAGTAATAGGCGGAGCCGTCGAAGCGGTCCGTGGATCCCGCAAACATGCAATAGAGATACTTGAAGTTTTCGGAAAATGCGTAGGCGGGAAAGTAATCGGCTTGCGTCATCGGGCGCGTGCGAACATCGTTCAGCACGGTGTAACCGTACGGCGTTCGGCAATTCTGACGCAACGCGGTGAAGTAACGGTACGCGGTGACGCGATATTTTTCGTCCTGCGTCAAGAACCACAGATCGAATGACGAGTTCGGATACTCCGGGCGCATCCAATACTTCGGGCTGACGACGGCTAAATTCGAGTAGTCGATGACCTCGGGGATGACGCCGTACTTGTCGAGCACGGCGGTCCAAGAGTCATAGAAAGCCTCGCCAGCCGCGCGATCGCCGCCCTTGGCGACCAGTTCTGCATAGAACGCGGCCAGCTCCGAGCTCGTCGTGTCCGCGGTTTTTTCGCCGGTGACGTAATCGACGGTGCGAAACCACAGGCGGCCGCCGATGCGCTGCGGCTTGTATTTCAGGATCGCATCGGTCAGCAACCGGTACCAGTCGCGCGTTTGCGCGTTGCCGAGCATCTGCCATCCGCCCCACAGGTATTCGTAAAACGAATCGACCGGCTCGTCGGGTGCGACGTCGTCGGTTCCCGAGAATTCGCCCTTCTCGACGTCGAAATTCGTTCCGAGCAGATCGAGCGCCGAGCGCTTGCGCATCACCGCTTGATATGCGCGCATGGACGCGTTGAGGTATTTGGGGTCGCCGGTGAGCCTGGAGAGGTCGCCGAATTCCAGGATATTCTAACCGATCTCGGCCAGGTTGGACTGCGGGTCGCTGACCGCACCGGTTTTTAGATTCGCAAAGCGGTACGGCGCACCGCTCGGGGACTTCGTGAAGCACGGCAGCAGCCGATCGGCCAAATCCCGCGCGCCGTCGAGCATAAACCGTTCGCCGGTCGCGTAGTAGCCGGCGATAAGGCCGGCAACCATACGAATCACGGCTTCGAACATTTGCACTTTTCCGTCGACGTCGAAATTCAAATGGGAACGAAGCCACTTCACGCAGGCGTCGAGCTCGTCGTCGAGCTGCATGATGTACAGCGTGTCCAACGCCTCGATGATCGACAGCCCGAACGAATGCCCGTCGATGAAGAAATCCTTTGGCTTACCCGCGATGGGTGCGACCTCGTCGAATCCCCACGCAAAGCGTTTATAGGCGTCCCATGCATGCACGAACTCGCCGCGAACCTGTTCGGCGACGCGCGCGGGCGGGGGCATCGGCGGGAACTGCGCGGCCCGCAGCCGCCGCGGGGCCAGGGCGCACGCCGCTGCGGCCGTCACGAAGGATCGCCGCGACCAGCGCGTCATGCCGCCTCGATCTCGTCCAGCGAGCTTTCAATCGCGGCGATGGTCTCGTCGACGTCGCGCTCGCTGTGCGCGGTCGAAAGGAACATCACTTCGTTTTGCGAGGGCGCGAGCAAGATGCCCCGCGCGCGCATCGCGTGATAGTACGCCGCGTAGCGTGCCTTGTCGGCCCCAAGAGCATCGTCGTAATTGCGGTTGGGCGGCCCTGCGCGAAACTTGAAATCGACGATCGACTCGTGCTGCACGACGGCGTACGGTAGTGCGCGCCGCTCGAACACCTCGCGGATACCGCCCGCCAGGCGCGTAGCGAGCGTGCGCATCGAATCGTAGTATTCGGGATGCGCTTCCAGAAGGTCCAGCACGCGGTGTGCCATGGCAACGGCAAATGGGTTTCCCGCGTGCGTGCCGCCGGTAAACGCGGCACCGTTGGGGGCGAGGACGTTCATCACGTCTTCACGCCCGCCGAAAGCCGCAATCGGAAAGCCTCCGCCCATAATCTTTCCGATCGCCGTCATATCTGGCGTGATGCCGACGCGGCCTTGCGCGCCGCGCAGGCCCAAGCGCAGCCACGCGATCACTTCGTCGAAAA
>DASRDE010000109.1:0-5501 GCA_035652755.1 Vulcanimicrobiaceae bacterium | reverse complement strand
AGTTTACTTGCGGCGCGCTTTGAGCTCCCGGGGCGGCCTGAAAGTACGCCTTGTTCTTGAAACGATCGCCGAACATACCCGCGGCCATGACAGTAGGAAACGTATTGCGCCGTGTGTTGAAAGCCTGGGCGAGCTCGTTATATCTGCGCCGCTCCACGGCAATGCGGTTCTCCGTTCCTTCGAGTTGCGATTGGAGCGTCAAGAAATTCTCGTTCGCCTTGAGCTGCGGATAGTTTTCGACGACCACCAGCAGCCGCGAGAGCGCGCTGCCCAAGTTATCCTGCGCGCGGGCGAATTGATTGAGGGCGGCCTGATCGTTGGTTGCGTTCTTGAGCACGTCCGGCGGGAGCTGTCCGACGGATGCGCGCGCTTGCGTAACGGCGATATACGTGCTCTTCTCGAAGTTGGCCGCGCCCTTGACGGTGGCGACGAGGTTGGGCACGAGGTCGGCGCGGCGCTGATAGACGTTTTGCACCTGTCCCCACTGCGCCTGAACCGCTTGATCGGCGGCCACAAGCCCATTGTATGCCGAAACGGTCCAAAGGAGGATCGCTGCAAGAACGGCCAGCGCGATATAGACGGGGATGTTTGAACGACGTGCGGGCTGCTGCATTAGGTACCTCCGGCTTTGCTTACTTGCGCCGCGGAGCCTTGTTGCACCGCGATCAGCTTCTGGTGAACCAAATACGCGGAAACGGCGATAGCCGACGCCGCAAAGCCCAGCAGGCCAAAGCTCCAAATCACGGCCACGTGCGACGCTTGGGGCATCGCGTACCGGATCGCGGCCCGCGCGAGAAGCGCAACGAGCCATACGATGACGACCAAGGGCGAAGAATGCACGTAATACACGCCGGGCCGATCGGTTGCGCGCACGTCGCTGTGGCGTCCGCGAACGATGCCCAAGGGCACGCCGGCAAGGACTCCGGCGAGCGTCACCGCCGCGACCAGCGAGGGCGCCGACGGCGAAGCGACTTGTTCGGCCCAGATGACCACGGCAGTAATAAGGACGAGGATGATCGGCCGGCTCCAGATCCGCGCGACGCTCACGCGAGCCGGGCGCATCATCCGCCAAACGAAGAGCGCGATGACGACGACGTAGATCAGCGCGGTCGTGGCAACCGGCGGTTGCGCGGCAGAATGCATCGGCTCCCCTGAAAAAAGAAACGGGCTCGAAGGCCCGTTTCTCGTTAGCACGGCGAACGCCTATGCTACATGCTCATATGCCCTCCGCCGAGCATGTTCGTGGTGGACGGACCTTGTCCCGAGACTTGAATAACGACAATTCCCTTTGCCATCACGTAGTGAGGAACGCCGGCGGGCATGATCACGTACGTACCGGCCGGCAGCGCCATCATCTTTGAAGCGTCCCATTTCGAGCCGATTCCGGCCATGAGCGTGCCTTGGAGAACGGTGACGCGCTCCGTCTTCCCGTGCGTGTGCGGCGGGAACTTCGCGCCCGAGTTCATCTTGATACGAACGACGTAGACCCCGGTGCCGTTCGGGTTTCCGGCGACGGTGGCCATCCACATGCCGGCGGGCAAACCGGCTCCGCTCCACTTCAGCTGCGAGGGCATGACGATGGTCGGCGAGTCGGCTGCTTGAGTCACGGCAGCGCACGCGAAGATCAGGGCCGCGAAGGAAATCGAGAATCTGCGCATATTTTAGCACCTCCGATTAGTCCGATCAGAAAGACCCTTCCGGACCCACCCTGCCGAAAGTATAGCACTATAAAATAAAAAGGGAGCGTGCCGCGAGGCACACTCCCCTTTTCTTGCTCGAGCCGAGCTTACTTGACTTCGACCGACGCGCCGGCTTCTTCGAGCTTCTTCTTGACGGCCTCGGCCTCGTCTTTGCTCACGCCTTCCTTGACCGGCTTGGGCGCGCTCTCGACGAAGGTCTTGGCTTCGGTCAAGCCCAGGCTCGTGATCTCGCGCACGGCCTTGATGACCTTGATCTTCTCGGCGCCGGCGCTGGTGAGGATGACGTCGAATTCCGTCTTCTCCGCAGCCGGTGCGGCTGCTCCGCCGCCTGCGCCCGGAGCGGCCATCATCATCGCCGGAGCGGCGGCGCTGACGCCGTACTTCTCTTCGAGCTGCTTGACCAGATCCGCGAGCTCGAGCACGGTGAGTTTATCGATCGAATCGATGATTTCGGCAACTGCCATGATACGTGAGTCTCTCCTTTAAGCGTTCGAACCCGCGGCTTCTTTTTTCTCGCGGATGGAGTTGAGGACGCGGACGAGTCCGCTTTGGTTCCCGGACAGCACGGTGACCAGACCGCGCAGCGGGCTTGCGATCGAACCGACCATTTTGGCGATCAGTTCTTCGCGCGACGGCAACGCGGCCAAGGCTTTGACTTGATCCGCACCGACGACGCGGCCTTCGATGTAAGCCGCTTTCACTTCGATCGACTTGACGTCGTCCGAAAATTTCTTTAGAGCCTTGGCGGGCGCGACCGGATCGGTTCCGGCAAATACGATCGCCGTCGGACCGTGCAGGTACTGCTCGAGCTGTTTAGCGAGATCTTCGCCGGCAGCGATCGAGAACAGCGTATTTTTTGCGACCGCATACGTGCTGCCGTCCTTGCGGAGCTCGCCGCGCAGGCGCGTGATCTCCTCGACGGTCAAACCCGCATAGTTGGTGAAGAACAAATTGCCCGCTTGCGCGAGACGATCTTTGAGTTCACCGATCGCGTCTGATTTTTTTGCGGTTGGCACTTGACGCTCCGTAAAACAAAAATGCGCCCCTCCGCACCGGAGGAACGCGTTCATCGCAGGCCCAGAGCTGCCGCTCGGGATACACTGATTCACGTCCTCGGCAGCCGTCGATGCTTGCGCATCTCTATTGAGGGCCTGGGGGCCCGGCCGCGGTCTTCGGAGCCGTCGGACATCATAGCAGAGGCCCCGGCCCCGGCGCAAGGACAAGGCCGCCGCCTGGAGGCAATGCCCTGCTCTCTCCCCCGACAAAAAGGAGAAAGGGCTTCATGACGAACCGTCGAGCGTTTCTCTACACCGCCGCCGGCGCGGTCGCCGGCGCACTGCTACCCTCCGCCGCCAAAAGCGCAAACGAAGCACCGCCGATGTCTGCACAAGCCGCTCTTAAAAACCTCATGGACGGAAACGCCCGATTCGTCGCCGGGAGGACCCGCGCGCGCGCATCGCTTGCCGCGGTGACCAAGCTGGCGAGCGGTCAGCACCCGTTCGCGACCGTGCTGGGCTGCGCCGATTCGCGGGTGCCGGTCGAGACCGTCTTCGATCACGATCCGGGCGACATCTTCGTCGTTCGTCTCGCCGGCAATTTCGTCAGCGAGGCGGCGCTCGGGTCGATCGAGTACGCGACCGCGGTGCTCAAGTCGCCGCTCATCCTGGTTCTGGGACACACGAAATGCGGCGCGGTCAAGGCCGCAATGGACTTCGTAGAAACCGGGAAACCGCTGCCGGGCCACATGGACGCGCTCGTGCACCCGATCGTGCCGGCGGCCGAGCAGGCGCGGCACGAGCACGGCGAGTGGTGGCGCAACTCGGTCATCGAGAACGTCAGGCTCAACGTCCGGCGCCTGCGCACGTCGACGCCCATTTTGGCCGAGGCGGCGGCCAAAGGCGAGATCGAGGTCGCGGGCGGGGTGTACGAACTGGAGACCGGACGAGTCGTCCTCGTCTAGACATCCGACAAAACCGTTAGGACTTTCGGGCAAACGGTCATCTTTCGGACCAGTGCACGTAGGATGGCACCATCCAAGGCGACAAAAGTCCGGCCCATCTCACTGCTTGCACAGCACTGTGGAGGGTCATACGTGCAAAAACTCAGTAGGATTGCGGCTTTAACTGCTATCGCCGGATTATTGTCTGCGTGCTCGGGAGCCGGTACGAACGCTCCGGTCCAAACGGCACCGCAGTCAATCGCACATTCGGGGAATTCGCTGCCCGCCGCACCGGCCTTCAAACCGGTCATTCAGGACGAAGGCCTCACGCTGCACCTGGTTCCTACGCGCGCGGTCGCGAATTCGATTCGGCCCGGCGCCCGGACGATGTCCAAACTCCAGTATATGGTATCCGGCGTTCTGAATTGGAACGGCGGCCCCGTTCAGCACAACCCCAAGATCTATATCGTCTATTGGGGAAGCAAATGGAACACGAGCAACTCCGTCTACAAGACGCTCAACTCGTTTATGTCGGGATTGAACGGAAGCCAATGGAACGGCACCGTCTCGCAATACTCCGACAACGTTCAGAACATCAACAACGACGCCACGCTCGCCGGAACGTGGATCGACACGTCGTACGTGCCCAGCCGTCCGAGCAGCAGCGCGGTCGGCAGCGAAGCTAAGCGCGCAGTCAGCCACTTCGGTTTCGCCGGCACCGATGCGAACTATATCGTCGCCATCGAACAGGGTCACGATCCGTCCGGATTCGCGACGCAATGGTGCGCCTGGCACAGCGCCGAGTCCGGTACGCAGGGCACGATCTCGTTCACGAACCAGCCGTACATGCCCGATGGCGGAGCCAACTGCGGCGCCGGTTCGGTCAATTATCCCGGTACGAACGACGGCGTGACGATCGTCGGCGGCCACGAGGAAGCGGAGACCGAAACCGATCCGCAGCCGAGCTCCGGGTGGACGGACTCGAGCGGAAACGAAATCGGCGACCTGTGCGCTTGGCAAGGCCTGCAGAACACCGGCTTCTCGACCGGTACGTTCCCGACGCAGCCCCTGTGGAGCGACAACGCGAACGGCTGCGTGCAATAACCTAGGCACTCTCCGAGAGAAACCGGGGCCTCGCCGATGCGCGAGGCCCTTTTTCATATAGGGCATTTGGCCGTAGTGTAAAGTTACTACGGGTATTCGAGAGGACAGCACTGCCCGCTACCAAAGTCGGATGCACTCACCAGAATCCATATTTTTTGTGGAGGGGACTTTTCGTGCATAGATTCACTAGAATCGCCGCGCTGCTGGTCGTTTCGTCGATCCTTGCGGCTTGCGGCGGTCAGGGCGCGGTTCAAAGCCTGCCCAGCAACGGCGGTTCGACCGGCCAGTCGGTACATACCGGCGGCTCGGCCCTGCATCCGTACTTCACCATACTTCCGGCGCGCAACGTCGACTTCGCGTCGCTCGACGCGCAAGCGCGCGCCAATTCCACGATCCCGTTCTTCACCGGTAAGGTGAAGTCGCCGCTCGATCACGGTACGTACACGTACAACATCGTCGGTGCAGATCCGCACACGAGCAACACCACCACGACGATCACGTTCGTGCCGATCACGCTGCGGGTGCACTTCCCGGGCGGCATCGTGCTCGATCCCACGAAGCCCGGCTGCAACGACACTGTCTCTGTGCAAGACCGTTTCTTCAAAGGCCCGAACTTCGTGAACGTTCCGCTCAAGTCGAACGGCATCAGCGTCGGCTCGACGCAGGTTACCGACGGATTCCAGCGCGCCGAGTTCTGGAAACTCGTGACCAAGAACAAGAACTATCACACGATCCTGAAGGCTACCGGCAACCCCATC
>DASRDE010000108.1:0-9421 GCA_035652755.1 Vulcanimicrobiaceae bacterium | reverse complement strand
CCCGATTAGCACCAAGCGCATCGATTCGGCGACAAACGCCGCCACGGTCACGGGAATGAAGCTGCGCGGGCGCCATTCGAAAAGCAAGAGCTCGACCGCAATGAGTACCGATGCGATGGGCGCGCCGAACGTCGCCGACATGCCCGCCGCCGCACCCGCAACCAGCAGCGTGCGCCGTTCGAACGACGACAAATGCAGATACTGCGCGAAAAGCGAACCGAACGCGCCGCCGGTCATAATAATCGGGCCTTCCGCGCCGAACGGACTTCCCGTCCCAATCGCGATCGCCGATGCAATCGGCTTCCACAGCGCAACGCGCGCTTGAATGATGCTGTCGCGCTCGAGAATCGATTGAATCGCTTCGGGGATGCCGTGGCCGCGAATTTTATCGGTGCCGAAGCGCGCAATCAACCCCACCGCCAGTCCGCCCAGCGCAGGAATGAGTATCGCCGCGGGTCCCCAGTGCCGCGGATCCGGCTGCACGAGCCCCGCGCCCAGGCGTCCCGTGTATGCCACGTGCGTGATGGCCCCGATAAGAAGAAGCAGCGTCTTTGCCAGCAGCGCACCCGCAAGACCGACGACGACCGCCAGCCCGCTGAGCAGTGCCAACCGGCGGCCGTCAATCGAAAAGTCGCGAAGCGTCGCAGAGCCCGAGGCGAGCATCAGCTCATCTTACGAGGTCCCCAATCGCGATGCAGGAGGAAAAGTCGCACGCCCGCTGCGCCGATTCCCCCTCGCGGGCTCAGCGAAGTTACTGCACGCCGTAGCGATCGTGGTGCTTGAGCCAGGGCTCGTCGTCGAAGCTTTCGTTGCGGCCGCGCGGCGCGCGATCGAGCCACTGGTACATGTTCCATAGCCCGTCGAGTCCGCGCGCGTACGTCGAATAAGTGTGGTAGACGACGCCGTTTTCCAGCACGAACGCGCTCATGCCGGGCCCCTCTTCGGAAAAGTGCGGCCGATCGGTTCCGGCCATCGCGGCAAAGCGCGTTGACCACTTATGTTCGTATTCGGTGTTCGGGTCGCCGGCCGGCTGCAGGTCGATGCGCTGAAAATTGTATTCGACGTCGCCCGAAGCCATCTGCTCTTGCGTGTACGAAACATTGAATTGGAAATTAAAATCACTGTCCGACGACGATGCCCACGGAAAGCTCCACCCCATGCGCTTCTTGAACGCTTGCAGCTTCGCCAGCGGCGCGCGTGAGACGGCGCTGAATGCGACGTCGTGATGCTCCAGGTGCGGCACGATGCCGTTGAAGCCGTCCGCGATCGACGAGCACGACGGGCATCCCGCGTTGTAGTCCGGTCCGAACATGAAATGATAGATCAGCAGCTGCGAGCGGCCTTTAAACAGGTCGGCAAGCGATGCCGGCCCCGCGTCGGTCTCGAACCGGTACTCCTTGTCGATCCGAACCCAGGGCAG
Source organism: Vulcanimicrobiaceae bacterium (assembly GCA_035652755.1). Classification (GTDB taxonomy): domain Bacteria; phylum Vulcanimicrobiota; class Vulcanimicrobiia; order Vulcanimicrobiales; family Vulcanimicrobiaceae; genus DASRDE01. The sequence goes on along the minus strand of DASRDE010000108.1, from coordinate 8,001 downwards.
TTCCATCCGGCGCCGCGCCACCTCGTCGCTGCGGTGCGTGAGCTCTTTTTCCGCTTTGAGCAAGTCCAGGCGGGCGGCCAGCCATTCTTCGCGCGTTGCGATCTTGGGATGGGTCACCATTCTGCGTTCCTTTCATAGCGGGTGAAAATAGGGCGCCGAAATACGCCTTGACGAGCAGCAGCGCGGGCCGGGGCGCCGAAACGGCGTCTGCGACCAGGGGAGCCACTGCGGGGATGCATTCCAGGCACATACTCCTGGTCGATTTCCCGAGCCTAAAATCGACAACAGCGCAAGGAGGTCGACAAATGAAATACGCCTGCTTTATTTTCGGTGACGACGAGCCGCTCCCCGAGGGGGAAGGGCAGCGACTCTACGACGATAGCATCGCTTACCATCAAGAGCTCCACCGGGCGGGCCGGCTGGTCGCCCTCGAGGCTCTCGAGGATGCGGAAACGGCTACCACGGTCCGGCGGCGCGACGGAAAGCTCTCGATGACCGACGGCCCATTCGCGGAGATTAAGGAACATTTGGGCGGCCTGTTCATCATCGAGGCGCGCGATCTGAACGAAGCGATCCGCATCGCCGGCGACCACCCGGCGGCCCGCTGGGATTCGATCGAGATCCGCCCAATTCGCGAGATTCCGAAGCCGCAATAGTCGTTTCGGACATCGCGGCGCGGCTAGGTTCCGGCGTCACCGCCGGTGCGAAGCACGTACTTGACGATGAACCGCCGCAAGGTCGAATAGGCCGACGGCGTGCCGTAGTCGGCGAACAACTCATTGCCGCTCGTGAAGCGCCGATGATAACCGATTGCAAGATTTGTTCCGGTTTGCGGTGCGAATCCGCCCAAGCCGTTGATCGAACGTATCGACAGCGAAAGATTCGACTCGTGACCTAACGATTCGTTCAGCGAGATACGACGCAGCCACTGCGACGTGAGCACTCCCGTCGCTAGCGAACGCTCCCATGTGCCGTCGTATTCGAGGCCGACTGAGTAGTGGCCCAGGGGCCGCGACGTCGTTAGCGAGAACACGTGCACGTCGCTGTCACCAAATGGGCCGAAGGCGAACGAAACGTCGAGCGGACGCGGCGTGCCGTCTTTATAGCCGAACGCGCTTTGGAACAAGTTAAACCGCCGATCGTAGCCATTGCGGTAGCAGGGATAGCCGGTGAAGAACGTCGTACCGCTGCTGGGTCCGGTGCAATCCGGATTCGCCGGCACATCGTAGCTGCGCAAGATGCTCGCGCTCGGCCCCAGCGCGTTGATGGAAAACCCGTTGTTGAAGACTGCGGAAACCTGCGCGAGCACGTCCGCCTCGTGAATCGCGCCGGAGCGGTCGAACCAGCGGTCGACGTTCAGCATGAAACTGTAATTCTTCGCCCACCTTGCCGACCCCGAAGGTTGGAAGAAGCCTTGAAAACCGTGAATGTCCGAATTGAACGTCAGCCCGTCGATCGGATTGTAGTTCGGGCTCAGGTCGTTGTAGCCGACCGCCGCCTGCAGGTTGGGCTTGTTCACGGCGACGTACTGCAGGCTCGCATGAGCCGCGCCCGTGAACGGAATCCAGCTGCCGCGCTCGAGCGTTTGGCTCGTACCCCACGTGAATCCGCTCTTGAGATTCTGTCCCGACACACCGATGTCGGCCGTCGAGTCGTCTCCGGCGATGCTGTGATGCGCCAGAACGCCGTTGGCCCAATAGTAAAACGATCGGTCCGGCAACCTGTGTTCGTAGCCGTACGCCAGGTCGTCGAACGTATTCCCGGTCGTCTGGTCGAAGCCGCGAACGGAGAGCACGCCGAACGATTGTAACCCGAAGGTGCCTTCGATCTTTCCGCCCCGGTCGAACGGCCCGATTCGCGGCGAGTAGAAGATGACGTTATTGGGACTCGTCGGGCTGGAAAATCCCAGCCCCGGGCTTAAGAAGTTGGCTCCCTGCGCGAAGAACGGGCGATACTCTTGCAATTGGCGCGCAAACTCTTGCGGAGCAATCGTTTGTTGGTCGACCTCGACGTTTGAAAAATCCGGGTTGAGCGTACCGACGGCGTTAATCGTGCTTGTCACCGGTATCGTGAAGTCGACACCGAGCGGACGCGCGCTTTGCGGCCCGAAGGTCCCATTCGCGAGTTGAAACTGACTCCGATCTCCACCGGCACTCGCAAGGCCGTAGATCTCGACCCGCGGTTTCAGGCGAAACGGGTCCGGCGCGCGCAGGCGGTCGAGAGCGATCGATGGCCAGAACCGCGCGTCGCCGAAAGCCGGCCAGCCTTGGCCTGCCGGCGCGTCGAGCATCAACCCGTCGTAGGCCCACGTGTAGTGTTCGCCCAAGGCCGCAATCGATCGAATAAAGTTGATCCGCCACGTGCGATGCGAGCCGGGCGGAATGCGCATCACGTCGAGCGGAACGATCAGCACGGCGTTCCAAGAGGGTCCGTCGACGCGCGCGGCGCTTTCCCATCGGGCCGAATACCGCACGTTCTCCAGCGACTGCTGGTACCGTACGCCGCCCGGCGTCGTCTCGAAGAAGTAGACGTGGTTGCCGTCCGCGCCGGTGTCGATCGCTACCCCGACCAGATCGTCTAACCCAAAGCCGAGGTTATTCGTGGTCTGCCCGGCGAGCACGGGAACGCCGGGCTGCTCGGCATGGAAACCGACGTACAGATGACGATCGTCATAGAGCAGATAGACGCGTGTGCGGAACTGCGCCGGCCGCCGTTTGGTGAGGTTCCAAAAAACGCCCGTCTGCACTTCACCCGATGCCCATGCCGGATCGCGCATAAGCGGGTCGGCGACGAGCGGGTGGGGTGCCCGAACCGAAACGATCCCCGTCCCGGTCGAGACCGCACCCGCGTTCGACCACAGGCACAGGGCAAAAATCGGGCACAGAGCCGAACCAAAAAGGCTTCGCATGGCTTAAAATGTAGAGGGGCGCGAGTATCGGCTTCGCTCAACGGCGAGTCATCGCGCGTCAAAATGTCACAGATGACGATTCGATGAACATTCGGACCATGCCGGGTACAGCAGCACTTGGACGCCTACGCTTCGATCCGCAGCGCCTCGTGCTGTATGACGGGCCCGAGCTCGTGCCGCTGGCGCCGCTCCCCGCGAAGATGCTCGCTGTCCTATTGAGTGCGAGCGGCGAGCTGGTCGCCTCCGCAGCGATGCGCGAAGCGCTTTGGGGCGACCAACCCGTCGAAGAGCGCAATTTGAACCAGCAGATGTACGTGCTGCGCCGCGTGCTTCGGCGCGACCCGCGCATCGCGATCGAGAACGTCCCGCGTCGCGGTTATCGCCTCGTCGTCGCCGGCGTTCAAGCGTCACCCGCGCGCAGCCGCCGTCGACTCCTCTTCGCGAGCGGGCTTGCTGCTGCGCTGGCATTGATTGCCCTCGTGCAGCATCAAAGTGCGTCCTCAGCCGGCGCGGCAATCGCGCGCGACCTTTCCATAGCCGGCTACTACGCAGACACTGAGGGGCCGAACCACCTGGGCCGCGCACGCGATTATTACCGGTCGGTCGTTGCAAGGGCTCCCGACGATGCGCGAGGGTACGGCGGCATTGCTATCGTTGACGCAAAACACGCACTCGATGAAACCGGAGACGAACGTGCACGCGCTTTCCAGTCCGCGCGAGAATCGGCGAACGCAGCGCTGCAGCGGGATCCGAAGGAAAGCAATGCGCTGACCGCACTGGGCATTGTCGCCGCCGTGCGCGATCGCCGTGCGGATGTCGCGCGCCGCGATTTCGATGCCGCCGTTTCCACCGATCCGGCGGCGGAGTCGCCGCGCATATGGCGAGCGAAATTGCGGCTCGCTTTGGGCGACTTCGAAGGAGCCGGACGCGATTTTCGTGCCGCTAGTCAAATCGCGCCCACGTCGGGTTCCGCGGTCGGCTCCTTTGGCGAGTGGCTCGTTTTCGACCATCAATACGAGGGTGCAACGAAGATCCTCTCGCAAGCGATGGATTTGGGCAATCATCCCGGCTTCACGCGCTTTTGGCTTGCACGTGCCTATCATCTGAGGGGGCTAGACAAGCAGGCAATGCATTTCGTGAACCTCTGCCTCGACCTTTATCCTGACGAACCGAGCGCGTTAGCTGTGCGCGTAACGATCGAGGTGCGTCAGCACAAGATGCGCGCCGCTCTTTCAGACCTGCAGCTGATCGAACGTAGCGAAGTACGGCAGCCCGACCCCATTGCGCTGGCCATGGCCGACGCCGCGGTCGGGAAGCCGGCTGATGCCATGCGAGTTCTTCGCCGCAACGCTACAACGCTGGACTTCTACAGCATTGCGCGGCTTCGCGCCGACCCGGATTTTGCAACGTTGCGCGCCGAACATGGTTTCGCTTCGGCGATTACCATCTAAGCTTGTGTCATCCTGAGCGGAGCCTACGGCACGCGAAGCGTGCCATAGCGCAGTCGAAGGACGAGCGGAGCGGCGCGTAGCGCACGCAGTCGAAGGACTTTTGTGTCATCCTGAGCGGAGTTACGCCGCGCACCTCGTGCGCGGCCTACGCAGTCGAAGGACGATCGGATGCGTTCGCTTCGCGAACGCTGCAGTTATAAGGATGGCATTTTGTGTCATCCTGAGCGGAGCCTACGGCACGGGAAGCGTGCCATAGCGCAGTCGAAGGACGTTCTGTGTCATCCTGAGCGGAGCTACGCCGCGCACCTCGTGCGCGGCCTACGCAGTCGAAGGACGAGCGGAGCGGCGCGTAGCGCACGCAGTCGAAGGACGAGCGGATGCGTTCGCTTCGCGAACGCTGCAGTTATAAGGATGGCGTTTTGTGTCATCCTGAGCGGAGCCTAAGGCACGGGAAGCGTGCCATAGCGCAGTCGAAGGACGAGCATTAATGCCCCAATCTAACCTCGAGTCGATCTACGCCGCCGAATCGCGCCACGTACTGGCGACGCTGATCCGTCTGCTGGGGGACTTCGAGTTGGCGGAAGACGCGCTGCACGAAGCGTTTCTCGCAGCGGCGGAGCAGTGGCCGCGTGAGGGCGTGCCGCGCAATCCGCGTTCGTGGCTCATCTCGGCGGGGCGGTTCGGCGCCATCGACACGGTGCGCCGGCGCGCGCGCTATGACGCCTCGCTGAAACGCCTGGCGCGCGAATCGAAAGTGAGCGAAGAGATGAATGTCGACCTCGAATACATCGCGGACGACGACCTGCGTCTGATTTTCCTGTGCTGCCACCCCTCGCTCTCGCTCGATGCGCAAATCGCGCTGACGCTGCGCGAAGCCTGCGGACTAACGACCGAGGAAATCGCGCAAGCCTTCGTTTCCAAACCCTCCGCAATCGCGCAGCGCATCGTCAGGGCCAAAGCGAAGATCCGCGCGTCCGGCATTGCCTACGAACTCCCTGCGCCCGTCGACCTCCCCCAACGATTGCGCGGCGTGCTGCACGTGATCTATCTGCTCTTTAATGAAGGCTACGAAGCCTCGTCGGGCTCATCACTAGTACGCGTCGACTTGTGCGGCGAAGCGATCCGCCTTGCAACGCTGATCGCCGAAATCTTGCTCGATGCCGAAGTCTATGGCCTGCTCGCGCTGATGCTGTTCGCGCACTCGCGCCGCAACGCACGCACCACGCCCGCCGGCGACGTGATCCTGCTCAGCGACCAAGACCGCTCGAAGTGGAACGCGGCCGAAATCGCACAAGGCCAAGACTTCCTCAATCGCGCGCTCGCTGCCGGACCGATGGGCCGATACGTCTGCGAAGCAGCCATCGCGCAAGTCCACGCTCTCGCCCCATCCGCGCAAGAAACGGATTGGAACCGCATCGTGCAGTTGTACGATGCGCTGCTGAAGATCGAACCTTCACCCATTATCGAGCTCAATCGCGCTGCCGCGGTCGCAATGCGTGACGGCCCCGCCGCCGGCCTTGCGCTTATGGACGAGATCGTCTCCCGCCGCGAGCTCGCCGAATACCGCTTTGCCCACGCCGCTCGCGCGGATTTGTACCGGCGCCTCGGTCAAATCGACAACGCGCGCGCCGCATACGCGCAAGCCCTTGCCCTTACAGCGCAAGAAACCGAGCGCCGGTTCATCAGCGAACGGATGTCCTCGCTGGAAGCGGCACATTCGACTGGCGAGCGAGATGGGACAACGCATGGCTCATGAGGGCGAAGTGCGCCTGCTTCAACGAGGCGACGCTGCACGCGCGCGCGAGCTAAATGCCGTCTTCGGACGAGCATTTTTCGAACCGGAAACGTATGCGCCGGGCGCGCCGAGCGACGAGTACCTGGAGGCCTGGCTCGGCAACTCCAACCATATCGCGCTCGTTGCGCTCGACTCGGGCGTGGTCGTCGGCGGGCTGACGGCGTACGTGCTCGACAAGCTCGAACAAGCGCGCCGCGAAGTGTATATCTACGACCTTGCGGTCGCGCAGGAGCATCGCCGGCTCGGAATCGCGACCGCGCTCATCGGCCGGCTGAAGGATATCGCGCACGAACTCGGCGCCTACGTGATCTTCGTTCAAGCCGATCTCGGCGATGACGCGGCCATCGCGCTCTACGAAAAGCTCGGCGCTCGAGAGGACGTCCTCCATTTCGACATCGCCGTCACGGCGCCGCAAAACGACGGCTCTTGAGACGCTCCTCAAACCACGTCAGCGTGCGCTGCCACGCATCATTGGCTGCATCCGGAACGTATCGTACTCGCGTGTCGTCGAAGAACGCGTGCCCCGCGTTCGCGTAGATCCGTAAATCGTGCGGAGCGCGAATCTCGGCGAACAGCTTTTGCGCGTCTTGGATCGCGATAATCGTGTCCAACTCTCCGAAAATGCCCAGCAGCGGCGTCGTAATACGCGCAGCAGCGCCGGCGTTCGGGTCTCCGTAAAACACCACCGCAGCGTCAAAGTCGTGCGAATCGATGAGCTGCTCGAACACCAGTGTGCCGCCCAGACAAAAACCCAAGATCCCAACCTTGCCACGCGCACTCTGCGCGCGCAGCCACTCGCGTGCCGCCGTAATATCACCCGCGTAAGCGTGCCGGTCGGCCATCTCCTGCGCAATCGGTAAGAAGGGCGTGTTGTCCGTCGCGCCGTCGCCGCACGGCGCATCGAATCGCGAATAGAGCGCGGGAGCGATCGCGATAAAGCCCTCCTTGGCAAATCGTCGCACGACGTCGCGAATCTGCGTATCGACGCCCCATAAATGGTGCACGACCACGATGCCCGGCGTATCCGCCCGAGCCTCGCGCGGCCTTGCCGCATACGCGCGAATCGACTCGCCGAAGCCCGCCCCCTCCAGGCGAACGTCCGACGCGGCAATTGCGGGGTCGTCCTCACGTACACGCACGAAAAAAGCCTCCCGCCTCAATAACCAGGCCAAAAGAGTAGGGTTTCCCCCACTGCTGCCGCGCCCGCGCCCGGCTACGATGTCAACAGGCAGCCCTATGGAGGAGGAGTCTCTTATGAATAAGGCCGTTTGGCGCATCGCGGTTCTCGCTGCGGTGGCGCTCGCAAGCGCATGTTCCGCCCCTGGGTCCGCGCCCGCTCCGTTGCCGATGCTCGCTGCGTCGTCGGTCTCCCAGTCGTTCGCGCCCAGCGGCTTCGGCAGCTGGCTGTACACTTGCTCCGCTTCGACCGGAACCTGCGCGACGTACACTGTCAGCGGTACCGCGCTGACGTACAAGAAAACGCTGACCCCTCCGGGCCGGCCGTTAGGCGGGTTCGCAACGGCTACCGGGACGTGGTATGAAGCCTTGGTCAGCGCGTCCGATGCCGTCACGTACAAATCGACCACAGGCGGACCGTCCGGCCCCACGTCCACACTCGCCGACACCGGCGCAGCCCCAATCGACGTCGCGGTGAACACCGCGAAAAAGCTTGTCGTGGTCTCGAATGAATTCGGCGCGAACCACGGCCCTGCGAACGTGGAAGTCTATCTCAACGGTGCTAAAACGCCGACGCGCACGATCAACTTCGTGCCCAAAGGCGGCCAAGGCGTCGGCTTCGGCGTCGCGACCGACAGCCGCGGAAATTGTTATTGGATGGTGGACGACAC
>DASRDE010000107.1:0-3497 GCA_035652755.1 Vulcanimicrobiaceae bacterium | reverse complement strand
TGCGCTTCCGTCAGCGTCATCACGTCGCCCGAGCCCTTCGTGATTTCGATCTTCAGCCATGCGCTCTGACTGAGGATGTGCGTCGCGTAGAATGCGGCCGTTGCGAGTTTGGCTTGGTAGAAATCGCTTTCCGCATCGCCTGCCGCGATTTTCTCGGCCGCGATGCGCGCCGCGCGCGCCATCTGCCAGCCGCCGGCCGTGATGCCCCACAGCTTCAAGTACGGCACGCTGCAGGCCACCGCTTTGCGCAGGTCGCCCATCGCCGTCATTCCGATCCATTGGGATGCTTCGGCCAGTGCCGCGATTGCTTTGTTGAGCGCCTCCGCTATGACGGTGAGCTGCTCGTCCTTCGACTGCGCTCGCTCCGCATCTGCGGAGCGCGCTCCGCTCAGGATGACAGAGGTTTCCTCCTGCATCTGTTTGATCACCCGGGTTGCCGTAGCGCCCATGTCCTGCGCGAGTTTGCGACCCACGAGATCCAGCGCCTGAATGCCGGTTGTCCCTTCGTAAATCGTCGTGATGCGCACGTCGCGGTACTGCTGTGCAATGCCGGTCTCTTCGACGTAGCCGACGCCGCCGAACACTTGGAGCGCAGTCGAGCAGATCTCGACCGCGGTTTCGGTGCACCAGCCTTTAACGACTGGAATCATGAGCTCGACGAACGCCTTGTGTTCTTTGCGGACCTTCTCGTCCGGGTGCTTGTTCGCGAAGTCCAGCGAAGCTGCCGTGACGTACGAAAGCGCGCGCATCGCTTCGATCTGCGATTTCATCGACATGAGCATGCGGCGCACGTCGGGATGTTCGATGATGCGCTTGGGTTCGGGCGAACGTGAAGCGACGTCGCGGAACTGCACGCGCTCCTTGGCGTACTGCAGCGCGGCCTGATACGCGCGATCGGCAATCGCCATGCCCTGCACGCCCACGGAGAAGCGCGCAGCATTCATCATGATGAACATGTACTTGAGGCCTTCGTTCGGCCGGCCGACCAGATAGCCGACCGCGCCGCCGCGCTCGCCAAGATTCATCGTGCAGGTGGGGTTGCCGTTGATGCCCATCTTGTGCTCGATGCCCGCGCAGACCATATCGTTGCGCTCGCCGAGCGAACCGTCGGCGTTCACCAAAAACTTCGGAACGATGAACATCGAGATGCCCTTGGTGCCTTCGGGTGCGTCGGGAAGACGCGCGAGAACCAAGTGAACGATGTTTTCGGCCATGTCGTGCTCGCCGAACGTGATGAAAATCTTCTGACCGGTCAGGCGATAGCGATCGCCATCGGGCACGGCTTTGGTGCGAACCTGCGCGAGATCGGAACCCGCTTGCGGCTCGGTCAGACACATCGTGCCCGTCCACGTGCCGTCGACCAACCGCGGAATGTACAGCTTTTTCTGCTCGTCGGAGCCGACGAGTTCGATCGCTTCGATGGCACCTTGGTTGAGCAACGGGCCGTTGGCAAAACCGATGTTCGCGGCGTTCCACATCTCGAGCGTCGGCCCAAGCATCAGCGACGGCAACCCTTGGCCGCCGTATTCCTCGGGAACGGGCAGACCGATCCAGCCGGCGTTGGCGAACTGCTTGTACGCTTCTTTAAAACCTTTGGGCGTCGTGACGTTGCCGTCGTGCCACGTGCAGCCTTCCTTGTCGCCCGAATGATTGATCGGATCGAGCACTTCGGATGCAAAGGTCGCCGCTTCTTCGAGAATCGCATCGGCAACGTCGGCCGTTTCGCCGTACCCCGGAAGCTGCGCGACGCCGTTTAGATCGGCGAGCTCGCGCAACACGAACTGCATATCGCGCAAAGGCGCTTGATAACTCATCGATGATCTCTTTCCGCTTAACTGGCGATCTCGTCTTCGTAGAGCTCGCGCCGCAGGCGCTGCACCGAATCCGATAGCATCTGCAAATAGGGCAACATGTTGGCTTTGATGCGGGTGAGGCGTTCGCGTCCGGCGGGTGTGATGCGGTAGAGGCGGCGCGAACGTTTGGTCGGGTGCTCCCACTCGCCGGTGACGAAGCCGCGTTCCTCCAGCCGGCGCAAGAGCGGATACACCGTGTTCGTGTTGACGGCGAGCAGGCCGCCGCACAGGCTCTCGATGCGCTGCATGAGAGCCAGGCCGTGATCCGGCTGTTCCTCTAAGAGGTGCAGCAGAAGCACGGGCAGGACGGTCTTGCTCTTGACCGGACCGCGCAGGACCTCGTCGGCCACGCGACCGGATGTATTAGCAGCCCGCATTGATACTTTTAATATAGCACGATTCTTGCAATCTTCAAGGGGCGTAGAGGTCGCGGCGGGTTGGGGGCACGGCGACGCGGCCGTTCGGGCCGGGCTTGGCCAGCAGGCTCTGGTAGACGGCCAGGCGGCCCGACCGGAAGCCCTGGGCGCTGCCGGCCATGTAGAGCATCCAGGCGCGGTACGACTCTTCACCCGCGGCGGCAACGGCGGCGGCGCGGTGGGCTTGCAGGTTGGCCACCCACATCCGCAGCGTGCGCGCGTAGTGTTCGCGCAGATTCTCGACGTCGCGCACTTCGAAGCCGGCGCGATGCGCGACAGCGAGCGATTCTGCGATATCGACCAGCTCGCCGTCCGGAAAGATGAACCGATCCATGAAGCGCGAGGGAGCGCCGCCGAGATCTTCGCTTGCGATGCCGTGGTTCAAAAACAAGCCGCCCGGTTTGAGCAAATTGTACGCGACCTTGAAGTATTCGGGCAGCTTGGCGCGGCCGACGTGTTCGACCATGCCGATGCTGACGATCTTGTCGAACGTGGTCGCGGGCAAGCGGCGGTAGTCCCACAGTTCGACGCTCGCGCGTCCGGAAAGGCCGAGATCGGCGATGCGACGCTGCGCTTCGGCGTACTGCGATTCGCTCAGCGTCACGCCGAGTGCGTATGCGCCGAATTCGCGCGCGGCATGCACCACGAGCGCACCCCAGCCGCAGCCGATATCCAGCAGCCTTTCGCCGCGGGACAGGCGCAGTTTGCGCAGCGAATGTTCGATTTTTGCGCGCTGCGCCTCGTCGAGCCTTTCGATGCCGTCGTCAAAATATGCCGACGAATAGACGAGCTCGCGATCGAGGAATGCGCGATAGAATTCGATCGGTTGATCGTAGTGGAATCCAATCGCCGCGCGATCGCGCGCAAGCGAGTGACGTCGGCCTTTTAGGCGCGCTTCGCGCAACTTGGGCAGCGGCGCGGGCGGGAGGCGGCGCAGCAGGGCCGCGATCCGCAGGGTTGCAGCGGGGGTGCGTTTGCGCGACGCGGCGTGAAGCAATTCGTCGACGGCCGCTTCCATGTCACCCTCGACGTCCAATAAACCCGCGGTAAAAGCTCGGCCGGCGTTCAAATCGAGCGGCGGCGTGAACGCGGTGCGCAACGCGCCGGCTTGGTTGACGCTCAATACAAACGCCTCGCTTTCGGCAGCGTCGACTTGCGTACCGTCCCACAACCGAATGGCGAAGCGGCGCGCGTAGCGATCGCCGAACAGCATGCGAAGCGCAGCGGC
>DASRDE010000106.1:0-3159 GCA_035652755.1 Vulcanimicrobiaceae bacterium | reverse complement strand
GGCGCAAAATGCTGCGGCGGCCTTTATACGATTCTCACCGAGCCGATCGAATCCAAAGATTTTGCCGTCACGATGATGTTTCGCTTCTTCGAGCGTTTGATGCTGCCGCAACGCCGTGAGTGGTAACCGCGCATGAAGCTGGCCGTCATCGGCGACCCGGTTTCGCATAGCCTGAGCCCTCGACTCCACCGTGCTTTTCTGGAAGAAGCCGGCATCGACGGCAGTTACGTAGCCATTCGCGTCCCCAAAGGCAACGCGGTCGACGTCATCCGGCGCATGCGCATGGACGGCTATACCGGCATCAACGTGACGACACCGCTGAAAGAAGAAGTACTGGTCTGCTGCGACCAGCTCGATGAAGAAGCCGAGCTCGCGCAGGCGGTCAACACGATCTTTTTCGGGCGCGGCGTGCTCGGCACCAATACCGACGGCCTCGGTGCGGTCAGCGCGTTGGAAACGATCCTCGGCCAGCCCGTCGCACTCGAGCGCATCGGTGTCCTGGGCACGGGCGCGACGGCGCGCGCGATCCTGACACATCTGCGCGTCACCGATGCGTACACGTACGTTTGGGGCCGTGACGAGCAGAAAGTCCAAGAGATTTGCGAGCGGTACGAAGCCAAAGTGTGGCCGGAAGATCCGCCCGAAATCGTGATCTCGACGCTGCCTTCCGGAGTGCGGCTGCCCGAAGAGCTCGCCTACGACTTGCTTTCGGTAGACGTGGTCATGGACACGAACTACGGCGAGCGATCGACGCTAGGCCAGCAGATTTACCGGGAGATCGTCAAGGGCGATCAGATGCTCGAAGCGCAAGCGCGCGCGTCGTTCGATTTTTGGCTCGCGCACGCGCAAGCCGCGGTGGAGGATTTTAGCAGCTGAGCCAGCGCGCGATGTTGCGCGCGTAGTCTTTATGCGCCTCGAGCGACGCCGGATCGCGGATCATATCCCAATCGGGGTCGGCGAAGTGGTGGATGCTGGAAACCGCGATCGCGCGGCCGCAGGCGTGGCCGTCTATCGACTGCTCGTTTTCGATGGCGATGGCCAAATCGATCATCTCTTGTTCGCCGTCGGCGGCGGTTGCAGCGATGGCGCGCGCGTACGGCAGGTGCTCGGGCACGGAGATAGCGCCGTCGTGCGGATGTGCCGGCAAGTATTCCAGAACGCCGGTCGGTGATTTGGAGCTGCGAAGCACTTCGTGCACGGGCTCGAGCGCGACGACGCGACGCCACGCAGGGCCCGGGAGACCGGTCTTCGAGCGTGTGCTGCGCGTGCGGTTGTACGTTTTGAAGTGGTTGACCGCGCCGAGCGTACCGAGATTGAGCAGCGAACTGCCGATATTTTCGTCTTCGCGAGCGGTGAGGATGCCGCCGCCGCGCTCCCTGAACCGCAGGATGGAGCGCACGTCCTTGGGCGACAGCGCGTTTCCGCGGTCGACCGCCATCAGCCAGAGTTGATCGAAATCGGAATCTTCGAGCGTCGACAGCACTGGATCGCTGCCGTCATCGCCTGGTTCGCGGTTGCGGCAGACGACGACGTGTCCGTCGTCGCCTAAAACCTGCGCGAGTTTCGAAAACTTAGCGACGTCCCACTCCCCGTTGAAGCGTTCGATCGTCGTCTGCAAAAGAATCTTCATGTACCACAAACCTGCCGAGCGTCCGGCCGCGATGCTTTACCTGTTTAACGCAGCCGGGGCCGACAAGGTTCGCGAAGGGACGGTCGGCCGCTTGGGGTAGGTCAAGCGTGCCTTCGCCGGTTGCTCTGCTCAGCTTCGAAATGCAAACGCGCAGAGTGCCGCAGCCGCGCACAATGCCGCGCCGAGCAGCATGGCGGCGCGAAATCCGGCCGTGAACGAATCGTCGACCGCACGCGAAAGCCGCGCTCGGTCCGCGTCGGGGACACCGGCCGGCATGTGCGCAGAGAGCAGAACGCCGCGCGAGCGAACCGCCATGCGTTGGGTAGCGGCGGTGAAGTGCCCGGCCGACATCGCGCGGTTGAAGTGCGCGTTGAACGCATACGCGAGTACGATGCCGAAAACGGCGATGGCCACCAGGCCGGCGGTTCTGGCGACCGCGTTGTTGATGCCCGACGCCGCACCGGCGTGCGCGGTGCTTACGGAATTCATCACCGTCGTCGTCAACGGCGCTACGAACGAAACGACGCCGATACCGAGGATCGCGACGGCTGGGAAAAATGTCGTCCAGTAGGTTCCCCCCGTGCCGATGCGCGCGTAGGCCAAGAACGCGATCGCGGTCACGAATGCGCCGAACACGAGAGGGATCTTCGGCCCGATGCGCGCGACCAGGCCGCCGGCAAAGCGCGAAAGCGAGAAACTGATCAGCACCATCGGCAGCAGAGCGGCGCCGGCTTCGAACGGTGTGTAGCGGTGCACGTTGATCAAAAAGAACGGCACGAAGTAAAGGCTTCCGCCCAGCGCTGAATAGAGCAGCAGCGTGTAGAGATTTGCAACCGAAAAGCGGCGGGACTTGAAGAGCGCAAGCGGCATGATCGGCGACTCGGCCCGCATTTCGGCAAACACGAACACCAGGAGAACGGCGATGCCGAATACGATAGCGCCGATAACCGCCGGTGTCGTCCGCGCCTGCACTTCGATCAGGCCGTACACGAGCGCACCCAACCCGGTGACCGCCAGCAGCGATCCGGCGACGTCGAGCTTGCCGTGCGCCTGCGGATCCCGCGATTCGGCAATATGCGCGCGGGAGATGAGATACACGCCGGCGGCCAGCGGAAGGTTAATCAAGAACACGTAGCGCCACGAGAGCGACTGGGCTAGCCATCCTCCGAGCAACGGTCCGATCGCGGTCGTGATGAATGAGAACGCGGACCAGGTGCCGATGGCGCGTCCGCGCGCTTCGCCGGCATACGCCGCGCTGATCAGCGAGAGACTTCCGGGCGTCAGGAACGCGGCGCCGAACCCTTGCGCGCACCGGAAGAGAATCAGCTGCGGAATAGTTTGCGCAACCGCGCAGGCTGCCGAGGCCGCGGTAAAGACCACCACGCCCGCGACGAAGACTCGGCGGCGGCCGATTTTATCGCCCAGCGCTCCACCCAGCAAAATAAACGCGGAGAGAAAGAGCGCGTACCCTTCGACAACCCACTGCATCTGCGGTGAGGTCGCATTGAAACCGCGCTGCATCATCGGGA
>DASRDE010000105.1:0-21999 GCA_035652755.1 Vulcanimicrobiaceae bacterium | reverse complement strand
CGCGCCACCGAGAGAAGAACCTCCCGGTTCGCGCCGTTGGGAACGGCGTAGAAGCCTTGGGCATGCAGCACGATACGCCGAGCCTCCGCGGCCGAGAGCGCTGCGGACGTTGCTTTAGGCGCCATACCATTTGAGCCGCGGCCAGAGCTGCGGCAGCGGCGCGATGGGATCGCTGCACAAATAGATCGGCGTCGGACCTTCGACGACCCATTTGTACGGATCGGCATACGTTGCCACGAGCGTCATCTTCCGGTAGAGGCTGTGCACGAGATCCGCTTGAGACGCGCCCACCATGAGCAAGCTCCGGCCGTTATAGGCGCGCGGTCCCCACAGATAGAACGTGTTCTGCGCGCTGATCGGGTCGGGCAGACCGTATTGCGGACCGTAGAACGCCAATGCGCCCGCGTCGCCGTAGGTGTCGGCGAAGATCGCGGTACGCGCACGCACGCGCGGCGGAAGCGCATCGTAAACGCCCGCGACCCGGGCGGTCAACTCCCGCCAGCCGAATTCTTCGGCGAACAGCGGCTGTATCAAGCGCGGCGCGCTGCCGTTCCGCCCCGTCAGGCCCAGCGCGCGCGAGTACTCCACCAGGCCGTCGACCGGCAACACCGGCAGCGCCAGCGGCAGGAATATCAGCGCCGAAGCGGCGGCCACAGCTGCGGCCGCCGCGCGCAAACGCGTTCCCTGAAGCGCGCGTTCGAAATAGACCGCGCCCCCCGCAATCGGCACGGCGTAGAACCCAATGACGTAGTAGCCTTTGGCCGCGAGCACCACTGCGGCAGCAACCGCAATAAAATAGGCGATGGTGACGAAACGCAGATCGCGCAGCGGCGGCCATGCGGCAAATGCGATCAACCCCGCCGCCCACACAACAGCCGCGAGCGGATTGCTGTACACGATTTGCTCGAGGGCGAACGCTGCCCCGTTGAGCATGGTGTTTCTATACTCCAGCTCCATGCCGTTTTGAAACGCGTGACGATGCGCGAAGTCTCCTTGCACGACCTGAACGAACGGCCAGCCGTGCGCCCATTGCCACGCAATATTCGGCCAGAGTGCCAATGCAGAAAGCGCGAGCGCGGCCGCGCTCCATCTCGAAAATAGCAGCCGGCGGTGATGCGTGGCGAGCAGCCCCGCCGCAACGGCCGCAGCGCAGAGCAGCATCGAGTATTTCCCATACATGCCGAAAACGAAAGCGGCCGCGATCGCCGCCCACCATCGCGGGTCGCCGCTTCTGACCATGCGCACTGCAGCGTAGAGCAGCAGCGTCCAGAAGAGCGGTTCGAAGGACGTCGTCGTCAGCGTATTTCCGAGCAGAAGATAGGCGGGCAGCAGCATCACGGCGATGCCGGCGACCGCTTGCGCCAATCGGCCGCCGCCGAGCTCCCGCGTTAACCGGACAGCGAGCCACACCGTTCCCGCGGCTGCAAGCGAAGGCAGCAGGCGAAGCAGCGTCAGATGGTAGTGCGCGGGCGCGCTCAGAAATGCGGCGAACGCCACCAGCGGCGGCTGATCCACGTACCCCCACGACAAGTGCTTGGCGCACGCGATGAAGTACAGTTCGTCGCGGAAGTACCCGTAGCGCCACGTGGTTGCCGCATGCAGCACGAACGCGGCAAGTGCAAGCGCAGCAGCCATGGATTATGCGGTTTGCGCGCGCGGCGGAGCCAGCAGCGTCAAACCGAACCCGATGACGCCGGCCCACAACGTGGCGCCCAGGACGACGTTCCAATCCCACCATACGCCGCCCGCGAGCGCCGTGACGATGAAGTACGCGGCAAAATACGCGACCGGCACGAGGGTTCCGAGCAAACGGTACGCGGCCGAACTCTCCGCGCGCGGACGCAGCCGGCGGATCAGAACGTCCGCGGTCAGCCCGGCGGCCAGACTCATGATGAGGACGGTGGCAAGAAGCGGCGTATCGTTGGTGAACGCCGCAGCCGCCGCGCCGTTTCCGAGCAGATAGACCAGCGTCATCGCGCCGAACGGCAACGCGAAGCGCGTTCCGGCAAAGAGCGCAAAGCCCGCGACGATCGCGCTTTGAAAGAGCACCACGAGCACCCCAGTGCCGATCTTGTAGTAGCCCATTGCCACGGCCGTGAGGTAATCGGGAGTGAACGTGCGTATAGACGGCGGCGCGTCGGGGCGCCAGGCACCGGGGTCGAACGCGTAGGCCGTGCCGAAGTGGATCAGTTCGATCCAGGTCGCTAGCGAGAAGATCAGCGGCAGATGGTCGCCGAGCGTGCGCAATTGCGTACGTGCATTGAGTGCCGAAGAGATAGGGCCGCTCGAGAGCAAAAAGATGCCCAGGCCCAGCCCTTGGTGCGTCGGACTGAGCAGCGCGTCGACGCCCTCCTCGACGCCGAGCAGGCGATGCCAGATCAAATCGCCGATCCCCGACAGGATGAACACAGGGACGCCCACGAGCGCCAGGCGATACGTTCTGGGAATGCGCCGGCGAAAGATTGCGAGCACGATTGCCAGCGCAAGCATCCCGCTGTAAAAGACGCCGTGATAGGGCGTGAAGAACGTCTCTACGGGAACGTGGCCGTGCGCCCAGGCATCGAGAAAGAAGCCGCACGAAACCCACAGCGTGCAAAGGCTCACGAGCAAGTCCAGCGGCTTGGAACGCCGTGCGGCAGCGCGCATCCTCGTCGCCTACGAGGCTCGGCAGGAAAACCCCGCCCAAGACGCCAGCTGTCGGGCAATGTACTCGCGTGCGTGTGCCGCGCTGCTCGCAGTGACGTTATTCGGATGCACTGCCCGTTCTGCGTCCGTCCCGCCGAACATCCGGCTCGGCGGGAGTGCGGCGCCGCCGCCGCCGCAGACCGCGCTGCCGGGCGCCCCGCCGCGGATCGTGGCCGCATGGTTTTCGGGAGCACAGGTCCGCCGGGGGCAAACCTGGTCCGGCCGCATCGTTACGACGACCAACGTCGCGAGCGTCGAAGTACGCACGAACCTGTTTTCGATCGACGTGCCGCGCCGCGGTTTCGGCAGCTTTGCCTTCGATCTTCGCGTCTTCGACGTTCCGCCGATCTTCTTGCGCGCCTATCGCGTTCGCACGATCGCCCGGAACTCCGCGGGCGTTCAGACGGAGGAGGACTTCCCGTTTCGGATACGGTGATGCTCCTGAAATGACGCACGTTCGCTACGAACTGGCCGGCCGCGTCTTGCAGATGACGCTCGATCGCCCCGAGCGCAAGAACCCGCTGACGTTCGAGGTGTACGCGCAGTTGCGCGACCGCTTCCGCTCGCTGCGCGAGGATCGATCCGTGCGCAGCGTCGTGTTGTCGGGCGCGGGGGGCAATTTTTGTTCGGGCGGCGACGTGCACGAGATCATCGGACCGCTCACGCGCCAATCGCCGCAGGAGCTGCTGGAGTTCACGCAGATGACCGGCGACCTGGTCAAAGCGATGCGCGCCTGCCCGCAGCCGATCGTCGCGGCAGTGGACGGCGTGTGCGCTGGAGCGGGCGCGATTCTCGCGATGGCCTCCGATCTGCGGTACGGCACGCCCGAAAGCCGCGTCGCGTTCCTCTTCGTTCGCGTCGGTCTTGCCGGTTGCGACATGGGTGCGTGCGCGATGTTGCCCCGCATCGTTGGTTTGGGCCGCGCCGCGGAGCTGCTGTACACCGGCCGAACGCTCGAAGGCGAAGAAGCGCTTCGATGGGGGTTCTTCAACGCAATCCATCCGGCCGCGGAAGTGCTCGAGCGGGCGCTCGCGGTCGCGCGCGACCTTGCAGAGGGTCCGGCGCTGGCGCACGCGATGACCAAACGCATGCTGCACGCGGAGTGGAACATGGATCTCGATTCGGCGATCGACGCCGAGGCACGCGCGCAGGCCGAGTGCATGCTCAGCAACGATTTTCGCCGCGCGTACGATGCCTTCGTGCGAAGGGAGAAGCCGGTCTTTGCAGGCGATTGACGAGCTCGCGGCGCTGCCGCTGTTCGACGACCGCCACCGTGAGGCCGCGTCGGCGTTGCAGTCCTGGATCGCGGATCAGCCGGCCGGCGATGAAGCCGACGCGGATGCTTCGTGCAAAGCGTGGGTCCGCGCGCTCGCGCGCGCGGGCTGGCTGGAGCCTCTGCGCGATCTCGGGGCGCGTACGCTGTGTTTGACGCGCGAACGCCTTGCCTATCACGATGCCTTGGCGGATTTCGCATTTGCGATGCAGGGTTTGGGATCGGCGCCGATTTCGCTGTTCGGCACGGCCGAACAGAAACGCGGCGTCGCCGATGCAGTCATCGCGGGCGAGCGCATAGGGGCGTTCGCGCTGACGGAGCGTGAAGCCGGCTCGGACGTCGCGGCGACGCGCACGTCGGCTCGCCGCGACGGCGACGCATACGTCATCGACGGTGAAAAGTCGTGGATCAGCAACGCGGGTCTGGCCGACGTTTACGTCGTCTTCGCTCGCACGTCGGACGCAGGCGCACGCGGGCTGAGCGCGTTTGCCGTGGGCGCCGATACACCGGGTCTGACCGTCACCGAACGCGTGCGGACGATCTCCCCGCATCCGCTGGGCAGCCTGAGATTCGAACGGGTGCGCGTTCCGGTGCATATGCGGGTCGGCGAGGAAGGCGAAGGGTTCAAGATCGCGATGGCCACGCTCGATCTGTTTCGGCCGTCCGTCGGCGCGGCGGCGGTCGGGTTCGCGCGGCGCGCGCTCGACGAAATGCTCCAGCACGCGCGCACGCGCTCGCTGTTCGGAAGCCCGCTGGCGTCAATGCAGATCACGCAGTCGCGCATCGCCCATACGGCAACGGAGATCGACGCGGCGGCACTGCTGGTGTACCGAGCCGCGTACGCGAAGGACGCGGGAAAGGCGCGCATTACCCGTGAGGCGGCGATGGCGAAATGGTTTGCTACCGAAACCGCGTCGCGTGCCGCCGACGCGGCCGTGCAGCTGTTCGGCGCCCGCGGCGTGACGCACGGCGAAGTCGTGGAACGGCTCTACCGCGACGTGCGCGCGCTCCGCATTTACGAGGGTGCCAGCGAGATTCAGCAAGTGATCGTCGCGCGAAGCTATTTGGAGCCCCGCTGATGCCCGCGGATACTTTTGCCGCCGATTCGCTGCCGCCGCGCGACGAGTGGCCCGATCTGATCTTCACGCTGCCCGAGTTGCACTACCCCGCGTACGTGAACTGCGCCGAACGCTTGCTGGACCGTCACGTGCGCGAGGGCAACGGCGCGCGGCGCTGCATCGTCGCGCCCTCCGGAACGTGGACGTACGAGCAGCTCGCCCGCACGGCAAACCGAATCGCCAACGTCTTGACGCGCGAGCTGGGGATCGTGCCTGGAAACCGCGTGCTGCTGCGGGGGCCCAACACGCCTATGCTCGCCGCATGCTGGTTTGCCGTGATTAAAGCCGGCGCTATTGCCGTTACGACGATGCCGCTCTACCGGGCTGCAGAACTGCGGAACATCATCGGCAAAGCGGCGGTCCGTCATGCCTTGTGCGACGCGCGGCTGGTCGACGAACTGCGCAGCGCGGTTTCCGGCGATCCGTCCTTCACGCTGCTTGCGTTCGACGAAGGGGAGCTCGACGCGCTGATGCGCCGGCAGCCCGACGAGTTCGAGAACGTGAGGACTGCCGTCGACGACGTCGCGTTGATTGCGTTCACCTCCGGAACGACCGGAAAACCCAAAGCCGCGATGCATTTCCACCGCGACATTCTGGCGACGTGCGACACGTACGGCCGGCACGTTCTGCAAGCGCGGCGCGACGACTTGTTCACCGGCAGTCCGCCGCTGGGATTCACCTTCGGGTTGGGCGGTTTGCTGCTCTTTCCGCTGGATATCGGAGCGGCAACGCTCCTCTTGGAAAAAGCGCCCCCGGATCAGCTGCTGGCCGCCATTGAAGAGTATCGCGTCAGCGTCGTCTTTACGGCGCCGGTTGCCTACCGCACGATGAGCGAAGGTGCGGCGAACTTCGATTTGAGCTCGCTGCGCACGTGCGTCTCGGCAGGCGAAACGCTGCCGCGGCCCGTGTGGGAGGCTTGGCGCGACGCGACGGGGATCGAGATTCTCGACGGAATCGGCAGCACGGAGATGCTGCACATCTTCATCGGGTCGCCCGCGGATCGCGTCCGGCCGGGTTTTACCGGCCAGCCCGTGCCCGGCTACTTCGCACAGATCCACGATGACGAGGGGCGCGCGATGGACCCGGGCGAGACCGGACGGCTCGCGGTCAAAGGCCCGACCGGCTGCCGGTACCTGGACGACGAACGGCAGCGAGCGTACGTGCGCAACGGATGGAATTATCCCGGCGACGCCTATCGCATGTCGGAGGACGGATATTTTCAGTACGTGGCGCGCACGGACGACATGATCATCTCGTCCGGCTATAACGTGTCGGGGCCCGAAGTCGAAGAAGTGCTGCTCGCGCATGCCGACGTCAGAGAGTGCGCCGTCGTTGCCAAACCTGACCGCGCGCGCCACACCAATATCGTCAAAGCGTACGTCGTCCTGGCCGCCGGCAGTGACGCGCAGCCCGAAAAGCTCGTCGAACTGCAAGAGTTCGTGCGCTCGCGCATCGCACCGTTCAAGTGTCCGCGCGAGATCGAGTTCGTGCAGGAACTTCCCCGGACGCAAACGGGCAAAGTCCAGCGGTTCCGGCTGCGGGAGCACGCCGCCGCCGAGAGCCCCGACATCCCTTAAGAAATTAGTTGACAGCCGGGCCGCAGTACGCTATAGTCAACTAAAGATTTAGTTTTCCCGGAGCTGGAGGGGGTCCCATGTGGAGGAACACGTTCATCCTCGCACCGGTTTTCCTATTGCTTTGCAGCGGTGCCGCCGGTGCCGCGGTCGCGTTTCCGCAGACCTATGTAGGCCGCGCGCAGGTGCCGGCTGCGACGGCGGCGCCCGCGATTGACGGCTCGCTGGGGGGCGCAGCGTGGAAGAACGCCGCCCGTTTCCAGCTCGCGTACGATTTGCGCGACCGCAAGCCCGCCGGCGAAGTGACGACCGTTTATCTGATGGCCGATGCCGCCTATCTGTACGTGGGCGTCGACGCCAAGCAGAGCGCGCCGGTCCGTGCGACCGAGCATACCGACATGGTCGGCTTGGACACGGACGACGAGTTTCAGATCGACCTGTGGCCGAACGGCACCAGCGGTTTTCGCTACAAATTTACGTCGACCGCGATCGGCACGCACTACGAGTATTCGACCGAGAACAACTCGTTCGAACCGTCGTGGCAGTCGGCGGGCAAAATCGTGAACGGCGGCTACACGATCACCATGCGCATTCCGTTCAATGTGATGCACGGTACCGGGTCGGCCGGCTGGCGGATGCAACTCATCCGGTACGAGCCGGCCACGAACATTGCCTACGTGTGGTCGTACGGTCCCGATCAGCAAGGTTTCAACGACGTCAACTTCGCCGGCTACGCGGACGGCTTGCCGCGCCTGGCCGCGCTCAAGGCCAAGCCGCGCGTCGGCGTGTACGCGCTCGGATCGATCGGCGCGCCGTCCGTCGGGGGATCGACGTCGCGTGCGGGTGCGGACTTCTCGCTGCCCGTGGGCGCCGGAACCTCCTTTGTCGGCACCATTCATCCGGACTTTTCGAACGTGGAAGTCGACCAGCAGACGATCTCCCCGACGGCTTTTACGCGCATCTTCAACGAAGTGCGCCCGTTCTTCACGCAGGGCGCGAATTTTTACAACTATCCTCACGGGACGTGCGTCGGCTGCCCCGGCATCCTCGAATTGTACACGCCGAACATCCCGACGCCCCGCCAAGGATATGCCGTCGAGGGCGCGCACGGGCTTTTCACCTACGGCGCGTTCGAGGCAGTGGGCGCCGGCCGCATCGACACCGCGCAAGCGATCAATTATACCTCGCCGAACCAGCAGAACGCGATCGACGTGATGCGCACGTCCGCGGATTTGCCCGGTTTGCACGACGACCTGACGGGCTTTACGATCCAGCACGACAATCTCAAGCACGTCTTCGAATACGTGCGTTACGCGGACGACAGCGGATCGCAAGTCGCGAACGGAACGCAAGCGCAGCGTTATGAGGCCGGAGCTGCGTACTATACGCCAAATTCGGGCATCTATGCGGCCCTTCGTAAGGTCGGAAAGTACTTCAATCCGTTCGACGGCATCGTGCAGCATCCCGACATCGCCGGGTATGACGTCAACGGCTACCGGGACTTTCAGCTCAACCCGAAAGGGACCATCACGGACGTGACGATCAACGGCAATGTCGATCGCTACCACGCGCAGACCGGCGAACTCGATCAAACCGATACCGGCGTTTCGCTCTCGGTTACGACGCGCTCGCTCTTCAACGTCCAAGCATCCACCGGTTCGTCCTACCTGCTGCTCGCGCCCGGGTTGTTCGCGCCGGTCAATCAGCAGGGCGTACAGCTGGGCTACAATCTGAACAGCAACGCGCCCGATTGGATCTCGTTCAACACCGGTCGCTTCGGGCCGGGCCGCTTGAACTCGTGGAACAGGACGTTCTCGCTGCACGCGGGCGCCCGCGGGCTCATTACAGTCGAGGCCGACGACACGCAGCAGTTTGCCGATGCAGGTCCGACGTACACGCAGTGGCTCGAGCGGCTGAGCTATGCGTATCAGAGCGGAGCTAACCAGTCGTTCGCGCTGGGAGTGCGCCGCATAATCGGCACTCCGCCGATGCTGACGTCGGCGCCCTTCTTCGTGGACGGTTGGAACCTTTCGGCGGCATTTCACCGCAAAGTGCCCGGCGGAGAGATCTATGCCGTATACGGTGACGCTGCCGCATTTTCGACATCGCCGCAGTTCATCGTCAAGTGGATCCGCTACGTCGGCGCGGACAAAGGAACATAGCGGGGCGTCACGGAGTATCATCGTATCGCGCTCGGGAGAGCGGGAGGAGACGATATGATGCGATACGTGGCCCTGTCATTGCTGGCGGCGCTGCTGGCGACCAGTTCGGCATGGGCGGATCAGGATCAGAAGTATGCGGGCCCGCTCACCGCTTCGGAAAAAGCCTTCGTCGACGGCGTGCGCGCCGATCTCATGCACCGCTTTCCAACGGCGGCGGATGCGGAGAAGGCCGGCTATGTCCGGTACACCAACGCCGACAGCACCGGAGCGATCAGTTATGCAAACTTCCATTGGACGTCGGCGAATGCGCACGAGCCCAGCCAGCTCTGGTACGATAAGAGCGGAAAGCTGATGGGCGCCGATTTTTCGGTTCCTTATACGAAGGGCGCCGCGCGGCCGAAGCTGTTCGGCGTTAACCCCGGACGGTGGTACGAGTTCGACGATCACGTGCACTACGTGCTGCGCGATTCGGGCACCGGCAAGATGCAGTACGACAAGTACGTCATGGCTCCGGAGTTTACTAAAGCCGGAGGCGACCCGGCGCACCCGACGGCGGACGATCTCGTAAAGATGCATAAGGTAAAATCCGCCGCCGACGTTTCGGCGGTCTTCGACATGCCGGCTATATGGGATCTCGTCGTTTGGCTTCGCCCTAATCCCAAGGGCGAATTCCACTACTAATCCTGCGGCGTTACGACGGGGCTGGTTCGGGTGAGAAGGGCCAGGCCCGTTGTGCGCGCGCGGTGATCAGATATACGCCGGCCCCCGCGGCCAACGTTGCCAAACCGAACAGAATCGGCAGCAGCCCGGAGTTGGCGAAAACGAAGATCCAGCCCGCGAGTGCGATGATTGGCGGCAGCGGGTAGAGCCACATGCGGAACGGCGGCCGCTCGCCGCGCGCGCGCAGGACGATCAGCGCGACGACCTGCGCGATCCCTTGAATCAACACGATGCCCGTGGTAAGAAACTTGATCACCGCATCGAGTGAGAGCCACGAAGCGGGCAGCGTCAGCAGCCCGATGACGAGCACCGAAACGTACGGGAAGCGTCCCGTGGGATGCAGCTTTGCGAACGGCTTGAGAAACTCGCCGCCGACAGCGGCGGCGTACGGAATCCGCGCGAATCCGACCAGGCTGCCGTACGCGGACGCGAACGCCGTCACCAAAATCATAAAGGTGATGAACTTGGCCTGCCACGGTCCCCACGCCGTCGAGACGATGGTGGCAGCGACGTATTGCGCGCCGTCTGGGACGTCGCCCGGTGCTTTCCCGACAAGCGTGTGCCACGGCACGACCGCCAGCACCGCCAGCTGCAGCCCGATGTACAGCGCGGCGAGCAGAATGATGGAGATGATGATCGAGCGCGGAATCGTGCGCAGCGGAGTAATGACCTCGTCGCCCATCAGCGCGCTCTGGCTATAGCCCGCGTAGTCGTACATGGTGATGATGAGCGCTTGGCCCAGGCCCGCTAGAAATCCGATGCCGAACGCCATCGGCGAGCCCAGCGTGAAGGCCTGGTGGAAATTCGGATGCGTGAATCCCGCGGCGATAATCAACAGCAGCGTCCCCGTTGCCGCGATGAAGAACACGAAGCTCAAGCGCTCGACGACCGTAACCTTCCGGTAGACCAGAAAGATCGTGAGCAGGCCGACGGCCATCGCACACGTGTGCGCGATCCAGGGCGTATTGAGCGCCGGGAAGAGATAAGCCGCGTAGTTCGCAAAGCCGATATAGCCGCTGGCGATGATCAGCGTCGCCCAGAAAATGAATTGCCAGTTGAAGAGAAAGGCCAGCAGCCGTCCCGCGCCTTGCGCGCCGAACACCTCGCGCAAATAGACGTAGGTTCCGCCGGATCCGGGATACCGCGAGCTGAGTTCGGCCCAGACCAGGCCGTCGCACATGGAAACGAGCGCTCCGGCAATCCACCCTATCAGGGAAAGCGGTCCGTTCAAATACGAGAGCACGAGCGGCAGCGTGATGAGCGGGCCGATCCCGATCATCGTGATCATGTTCACGGAGATGGCGCCGCGCAGCCCGATGCCTCGAATCATGGGCGCTTTGTTTTACCTAGGAAAAAAATTACTCCTTTAGGGCTTGGGGCCGGCCGGGAGCACGGCCGTCGCCTCGATCTCGACCTTTGCCCCGGGCTCCAGGAGGCCGGCCACCTGCACGAGCGTCATCGCGGGATACGCGTCGCCGACGATGCTCCGGTAGTGGCGGCCCAGTGCCTTACGCGCGGCCTCGTACTCGCTTTTGTCCACGACGTACCACGTGAGGCGAACGAGATGCTCGGGGCGGGCGCCCGCCTCGTGCAGAACCGCGACGATGTTGCGCAGCGCCTGCGCGCTCTGCTCGGCAAAATCCGCCGAAACGATCTCTCCGCGCTCATTCCAGCCGATCTGGCCGGCGACGAAGATCTGCACGCCGTCCGCGGCGATTCCGTTGCTGTAACCCGCCGGTTCCGGCCATCCGTCCGGCTGAAGAATGCGTCTCACGCCGGCTCGCCCGTACAGATCGCGTCAAAACGCGCGGAGGCGCGATCGCGCAGCACTGCGCTCAAACTGCCCGCTACCGCCAGGTTCACGAGCAGCGCGTAAAACATTGCTGCGCCCGCAAGTACGGCGTTGCCCGCGTGAAGCGCAAAGATCGATTTGAACGAGGACGCGGCGACCATCCACGTTCCGCACGCCATGCCCGCCGCCCATCCGGCCAGCAATGCGCGCGGGTCGAGCCGTCTTGCATACATTCCAAGAATGACCGCCGGAAAAATCTGCAGGATCCACGCGCCGCCGAGCAGCTGGAAGTCAATCGAGAAGTCCGGGCGGATGAAGACCGCCAGTACAAAAGCGCCCGCCAGCACCAGCAGGGCCAGATAGCGCGCTACGCGCGTTTCGACCGGCGGGCGCACCGTACGCGATTCGAACGTCCGCAGAATGTTGCTCGCGAACAGGTTCGCCGCGCCGATGGCCATGATCGCCGCCGGGACCAGCGCGCCGATGACGATCGCTGCAAACGCGACGCCCGCGAACCACGACGGGAAAAAGCGTGCGAAAAGCTCGGGGATCGCCAGGTTCGTGTCCTTGACGCGAATGCCGGCTGCAAGCGCGCAATAGCCGAGCAGAGCGATGAACGTCAGCAACAGGCTGTACAGCGGCAGCAGGGCGCAATTTCGGCGAATCACCGCCGCACTTTTCGCGCTCAACACGCTCGTGACGGTGTGCGGATAGATGAATAGGGCGAGCGCCGAGCCGAACGCCAAGCTCGAGTAGGCGAAGTAGAGCGGCTGGGGCAGGATGATCGACGACGGTTTCGGCGCTGCGGCCAGCGCGTGCTGCGCGGATAAAAAGATCGCGCCCCATCCTCCGAGTTTGGCCGGAATGATCGCGAGCGCCGCCGCGACGGTAAGATAGATCAGCGTATCTTTGACGAAAGCGATGAGTGCGGGCGCGCGCAGACCGCTGGTGAACGTATAGGCGGCCAGCAGCACGAACGCAACCGCCAGAAAGAGGAGCGCGGACTCGGACGTCGGCGCCAAACCCGAGCGCTGCAGTACCGAACGCATTCCGATGAGCTGCAGGGCGATGTACGGCATCGTTGCCGCAACGCCGGTCAGGGCGACGGCCAGTTCCAGCGAACGGCTTCCGAAGCGGTCGTGAACGAAGTCCGCGGTCGTGACGTACCCGCGCTGTTTTGCCAGCGTCCAGAATCGTGCCATCACGATAAACGCGAAGGGGTAGGCGATGGTGGTGTACGGCACGGCAAAAAACGCCAGCGCACCGGCGCCGTACGCCAGCGCAGGCACCGCGATGAAGGTATAAGCCGTATACAGATCGCCGCCGAGCAAGAACCACGTGACGACCGTTCCGAAACGCCGTCCGCCAAGCGCCCATTCTTCGAGCGAGTTCATCGCGCCGCCCGACCACCGGGCCGCGGCAAAGCCCAGCACGGTGACGCCGAGGACGAGGATCGCCAGGACGATCGCGCCGCTACTCATGCCCGCGCCCGCGCGTCTGCGCGTAAACGAAGAAAACGATCGCGGCCGAGAGCGCGATCCAAAGAATCTGATACCAGTAGAAGAACGGAAAGCCGAAGAGTTGCGGATCCATGCGTGCGTAGATCGGCGGCACCAGCGTTGCCGCAAAGGGAATCACGAGCAGCCAATACCACCACCGCCGGTTCATTCGCGCCTGCCTTCTGGGCGTGCCGCCGGAGTCATGCTACCGCCCCCAGGGTACCGTGCGCTTTGCCCACAACGCACGCAGCGAATACTTGCCGAGCAGCTGCGAAATCGCCATACCCGTGATGCAGACCGCTGCACCGAGGATCTCGTGGCGGTCAATCCGCGCGTGCAGCAAGGGCACGCTCAGGAATCCGGTCACGACGGGAACGGCGAACTGAAACATCGAGACGCGGCCCGCACCGATCTGCGAGATGGCGTAACTCCAAACCGGATAGGTGAGCACGATCGGGAAGATGACCGCGTAACCGAGGATCGCCCAATCCCATCCCGGCACGTGGCGCCAATCCTGATGCAGCATTCGCGGAATCGCGCCCGGCAGGATCATGAGCGTGCCGATTGCCATGGAAATCGCGACGAGCGTTACGGGAGTATAGCGGCCCACGAGGCGGGCGCTCAGAACGTTGAAGCCGGCGAAAATTGCCGCCGATCCCAGCGTGAGCGCGTCTCCGATTCGAAACGTCGCCCGCGCTGCGAACGCGCCTTCGAAGATCGCCACGCCGAACAGCGCGAGGGCGGCACCCGCCCAGCGTCCGCTGCGCACGCGTTCGGTTCGTGCCAGCGCGACGATCGCGAGCGTGATGACCGGTCCCATGCTCGCAAGCAGTGCCGATGCGAATGCCGTCGTATGCGCCAACCCGATTACCCAGAGGTACTGATAGATACCGTAGCCGCACGCGCCGCACGCCAAAAGCAGCGGAATGTCTTCTTTGTACAGGCGCACTCGCTCGCCGAAAGCGCGGGCCAGCGCGAACGCCAGCGGGGTCATGAGCACGAAGCGCAACCCCGTAAATGCCAGCGGGTCCATGCTGCGTACGGCGAATTTGACGGCGACCGTGTTGAGCGACCAGATACAAACCACGTAGAGCAGTCCGAGGTACATCAGCAGGCGGGGCGGCATCGTCGCGAGGGTCATACCAAACGAGCGGGAAAGCTCCTGGCGTGCTGACCTTCGTGCGAAACGGCAGCGTGCAGCTCTGCGTAGAGCGCGTCGGTAGCGGCGGGCGGCACGTGCTGTTCCTGCACGGATGGATCAGCGCGCGGCGGATGTGGTATGACGTCGTCGAGCACCTCGACTCTAGCCGTTTCTCGTGCCACCTCATGGATTTCCGCGGCTGCGGGCTTTCGGATCGCCCGTCCGACGGGCACGATCTGGCGGGTTACGCGTCGGATGCGCGCGCAGTGCTCGAAAGCATCGGCGCTCCCGTCGTCGTCGCAGGCCATTCGATGGGTGCCAAGGTCGCCCAATACGTCGCATGCGACGGACCGGCGAATTTGGAGAAGCTCGTGCTCGTGGCTCCCGGCACGGCTTTTGCTGCTCGAACGACGCAGCGTGCCCGCGAAGCTGCTCTAGCGCCGTACGGAAGCCGCGAAAAGATCGAGGCGTTCCAGCGTGCGGCGATGCGAGCGAACGTTGCGGCGCCCGCCCTCGAGCGTATCGTCGAGGACGCTCTGCTGGCGCAGCGCGAGCACTGGGTGGGGTGGTTCGATCGCGGCCGTTTCGTCGACTTTCACGAGCGCCTCGGACAGATTGCCGTGCCGGCACTCTGCGTAGCGGGCGCGGAAGATCCGCTTATTCCGCCTATTCGCGTGCGCCGCGAAGTCGCGCAAAGCATCGCTGCTTGCCTCTACGTAGCGCTCCGCGGTGCAGGGCATAATTTGCCCATCGAAGCTTCGCACGCCGTAGCCGGCGCGATCGAGAGATTCAGCGGCTGAAACTCACCAGCCGGCTGGAGAACTGGGCGCCTGCGAATATGCTTGCGCGGAAAAGGTGCCGGCGTTACTGCACGCGTCGGTTTGCACGTTGCGATACGCAACGCGAATCAGCGTGTCGTCGGAGGTTCCGGGCGAACTCGAAGCACACGGATCGGGAGTAGCGGGGCCGATACCGCCGTCATCGCCGGGCGCGCTGCCTCGCGCCGTGCCGTCGAACGAGCCGTCGCGAGCGTCGGCGACGACTGCGTATGGCGCGCGGTGCAGCGTGCGAAACGTCACGTCGCCGGATTTTGACGCAAGCGTGCCGCCCGAGGAGTCGCCCACCACGACCCAGATGCGCGCGGTCGCGCGTCCTTCAGCTATATACGCGTTCGTCTGCGCCGTCGCGCAGTTCGGTTGAGTACCGTCGCACGAAGGCTCAGCGGCCGGCGCCGCGATCGTGGTAAACTGCACGCTTTCGGTCACCCAGAACCGGCAGCCGCGGTCGGCACACTGCTTGGGCGGCGGCGAGGGCGTAGGCATGGGGGAGGGCAATCCGCCGTTCTCCATCTCCGCGGCGAGCTGATCGGTAACGGACTGCAGTGCCTGCTGATAACCCGATGCGGCGTATGCGCCCGCAAGGCGGTGAACCGTCGCGCGCGTCATGGCCATTCCCGCAGAAAGCATCGCTCCTGCGGTCAGCGCCAGCAGTGCCGTGCAAAAGAGTGCGTTGACAAGCATTACGGCGCGCCGCTTGGGGCGGGGATCGCCTGCGGATCCTGGATCTGCGCTCCGGGAATGGGCGCTTTCACCGTGACGCTCCCGGTCATGGTAACCGTGCCCGTCTCGCCGGGGCGGCCCCCATCGTTCGGGTAGACGGCCGTGACCGAGACCTGTGCTTGCGAACCGGATTGGGAGCCGATCGCCGTCGTCACCGTAATCGGTATCGAAACGGGCACCGAGCCCGGAGCGGCAACCGGAACCATTACCGTTTGCGAACCCGACGGCGCGCTTCCGGGCGAGCCGTATTTCCACGCATCTTGCGCCGTGCGAAGCGTCTGCTCCGCGAGCGCGACAGCGGCGGATCGGGCCGGGCCGGCTTGATGCGAGGCAAAGCGGCCGAACGCACCCAGTGCGTACAGCGCGCCGCCGGCGGCTACCGCGACGACTGCCGCAGCGACGACGGCTTCAACCAGCGCGAAGCCCCGTTCGCGGTTTCTCACGTATCGGCAAGTGCCCTGGACTTTCCGAAACGCGACGCGAGCGCGCGCCAGCGTTCCTGCGGAACGCGCAGCAGCGGACGTTCGAAGGCGTAGGTGACGAGCGTTGCCTGTGCGATGGTTACGGCGAACGCGACGATCGTATACGCGAGCTGCCAGTGCGGATCCAGATGTTCGTCGGTACCCCGGTAGTTCGGAAAGCGCCACGCCAGCAACTCGCGCGCGAAGATTTGGTGATAGAGGTACAGGTTGTACGAGATCACCGCAAAGAAGAGCAGCACGCGATTTGCCAGCGCTCGCTGCCACACGGGAAACGCCAACAGCGATCCCAGCCCCATCAAAAAGAAGGCTGCCGCCACCAGCGTGCGGTTGTGAATGGCCCAGGCAGTCGACCATTGATCGGCTGTCCGCATCGCCCACAAGTTCTGCAGCAGTGCTGCAAAGAGCACGAAGCCCGCAGCGGCGGCAAGCGTAGAGGCGGCCTTCGTCCAGCGATTCGAACGATCGCGGATGCGCACGTAGAGGTACGCTGCGATCATGCCGGCCGCAAAGACGTCCAGGTACCCCGGCAAGTTTTCGATCAGCAACTCGGTCGACGTCAACCAGCAGCAGCTCTGCGCGTACGAACGGTACAACTGGGCGGCCAACACCATCGCGCCGGCAGTCACGAACGGACGGCGCGAAAACGCGAGCCACAGCAAAGGGAACAGCGCGTAGAATTCGACTTCGACCGCCAGGGTCCACAGCACGCCGTTGATCGCGCCGTAGGTGGCATGCCACCACGTGTGGATGAAGAGCAGATGCGTGACGATGGCCGCGGCGGCATCGCCGAACGAAGAAAAATGTGCGTATCCGATCGCGATCGCAACGACGATCGAAAGCAGATACGAGGGCAGGATCTTGATGGCGCGCCGGTACGCGAACGCGCCCCACCCGGGCGGCGCGTGACCGGCGAACGCCGCTTTTACGAACGGATAGACGATCACGAAGCCGCTGATGAAAAAGAAGAGATCGACGCCGGCAAATCCGGTTTCGGGGATGAACTGCAGTGCCGGCAGCGGCGCGGGCAGCCACGAGATCTCCCAGATGTGATACCACAACACGAGCAGCACGGCGATGCCGCGCAATCCATCAAGTACGGCGAGCCGCGTTTGCGCCATCTCGCGCGCTTCATTCACCGCAGTTTGTACCAAGTCCTTGACACAATATCCGTGTTTGTGTTAAGGTGCTAATACAATGAGTGCAATAAGCCCGCCGCCCGACGTCTTACGCCACTGGTTCTGGCCCGCGTTCTTTACCGCGTTCGGCATCTATCTGATCGTGCAGCGGCATTGGGCCACGCCGCGCGTCGCGAGCTGCTTGCGCATCGCCGGTAAGGGTCAGGCTGCAGCTTGCGAGCGAATCGCTGCGGCGATTGCGCGCCGGCAAGAGGCCGAAGGCGCTCCGGCGCCGCTCGGAGTTTGGACCGGCGTCGCCAGCATCGTGCTGGGCATCGTCGCGGCCACTACCACGGTTTTACCGGCCCTGCTGTACTCGGCGCTCTGCTTGACGGTGGCGGCCGCGAGCGCCGCTGCGTACCTTCGCCTCAAGAACTCGCAAAACAAACGGGTCGCGGTGCTTTCCAATCGCGATCAGGGCGCGGTGATACCGGATTATTGGTTTGCGATCGCAGCGATCTCGTGCGCCTCCGTCCTGGTCTTCGTTTCTCAAGACCGGTACGCGCTTTCCGCCATTCTCGTCTGCGGTGCGTCGACGGCCGCGGCGCTTATAGCCCGCAGACTGACGCGTTTGCCCGCACTGCTTTCGGGCGCGGACGTTCCCGCCGAGCAGCTCGTCGACGACCACCTTCGCTTCGCACGCAGCGCCGTCGCGCTGGTTTACGCGCTGGTACAGCCGTTCGTGTTCTGCACGCAGCTGCCGCAAGATTCCCCGCTGCAAGCCGCCGCATACGTTTGGAACTGGTTCCCGTGGATCGGCTTTGGTTTGTGGATGCTCTGGCGCATGCGCCGTCCGCGCATTCTCGTTTCGGCGTGAGGGCCGCGATCGCGGTCGATCCCGGCATCGAGATCGCGCCGTACCAGCAAATCGAGGAACAGATTCGCGCCGCGATTCAGCGCGGCGAACTCGAACCGGAGGCGCTCTTGCCGACGGTGCGGCAATTAGCCGGCGACCTCAACGTTGCACCGAACACTGTCGCGCGCGCATACGTGGACCTTCAGGCGGAGGGGTGGCTCGTGAGCGAGGGCAGGCGCGGGACGCGCGTCGCTCGGCGGCTCCCCGTAACCGACAAGCGCGTGCGCAACGGCGTACTGCGGGAGACCCTCGAACAGGTCGTGGCTTCGCTGCGCGGCCGGGGGTACTCGCAGGGCGAGATCCTCGCCGAGATGCGCCGGGTTATAGGGTGAGGCGCGGCCATTCGAAAGCGGTCCTTCCTTAAAAAGGGGCGCTGCGCCGCCGCTTGCCCGCCCTGCTGTTCGCCGCCCGAACGCCGACAGGCGGCGTGCCCTCGACGGAGCCTTCGCAATCATTTGACGGTCCCGGAACTCCTTGCTATACTCCCAAAGTTCGGTCTCACCGATGGTGTGGCCGACTTTGCGTGTGTAGTAAGGAGCAGCGTTGCCGACTATCAGCCAACTGGTTCGTAAGGGCCGCCAAAAGGCGGAAAAGAAGGTCAAGACCCCGGCGTTCCGGGTCATTCAAACCGGACCCAAGCCCGGCCATCCCGACCTGCCCTTGCGGACGTTCGAGGTTACCGGCAACCCGCAGCGGCGCGGCGTCTGCACTCAGGTGAAGACGGTGACGCCCAAGAAGCCCAACTCGGCGCTGCGCAAAGTGGCGCGTGTGCGCCTGACCAATGGGGAAGAAGTGACGGCGTACATCCCCGGCATCGGCCACAACCTGCAGGAGCACTCCGTCGTGCTCGTTCGGGGCGGCCGCGTCAAGGATTTGCCGGGCGTCCGCTACCACATCATCCGCGGTACGCTCGACACGTCGGGCACCGCCAACCGCAAGCAAGGCCGCTCGAAATACGGCGCCAAGCGCTCCGCCAAGAAGTAGTAAGGAAAGAAGAAGAAAAGTTGCCACGTAAAGGACCCGCGCCCAAGCGGCAAATTCTGCCGGATCCGCGATTCAATTCCAAAGTGCTCTCGCGCTTCATCAATAAAGTGATGCTGCGCGGCAAGAAGTCGCTGGCCGAGCAGATTACCTACGGCGCGCTGGACATCGTCGCGGAAAAAACGGGCCGCGAGGCAATGGACGTCTTCTCGCAGGCGCTCTCCAACGCGATGCCGCTGGTCGAAGTGCGTCCGCGGCGGGTCGGCGGCGCGACGTACCAAGTCCCCATGGAAGTCCGCCCGGATCGGCGCCAGGCAATGGCGATGCGGTGGCTCATCGGCTTTGCGCGCTCGCGCGCCGGCCGCTCGATGGAAGAGAAGCTCGCAGCGGAGCTGATGGACGCGGCGAACAACCAGGGCGCCGCGATCAAGAAGCGCGAGGACACGCATAAAATGGCCGAGGCCAATAAGGCCTTCGCGCACTACCGGTGGTAAGCGGTTTGCTTGCCTTCTTCGCTTAGCACTTTTTAGAGAATCATGGCTGCAAGGGAATATCCGCTCGAGCGGACACGCAATATCGGCATCGCCGCGCACATCGACGCGGGCAAGACGACCTGCACCGAACGCATCCTTTTCTACACGGGCCGCACGCACAAGATCGGGGAAGTGCACGACGGCGCCGCGACGATGGACTGGATGGTTCAAGAGCAGGAGCGCGGCATTACGATTACTTCCGCCGCGACCGCCTGCACCTGGCGCGACACGCGGATCAACATCATCGATACGCCTGGGCACGTGGACTTCACGGTCGAGGTGGAGCGGTCCCTGCGGGTCCTCGACGGGCTCGTCGCGCTCTTCGACTCCGTGGCCGCGGTCCAACCGCAGTCCGAGACCGTCTGGCGTCAAGCGAACAAGTATAAAGTGCCCCGGATCATCTTCGTCAACAAGATGGACCGCATGGGCGCCGACTTCTTCAATGCCGTCGCCAAGATCAAAGAGCGCTTGGGCGCAAACGCGACGCCGATTCAAGTGCCGATCGGCGCTGAAGAGAACTTCAAGGGCGTCGTCGACCTCTTCACGATGAAGAAGATCGTCTACACCGACGATCTCGGTTCGACGATGGCGCAAGAAGACGTCGAGGGCGAGCTCAAGGAGCTCGCGATCAAGTGGCGGCAGAACCTGGTCGAAAACATCGCCGAGCAAGACGAAGAGCTGCTCGAGCTGTTTTTCGACGGGAAAGAGCTGCCCATCGACCGCATGAAGGAAGCGCTGCGCAAGGCAACGATTGCCGGCACCGTGCTGCCCATGCTCTGCGGTTCGGCGTTCAAGAACAAGGGCGTGCAGCCGCTGCTCGACGCCGTCGTCGAGTATATGCCGTCGCCGCTCGATGCCAAGCCGATCGTGGGCAAGGATCCGAAAACCGAAGCGGAGATCACGCGTAAGCCCGACGACAAGGAACCGTTCGCCGCGCTGGCCTTCAAGATCGCGACCGATCCGTACGGCAATCTGACGTATTTCCGCGTCTATTCCGGCACGCTCGAGAAGGGCTCGTACGTGTACAACTCGCGTTCGGGGCGCAAGGAGCGCATCGGCCGCATTTTGCGCATGCACGCGAACCACCGGGAGGATATCGACTCGATCGGGGCGGGCGATATCGGCGCGGCGGTCGGATTGGGCGACACGCGCACGGGCGACACGCTCTGCGACGAGAAGAATCCGATTCTGCTCGAGTCGATTACGTTCCCGGAACCGGTCATCCATCAGGCGATCGAGCCCAAGACCAAGGGCGATCAGGATCATCTGAGCAAAGGCTTGCAGCGTCTGGCGCAAGAGGATCCGACGTTCCGCATGCACACCGACGAAGAGACGCAGCAAACGATCATCGGCGGCATGGGCGAACTGCACTTGGAGATCATTCTGGATCGCCTGCGCCGCGAGTTCAAAGTCGAAGCGAACGTCGGCAAACCGCAGGTTGCATACAAAGAAGCGATCACGAAGACCGTCGAAAAGCAGGGCAAGTTCGTCCGTCAGTCGGGCGGTAAAGGCCAGTACGGCGACATCTGGCTGCGCGTGGGACCCGGAGAAGCGAACTCCGGCTTCACGTTCGACTGGAAGATCGTCGGCGGTGCCGTGCCCAAAGAGTATCAGAAGGCCGTTCAGGAAGGCATCAAAGAAGCGTCGCAGAGCGGCGTCCTTGCCGGCTATCCGATCATGGACTTCCACGTCGAAGCGTTCGACGGTTCGTACCACGACGTCGACTCGTCCGAAATGGCGTTCAAGATCGCGGCATCGATGGGCTTCAAGGAAGCCAACCGCGGAGCCGGTCCGATTCTGCTCGAGCCGATCATGAAGGTCGAAGTGACCACGCCCAAAGACTACATGGGTGCGATCACGGGCGACCTCAACCGCCGCCGCGGCATGATTCAGGCGACGGAAGAGGCGCCGGGCGGGGCGCAAGTGATCACGGCGCACGTTCCGCTCTCGGAAATGTTCGGTTACGCGACCGACATGCGTTCGGCGACGCAGGGCCGCGCGACGTACACGATGGAGTTCTCGCACTACGAGAAAGCTCCCAAGTCCGTCGAAGAGGAAATCGTCTCCAAAGCGCGCGGCAAGAAGAACGACGCCGCATAACCCGGTCACTCAAACACTAAGAATAAGGATAACGAAAGCGAATCATGGCGAAGGCGAAATTCGAACGTACCAAACCGCACGTCAACATCGGCACGACGGGGCACGTCGACCACGGTAAGACGACGCTTACCGCGGCTATCATCAACTGCCTCGCCACCGAGAACGCGAACATCCAGAAGCGCAACGTCGACGACATCGACAACGCGCCCGAAGAGAAAGAGCGCGGCATTACGATCGCGATCTCGCACCAGGAGTACGAGACCGCCAAGCGTCACTACGCGCACGTCGACTGCCCGGGGCATGCCGACTACATCAAGAACATGATTACCGGCGCGGCGCAGATGGATGG
>DASRDE010000104.1:0-8762 GCA_035652755.1 Vulcanimicrobiaceae bacterium | reverse complement strand
CTGCATCGAGATCGCGCCCACGTGCGTTTTGGGATCCTCGGGATTGCCGACGCGCAGCTTCTGCGCCTTTTCCGAAAACAGGGCGATGAACTCGTCCGCGATGGACTCTTGGAGCAATATGCGCGAACGTGCTTCGCACGTTTGCCCGGCATTGTAAAAAATGCCGTACAGCGCTCCGTTGACGGCTTGATTGACGTCCGCATCGTCGAAGACGACCGACGGTGATTTCCCTCCCAGTTCCAGCGTTACGCGCTTGAGCGTGGCTGCCGCCGTTGCCGCGACTTGCTTTCCCGTTTGCGTGCTGCCGGTGAAGGCAATCTTGTCGATGCCGGAATGTTCCACCAGCGCTTGGCCGAGATCGCGGCCCGGCCCGGTAAGAATGTTGAGCACGCCCTCGGGTAAGCCGGCCTCGATTGCGATCTTGCCCAACTCTATCGCAGTCAACGGCGTGGACGGTGCCGGCTTGAGCACGATCGTGCAGCCGGCGGCGAGCGCCGGCGCCACCTTCCACGACGCGAGCAGCAGCGGAAAGTTCCACGGAACGATCGCCCCGACGACGCCGACCGGATCGCGCAGCGTATACGCGATGTGCCCGTTGGCCGGGCCCGGCAGCGTGCTGCCGTAATTCTTCGTCGCGGCTCCGGCGTAGAATTCGAAACAGTCGACGATCGCGCCGAGCTCGCCCTTGGCCGTACCGATCGTCTTGCCGTTGTCGCGCACCTCGAGCAGCGCCAAGTCGCCGGCGCGCTCGGCGATCAACTGCGCCATCTTGTAGAGGATCTTTGCGCGACGGGAGGCGGCCATCGTTGCCCATTTACCGCCGTCGAAAGCGGCGCGCGCGGCGGCAACCGCGCGATCGACATCCGCGCGGGAGGCGGCGGAGACCTGCGCCAAAACGGATCCGGTCGCGGGGTTGAGATCGTCGTACAGCGCGCCTTCGTGCGCGTCGACCCACTCGTTCTTAATCAGCAGCTTCGTAACCGGCGGTGCCGCGGTCGCGGTCATGGTTGCGTCATATCCTTTCGAAAATCGTCGTGATGCCTTGGCCCACGCCGATGCACATGGTGGCGACGCCGTAGCGCCCCTTTCGGCGCCGCAGTTCGTGCAACAGCGTGGTCGCGATGCGGGCTCCGCTTGCGCCCAGCGGGTGCCCGAGCGCGATCGCGCCTCCGTTGACGTTCGCCTTTTCCGGCGCAATCTCCAGGTCGCGCAGACATGCCAGCGACTGCGCAGCGAAGGCTTCGTTGATTTCGACCAGGTCGATGTCGCCCATGGTCAGGCCGGCCCGCTGCAGCGCCTTACGCGTTGCGGGAATCGGACCCAGGCCCATGACGTCGGGATGCACGCCGGCGGCGCCGGAAGCGACGACGCGCGCGATCGGATGGAGCCCCAACCGCTCGGCCGCGCGGCGTTCGGCCAACAGCAGCGCGCTTGCGCCGTCGTTGATGCCCGAGGAGTTGCCGGCAGTAACCGTACCGCCCGCTTTAAATGCGGGTTTAAGTTTCGCGAGCGCTTCCAACGTCGTTTCGGGCCGGGGATGCTCGTCGACGTTTACGTCGATGCGCTCCTTGCCGCGCATCACCGGAACCGGAATGATCTCGTCGCCGAAGACGCCGCGATCCATCGCCGACTTTGCCCTGCGTTGCGACTCCAGCGCGAAGCGATCTTGCTCTTCGCGCGTAATGGCATACCGTTCGGCAACGCGCTCGGCCGTTTCGCCCAACGAGATCGGCGGATAGAGCTCCTTCATTCGCGGATTGACCATGCGCCAGCCGATCGTCGTGTCGAAGATCTCCGGCGCGCGATCGAAGGCTTTTTCCGGCTTGAGTTGCACGAACGGCGCACGCGTCATCGACTCGACGCCGCCGGCGATCATCACGTCGCCGTCGCCCCACGCGATCGCCTGCGCGGCCGAATTGATCGCTTGCAGACTGCTGCCGCACAGCCGGTTGACCGTCGTGCCCGGCACCTCGACCGGCAAGCCGGCCAGAAGCACCGCCATGCGCGCCACGTTGCGATTATCTTCCCCGCTTTGATTGGCCGCGCCGAAAAACACGTCGTCGATCGACTCGGCTTTCACGCCCGTGCGTTCGACCAGCGCTCTAACGACGAGTGCGGCCAGGTCGTCCGGACGGACCGTTGCCAGCGCGCCGGCGTACCGTCCGATGGGCGTACGCACCGCGTCGACGACGACGACTTCACGATTCTCCAAGAACCATTGCTCCTTCTTCGATCCCGGATGCTTCGTCCGGACTCTGCGCATCGAGGACCCACAGCGCGCGGTGCGGCGCAAACGCCGCGCCCTCAGCCTTTGCCAAACGCTGGAGAATGCGGCGCACGCGATCGCCTCCGATTTCGCGCCCCCAGGCCAGCGGCCCGCGCGGATAATTCGTTCCCAGTTGCATTGCGACGTCGATGTCGTCGGCCGAGGCCACGTCCTCTTCAACCGCGTAGACTGCTTCGTTGACGATCGATCCGACGACGCGGCCCAAAAACAGCGCCGGCGAATCCTCTACGAGTACGACGTTGCGCCCGATCGATTCAAAGAGTTCCTGCGCCAACTCCAGGCCGTCGTCGGAGACGTCCTCCGAGTCGACGATCTCGATCGCCCGCTGGGTTTCGAGCGATGCGAGCACGCCGTATCCGACGAGACGGTCGGGAAACTTCATCCGGCGCGCGGCTCCCGAGAGATCGGTGGCATAGGCATCCGCGAAGATCATCGTTTCGCGCGGGAGCGACGCGTCCAAGCCCTCAAGGACGGCACCGCGATCGCGGGCGCCGTCGCCGACGTCGATGACGATCGTGGCGTCGAGCGGCAATTCATCCAACGCCTCTTCGTCTTCCCAGAGCGATACGTCCGAATATGCGCGCTGCAACGCATCGTGCAGCTCCTCGGCAAGGCCGCCGGCACCGACGATGACGATCTTTTCATCCGAATTCACACTTTGGGGCGGCGCCGGCGCGGCGTCGTCGTGCGGGGGCGCCCCGTTCGAGTAATCGTAAAATCCCGCACCGGTTTTGCGGCCCAAACGATTTTGCGCTACCATCTCGCGCTGCAGAGCGACCGGTTCGAACCGCTCGGCACCCGTGCGCTCGTAGATCGACTCCGACGTTGCCAGATTGACGTCCAATCCGATCAGGTCCATGAGCTCGAACGGTCCCATTCGGAAGCCGGCGCCTCGTGCGAGGCGATCGAGATCCTCGAGCGGTGCCGCTCCCGCCGCAAGCGCGCGCAGCGACTGAAGATAGAACGGACGCGCGACGCGATTGACGATGAATCCGGGCGTATCCGCCGCGAGCACGGCGGTCTTACCGAAACGTTCGACGAGCTCGCGGGCGCGATCGATTTCGTCGTCGCCCGTGTCGGGTGTGTACACGATTTCCACGAGTTGCATCAGCGAAGGAGGGTTGAAGAAGTGCAGACCGAGCACGCGCTGCGGGTGCTCGATGCCGGCAGCGATTTCCCCAACTGCAAGCGACGACGTGTTGGTTGCGAGCAGGGCCGAAGGACCCAAGCTCCGCGCGAGTTGTGCGAAGATGGCGCGCTTGAGGTCGAGCCGCTCGGGGACCGCTTCGATTGCCAGCCCGGCATCCGACTGGTCCGGGATCGATGCGTACAGCTGAATTCGCTGCGCAGCGTCGGGCACTTTGAACCGCTCGGCCTGTTTGGCAATCTGCGAGCGGGCGCGGTCCTGCGCCGCTGACTCGGGCTCGACCAAATCCACCGCAAAACCGGCCTTTGCCGCGACAAACGCGATGCCCGCGCCCATCGTGCCGCCGCCGGCCACCACGATTTTCTCCATTGCCCGTGGCAGATTCGCGCGGCGTCACGGGGGACCCGCCCGGATTCATTGAACGCTGCCCGCGCGATGGAAGCTTCTAAACCTCCGTGGCGCGTGACCGCTTCGCGCTACGTCGTCGACACTCGTCATCTGCGGCTGCGCGAAGACACGATCGAGCTGCCGGACGGCACCATCGTCGAGGGGTACTTCGTGCGCGAAAGCCGGGGGTTCGTCGTCATTTTCGCACTCACGCCGGACAACCGCGTCGTTCTCGTGCGGCAGTACAAGCATGGCATCGGGCGGGTCGTCCTCGAGCTGCCCGCCGGTGCGATCGATCCGGGCGAGGAGCCGCTTCAAACAGCGCGCAGAGAATTATCGGAAGAGACCGGTTACGAAGCGCCGGCTCTCGAGCTCGTCCGTTCGTTCGTGACCGATCCGACCAATGCAGATACCGTCGCGCACGTGTTTCTCGCAAAGGGCGCGCGGCAAACCGGCCGGCAAGAGCTCGACGTCACCGAAAGCATCCAGGTCGAGCTGGCAACGCTCGCTGACCTGCGCCGCTTCGTGCGCGACGGAACGATCGACGTCATGCCGCAGGTCGCGGCAATTTACACTGTGCTCGAAAGACTGTAATCGACGAAGGCCTCAGCGCCACATCCCGCTCAGGACCGGCTCACCGCACGCATTCGCGGTACACTTCACTCCCTCGATCGCCTCAATGGTGTGCAGCACGCCGTAATGCGTCACGTGCTGGCCGTATTTTCCGGGTACTACGGTCGGGCCAATGAGCAGCGTCGCGATCCGGTTGGAGCCGTTCATATCGGGATCGGCTTCGTCCCACGTGAGGATCAGCAGTCCGCCGTGAGCTGTAAGGTAACTCAGCATGGGCGGGAGATTCGTCCGGAGCCAATCGTCGCCGGTCTTCGTGCTGCAATCGTGCATGTCGTTACAAAGGTTGGGGACGACGATGGCAACCGACGGCGGATTGCGCGGAAAGCCGTGATACACCAAGTTCGAGGACGCGGGAACGTTCGTGAAGTCGACCCACGGATTGTGCTTTCGCGCGTACAGCTGCGTCGTGCATCCGAGATAGCCGTCGTTGGGCATCGACTCCGAGTAGCCGCGGAACGTCTTGCGCGCGGAAATGAGCGCAGCGCCCAGATTCGGCGTTGAAAACGAGTGCGGACAAGAATCGTCGGCAACCCCTTGCGTGCTGCCCGAGAACAATGCCAAGTAGTTGGGCTGGCTCGGGTGGGCCACCGCATGGCTGTCCGTGAGCAGCGCTGATTGCGGCAGGAGCGTGGTATTGATGTACGGCGCCTGAGGGCTTCCGACGATCAAGCCGTAGTCGCGGTTTTCCATGATCACGACGACGACGCTCGAGGCGTGCGGCCCGATCGGTCCTCTTTGGGTCGCGGCGGTGCTCAGCAGGACGATGCCCGCGACCGCTGCTTTGAAGCCGTTCATCATGAGAGCCCTCCCGGAAGGCTGCAGTTCATCACCGGCTCGGGCGGTCCCGCGAGCGAACGTGCGTTCGAAAAAATCGGGGGCTTCCGTAACCGGAATGCCCCCGAGACTTGCGCTTCCTTTAGTAGAGGTTCGTAGAGAGGCGACTAGGCGAAGGCGTCGACGCTCCTGCCGACACCGATCGAGCCGAAGAGCTCGCCCGCGAGCGTGCTTTCCAGGTTCTGCAGCGACTTGAGGACGCTGACACTCGCCTGGTTTGCGACGGCCGACTGGGCAAGGCCGGTACTGATGGAACCGAGATCCACGGCGGGATGCTCCTTCTTGGCTTCCGGCCGAAACCGGTACCCTTAATATCGGTAGTAAACGGCAGAACCTGTAGCCCTCCGAGGAGCCCGCTTCAATGATGCACACCTATCTCAAACTGTTCGTACTGGTCGCGCTCGTGCTCGCCGTGCTGGCGATTCTGCACTTCGTCCTGCCGCTGATCATCATGGCGGCGGTCGTCGCCGCACTGATTCTGGGCGGCATGTTCCTGTTCAATTTTCTTCGCAGAGAAATAGCCTCAATCGAGCGCTGAGCTCGTCCGGCTCCTCGAGCGTGGGCATATGTCCGCTGCGCTCGAGGAGCTGCAGCTGCGCGTTCGAAAATGCGCGCTGCATCGCTTCGCTTTCCGCGCGCGGGACGACCGCGTCGTGCGCGCCCGCAACGATCAGCACCGGCATCGGAAGCTCCTCCGCAATGTCGTAGGAATCGACTCTTTGAGCCATTCCGCGCAGCAGCGCCGCCGCTCCGCGCGGCGCGATCTGCGATGCCATCCCGCGCGCTTTTTCCATACATTCTTTACGGCCGAGCTCCGGATTCGCGGCGAAGAGGCGGGGCAGATACGCGTCCGCGATCGCGTCGATGCTGCCGTCCCGCTCGGCTCGATCGGCAAGCTCGTTCCGATCCCGCGCCGCCTGCTCCGTATCGGCCGCAAGCCGGCTGCAAACCAGGGCCAGACGGTCGACGCGTTCGGTGTGCATGCGCGCGAACGCCATCGCTACGTAGCCGCCCAAGGAGTGCCCGACGATCGCCGCGCGATCCACTCGAAGCGCGTCCAGTACGGCAGCGACGTCGCCCGCGAGCGTCTCCATCAGATACGGGCCTTCGGGCACGCTCGAACGTCCGACGCCGCGAAGATCGGGGCGGATCACCAGCGCTTGTCGAGCCAGATCGCGAGCCTGCGCGTCCCATTCATCGCGCGTCACCGGAAACGCGTGAAGCAGTACCACGGCGCTGCCGCTGCCCGCGATCTCGACATCGATCTCCGCATCGTCACTGCTTATGCGCATGGCCTCGCATCCGTC
Organism: Vulcanimicrobiaceae bacterium; assembly: GCA_035652755.1. Classification (GTDB taxonomy): domain Bacteria; phylum Vulcanimicrobiota; class Vulcanimicrobiia; order Vulcanimicrobiales; family Vulcanimicrobiaceae; genus DASRDE01. Next base: position 2,167 of record DASRDE010000104.1, on the reverse strand, counting down.
TGTACAGCTCAAAATTTGCGTTGTCTGCCGATATTGTGTATAACAGAGGCAACAACCCTGGTCGCTCGGCGACCAGAGAAAGGATGACTTCACCAGAAATGGCAGTCAAACGTACGAGAAAGGCAGCTGCTCGCAAGGGTGCTGCGAAGAAAGCGGCGCCGCGTAAGCGTGCCGCTCGTAAAGCCAGCGCGACGCGCAAGAAAGGCACGCGCAAAGCGGGTCGTAAGTCCGGCGGTCGCAAGAAGAGCGGCGGACGCAAAAAGGCCGGCGGGCGTAAAAAGAGCGCCGGACGCAAGAAGAGCGGCGGCCGCAAGAAGAGCGGCGGACGCAAGAAGGCCGCTCGCAAGACGACACGCAAGGCCACGACCCGTCGTCGCAAGACCTCTCGCCGGAAGAAGGCTGCAGCAGCCTAACTCACTTCCGGTTTTTTATTGAAGCGCGCCGCTCCGGCGCGCTTTTTTTTATACCGTGCGCAGAATCGGCTTGGAAAACCACGCGGCCGCGGCGATCGCCGCGCAGATGGTGCCCGCGATAAGGAAAGCCGCGTGCAGGCCGATCGCCGATGCCAAGCCGCCCAGGACGAGCGCTCCGCCCGGCACGATTCCGAGCGCCACCATCGAGTAGACCGAGATCGCGCGGCCGCGTACTTCATCCGGCGAAAGCGTCTGAATAAGGGTATTCGACGCACCCATGAACGTCATCGTGCCCGTCCCGATCGCAAAGAGGACCGGCAGCGCGATCCACAGGCTCCACACAAAGCCCAGCGCTAAAATACCAACGGCCATAACGGCTATCGACGCGGCCCAAATGACGCCGCGGCGCTCGCGAGCACCAAAATACGCCGTCAGCATCGCGCCGGCGAAGCCGCCGACACCGGTCGCGGCAATTGCGAAACCAAGCTCGCCCGCGTCGTAATGCAGCGTGTTGACGATAAATGCCGGCAGCAAGATGCTGTACGGGCGCAAGAGTACGGCGCTGATCACGTAGATCGCGAGGATCGACCGCAGCACGGGATGGTGATACAAGAACCGCAGACCGGTGGCAATAGAACGAAGTGCCGGCTCGTGCGTCCTGGTGCTCGGGGGAGCGGGGCTCATAAAGAACAGCGCAACGACGACGGCCATCGTCGCGACCGCATTGACATAGAACGACCCCGCGATGCCGATCGCCGCAATCGAAAGGCCCGCGACGGCGGGCCCGACGACGGCAGGCGCGTTGAATGCGACGGAGTTCAATCCTATCGCGTTGCCGACGTATTCGCGCGGGACCATGATCGGTACCCAGCTTTGGCGCGCGGGTGAATCGAACGCCATCGCGGCGGCGTTCAGGCCGTTGATGGCGATCAGGCCCCAGATGTTCATCCAGCCCAGCGTCGTGAATACCGCCAGCACGAGCGCCAGCAGCGCCATAAATGTGTTGGTCACGTAAAGAATGCGGCGGCGCGGAAGCGTGTCGGCAATTAAGCCGGCCAGCGGCGAGAGCAGCAGCACCGGAATCGCGCGCCCCAGTCCCTGAAAGCCCAAGTACAGCGCGGCGGTGTGCGGATTGCCGGCGAGCTTGGCGATGAAGTAGCCGGTCGCGGTCAGCTGCATCCAGGACCCCAGATTCGAGATCATCAGCCCCAGCCACAGCAGGCGAAAGTCGTGGAACTTGAGCGAGGAGAACAGGCCGATCTGCTCGTGCGCCGGCCGCCGCTCGATCATCGGCCGCTCGCGGCGGCAACCACGATCGCGGCGCAGATTTCAACGCCGAGCCGCGCAGTGTCCAGCGAGAGATCGTAGTTGTCCGGATTGCCCCACTCGATGCGGTAGTTCTCGCGCATGTAATCCGCGCGCGCGCGATCGATGCGGTTGACCTCCGCGGCAGCCACGCGGGGATCGACGTTATGGACTTGCGCGATGTGCGCGATGCGCCACTCTTTGGGCGCGTGGAGAAAGACGCGCAGCACGTCGCTGCGTCTGCCCAGGATCGCATTGGCGCCGCGCCCGATGATCACGGCGTTTCCGGCGGCGGCGAATTCGCGTACGGCCTCTTGAACCTCACGCAGGCACTGCGCGTCGAAGTCGCTCGCCGCCGCCTGCGATCCGCCCACCTCCGGCGTTCCGCTGCCCAGCGCTCGCAACATCCGCTCGCTCATCGACTCGCCCGAGTTTTCGGCCGAGTCGAC
>DASRDE010000103.1:0-3588 GCA_035652755.1 Vulcanimicrobiaceae bacterium | reverse complement strand
GCGGAGATGACGGCAGCCATCGCGACGCCGCACGCGCGCACTTGCGCGATGTTCTCCGCGGTAATGCCGCCGATCGCGCACACGGGCAGCGCGGCCGCGGCAGCGACGCGGCTCAACCCCTCCGTCCCGATCGGTGCGCCGGCGTCGTTCTTGGACGCGGTGGCAAAGACGCTCCCGACCCCGATATAATCCGCCCCGCATGCGTGCGCGATCAGCGCTTCGGCCGCAGTTCCGCACGAGATGCCGAGCACGCGTCCGCGCAGCGCGCCGCGGATCGCGCCCAGCTGTTCCGGCGCCGCGTCGTCGGGTCCGAGGTGCGCGCCGTCGGCATCGAAGCGTTCCACGGCATCCCAGCGGTCGTTGAGAATGAAGAGCGCGCCGGCTTCACGCGTCGCGCGCCGCAGAGCGTGCGCGTGTTCGGCAACGATTCCGCTCTTGGCGCGGTATTGCACGATGCGGGCGCCGCCGTGAAGGATTGCGCGCGTGAGCGCGATCGGATCTGCGGGACCTTCGTTGACGATCGCGTAGATGCCGCGCAGGCGCGTCAGGAACGCATCCGTTTCCAGATCCAAGCGTTCACCGCCACGTAGACCACAAAAAGCGCGACCACCGCCGCCGCAATCGGATACGCGTGACGCGCCATCGCGAGCGGTACCAGGAATGCAAAAACGAGCGCGCCCGCCATCAGGAGCGCTAGACCGCGCTGCAGCGGTATCACCGCGAAAACCCTCCTACTCCGGCAGCAGCAGCTCCGCAATGCGGATCAAATCGTCTTCGTTCGCGTAGCGGATCTCGATGCGGCCGCCCGCGCCGTTGCGGCGCAGCGCGATCGGCGCACCCAAACGCATGCGCAGCCGCGACTCGAATTCGCGGTCGTCCGCCGACACGGCACGGCGCTTTGCCGCTGCCGCACCCTTGCGCGCCGGCCCCTCGGCGATCGATTCGAGCACGCGCTCGAGCGATCGCACCGAGATCCCTTCGTTGACGACGCGCTGCGCCAACTCCAACCGTGCGGCTTCGGGGGCGGCAAGCAGCGTTCGCGCGTGCGCGGCACTGAGCCGGCCGTCGGCGACGAACGCCTTGACCGCTTCGGGCAGCGTCAGCAGGCGCAGTGCGTTGGTGACGGCGGGACGGCTCTTGCCCAGGCGCCGCGCGACCTCGTCCTGCGTGAAGTCGTGCGCCTCGATCAGCTGTTCCATCCCGGCGGCTTCTTCGAGCGGGTTGAGATCCTCGCGCTGCAGGTTCTCGATGATCGCGACTTCCAGGCTTTCGCGATCGCTGCCGGGCCGGACGATCGCCGGAACCGTCGGGCGGCCCAGCGCGGCGCATGCGCGCCAGCGCCGCTCGCCCGCTACGATTTCATAGCCGTCGGCCAGTTCGCGCACCAGAATCGGCACGAGCACGCCGTGCTCGGCAATCGAGCGCTGCAACTCTTCGAGCGCGGCGGCATCGAACGTCTTTCGCGGCTGCTGCGGGTTGGGGCGGATGCGATCGACCGGAACGTGCCGGATGACGTCGCCGGCGGGTGCAGCCGGCGCGGCCGGCATCGGCGCATCGCCCAGCAGCGCGCCCAGCCCGCGGCCCAAGCCGCGTTTCGGCGGTCCGCTCACTGCGCGAGCGCCCGCGGCTGCGGCTGCGCGTAGAGGTCGAGCATCTCTTTTGCCAACGACATGTACGCCTGCGCGCCGCGCGATTTCAGGTCGAAGAGAATCACGGGTTTTCCGAACGACGGCGCTTCGGAAAGCCGGATGTTGCGCGGAATCTGCGTCTTGAACATCTGTCGCGGAAAGTACGCGTTGAGCTCTTCGAGGACTTCCATCGCGAGCTTGGTCCGGCCGTCGAACATCGTCACGAGCACGCCGGTCACGCGCAGCTGCGGATTGAGCGCCTCCTGAACGCGCCGCACGACGTTGGTGAGCTGCGAGAGGCCTTCGAGGGCATAATACTCGGCCTGCACCGGAATGATCACTTCGTCCGCGGCGGTGAGCGCATTGATCGTGAGCAGCCCGAGCGAGGGCGGACAGTCGATCAGCACCATGTCGTAGTTGGCGGCGATCGTTGCAAGAACGCCTTTGAGCCGGTTTTCGCGCGAGAGTGCCGAGACCAGCTCGATCTCCGCGCCGGCCAGATTGATCGTCGCGGGAATAATATGCAGATTTTCGATCTCGGTCGGACGGAGCACTTCGTCGATCGATGCGTGATGCATCAGCAGATCGTACACGTCGCGTTTGAGCTCGGATTTATTGATGCCAAGGCCCGTCGACGTGTTGCCTTGCGGATCCAAATCGACGACCAGCACGTTTTTGCCGAGCACCGCGAGCGCCGCGCCGAGATTTACCGTGGTCGTGCTTTTGCCGACTCCGCCTTTTTGATTGACGAGCGCGAGAATCCGCGACAGTGTTAGGAACCCCCGAAATGCTGCTCCAGCAGCGTTCTTAGCGTGTCCGGCTTGTTGCGCTCCGGCTGCTCGGTGACCTGCTCGAACAAATACTGCAGCGCTTCGCCCACGCGCTTGTCGCCGCGAAATCCGTGCGGTGCCAAGCCCGCTTCACGCATCACGTCGATGACGTCCTCACCGCCGATTTGCAAGTCGCGAACCGAAAACGCGGGGCGGCGTTCGAGCTCGGCGTAGACGCGCGCTTGAAAGCGTTCGTTGGAGTCGTCGCGCTTGGGCAAGCCGCTCCCGGCAATGTCGGCCGCCCGCAAGGCAAACTGCCGTTCCAGCCGGTCGACGCCGATTCGCCGGATGAAGCGTCGCAGGGCAGCGTCGGAGAGGTCGGGGTCGGCCGAATACATGTGCGCGCGTACGAGCGCCTCGACGTTCTGCACGATCTCGTTGGAAAAGCGCAGGCGCAGCAGCATCTCGCGGGCCATGTCGGCGCCGACGAGCTCGTGCCGGTAAAAGTGCGGACCGTCTTTGGTTCGGGGTTTTCCGATGTCGTGCAGTAATGCCGCCAGGCGCAGCGTCACGTCGCCGGGCGGCACGGCATCCGCGGTTTCCAGATTGTGCCGGAGCACGTCGTACGCGTGCCACTCGTTCTGCTCGACCCCTGCGCCTTCGAGCAGCTCCGGCCAGATGTGCGCGAGCACGCCGGCGCGTTCGAGCAAGCGCAGCCCCGTCGAGGGTTTTGGTGCTTTGTCGAAGAGTTTGACGAGCTCGTCGGCGATGCGCTCGGCGGATACGGTCGCAATCAGCGGCGCAGCCGCGGTCATGGCCTCAAATGTGCGGGGCGTGACGCTGTATTCGAAACGCGCGGCGAACTGCGCGGCGCGCAGCATGCGCAGCGGGTCCTCCTGGAACGTCCGCGGTGCGAGGATGTCGATCCGGCGCGCCGCGATGTCGGCTTCCCCGCCGTACGGGTCGACAAGCTCGCCCGAGGGGAGCGCGCGGGCGAGCATATTCATGCGGAAGTCGCGCCGGGCCAAGTCCTCCTCGAGCGTCACGGCCGGGCCGCTTTCGACCGCAAAGTCGCGATGGCCGGTGCCGGTGGAGCGCTCGCGGCGAGGGAGCGCCACGTCGACCGTTTGCCCGTCGACCGTCACCTTGAACACCGCAAACGACGCCCCGACCAGGCCCACCCGGCCGAG
>DASRDE010000102.1:0-6169 GCA_035652755.1 Vulcanimicrobiaceae bacterium | reverse complement strand
CTTCGTCGCGCACGTGTGAGGCGTAACGCGGGGCGCCGGCTTCGCGTGCGGCATCGGCCATCGCGACCAGTTCGTGCGCGTCGGCATACGACGACGGCGGATAGATGAGACCGCTCGAGACGCCGAGCGCGCCCGCTTCGCACGCTTGGCGGACCAGCCGCGCCTGCTCTGCAATTTCGCTCGTTTCCAAGCGCCGCGCGTCGTCGCCGGCGACGGCCGATCGGGTCGTTCCCAAGCCGACCAGCGTTGCGACGTTCAGCGCGACGCCGTTGCGCTCGACCAGAGCGAGGAACTCTTCGAGCGTACGCCACTGCACGTCCAGCTCGTAGCGTGCGGCGCTGCGTTGGAGACGCTCGAGCGCGGGACCGTGCAGCGGCGCGACGGACGAACCGCAGTTCCCGCCGATCTCCGTCGTCACGCCTTGGGCGATTTTCCCGTCGCACCGCGGCAGGACGAGCCAGAGCTCGTCACTGTGGGAATGAACGTCGATAAAACCGGGCGCGATGGTCTTCCCGGTGCAGTCGATGTCGACCAATGCCTCGCGGCCCGTCAGATCGCCGATCAGTGCGATGCGATCGCCGGCAATGCCGACGTCGGTCGAGAACGCAGTTCGTCCCGTACCGTCGAGTATGGCGGCATTGCGCAGCACCGTCGATAACACTGAGCGATAGTCCTGTCCGCTGCTTCGTTTAACAGGCGGTCGAGTGGGTATTTAGTTCGTGACCATTTCTCACTTTGAGGTGCGATACCAGCATGGCGATGCAAGAAGCCGAAAATGGCCCCGGTGGGGGCATGACCGTTCGGGAAGCCGGTAAACGCGGCGGAGAGCGGGTGAAGGCCAAGTACGGGACCGAGTTCTACGAGGCCATCGGCCGCAAGGGCGGGGAAGCAACCAAGGAAAAGTACGGTCCCTCGTTCTACGAGGTAATCGGCCAAAAGGGCGGGCAGAAGCTAAAGCGCAAGACTAGCTAACGATCTCTTCAATCTTTACCGGGGACTACTTCATGGCAAAACCCACCAAAGGCGCGCCGGACGACAAGCAGCCAGGTGGCGAGATGTCGGTTCGCGAGGCCGGCAAAAAAGGCGGCAACACCGTGCGCGACCGCTATGGCTCCGGCTTTTACGAAGAGATTGGCCGCAAGGGAGGCCAGGCGACGCGTCAGCGCCACGGGGTCGAGTTTTACGAGAGCATCGGCCAAAAAGGCGGGAAGGTCGTCAAAGAAAAGTACGGCGCGGACTTCTACGAGGAGATCGGCCACAAGGGCGGTCAGAAGGTCAAGAAGCTCATCGCCGAGGCGAAGAAGCAGCTGGGCGCGGAGGAGAACGGCGAGGAGTCCTAGCGGGCTGCTCGCACGCCCCTGCCCCCAGTAATGCCTGCGCTTCCCTGCGGATGCGCGACGCCGGCACCCGGCCGTCGGGCTGCAGGGTCATAACCACGTTATAGCGCGTGCTCCACAGCACGCCGTCTTTTTTATAGGCCACGGGTACGCAGGGTCCGGCCGCAAGCGCCTCCGGGGGTATCGAGAAACCGGCCCGAGGCCATTGGGAGAGCAGCAGCACGCTGCCCCGGCTCGTGTACTCCAGGGCCAAGCCGTGATTGCGCTGCTGGTCGACGTTGAGGGGCGGTATGACCGCCGCTTGCAGGATCTGTCCCGGCGGAAAGAACGGCGTAAAGACCAGCGTTCGCGTGGCCAGCCCGACCGGCATCGTCACGCCCTTGGCGTCGATCAACAACGTTCCGACGGGGCTGGGAGTTCGCACGGTGTGCGACGACGGCGCGCGGCCGGCGCACGATGCGGCGCAAAACGCGGTCAGTACCGACAAAATCGCGGCTGCTCTTCGGCTCACTTTTCGGGGACCCGGGCGCTGCCGCTGATCGTGCCCATGTGCATGTCGTTCGTGTTGAAGTTCACGCTGATCGAAGCGACTTTGAGCACCTGATCTCCTGTGCGAACGATCGTCGGATGACTCAGATTGAGCATCTTGAGCCCGTTGTTCCATTGTACGAAGTCGGTGTCGAACGATTTCGAGATGCCGTCCTTGGGATCGATCGCAGCGACGTGCACGTCCCCGAGTGCGCTAAAGTCGAAAGTCTGCGTGTTAATCGACACGTGCTGTGCCGATATGCTCAGGTACGGTTTGCCTTTTTTGTACAGCACGCCGTCCCTCACGCCTTCTACCGTTGCCAGCGTTCCGTCGGGCGTCATTTGCGCGCTCTTGTAATCGAAATTCCACGAGCGCGTGCTGATGCGGTTGCCGGTGACGCGCCCGCCGTGCAGCACGATCGGCGTCGACCCCGGCGGCATGCCGCCCGGCTCGCGCCCGGCCAGGATGATCCCCACGATAATCCATATCGCGAAAATCGCGCCGGCGATCCACGCGATCTTACGCCAATCCGGCTTACGCATCGTCACGAACGGGTCTCCTGGCGGCCGATGGCATATTACGCCACGCTATCCCCAAGCCGACGATCGCTACATAGAATAAAGCCAGTGCATTCATAATTGGATTGGGCCCGATGCGCGCGAACACGGACCCGGGGGGAAGCCCGATCTTTCCGGCAACTACACCGGTTTTATTCACCCCGATTGCCTGCGTCCAGCGGCCGTCGGGGGCAATCAGCCCGCTGATCCCGGTCGATGCGGACTGCAGCACCCACTGGCCGCTCTCGATCGCGCGCATCTGTGCGATCTGCGCATGCTGAAACGTCCCGGAACTCGCCCCGAACCACGCGTCGTCGGTCGAAATGACCAGGAACTGGGCGCCGCGGGCGATCTGTGCGTGAATCAAGTCGGGAAAAGCGGATTCCCAGCAGATCAGCGGAGCGAACGTCATGGAACCTGCCTGCACGATAGCGTCACCCGTTCCGTGGCCGAAGTGTCCGATCAAGTTTGCGTCGGGAAGCCAAGAGAAGAGCGCGGGCGCGAGCATCGACTCGGCGAACGGCACCAGCTGGCGCTTGTCGTAGATGTTGAAGAGCATCCCGCTCGGTGCGAACGTGTAGAGCGCGTTGTACTCGCGCAACCCCTCCAAGCCCCAATGCGTGTCGAGGCTTCCGACGACCAGCGTCGCGTTCATTCGGCGCGCCAGCGCGCGGAAGCGCTCGTTGAGCGCGGTGTTCGCCGGCATTAAATCGTCCAAATTCGTCGTGATGACGGTCTCGGGCCACACGATTAATTGCGGATGCAGCGGCGCCAGCCCGAGCGTCAGCTGCGTGTAGCGCGCGACGCTTCGCGGAAGCGTCTGTTTGTTCCACTTGATCGACTGCGCAATATTGCCCTGCACGGCGGCGACCATCATCGAGGGCGCCGCGGCGTGGCGCGCGGGCCAATAGGCGTAGCAGGCGATCCACGCTGCCGCGATCAGGGCGAACGCCGCCGCGCACGATTGGACGCGGCGCGATGCGATCGCTTGTGCGGCATATGCGCCCAAAAGCATGACGACGAACGTGACGCCGAACGACCCGATGTATGCCGCGAAGACTCCGAGCGCGGTACTGGTTTGCGTGTAGCCGATCTGCGCGAACGGCACGCCCGTTTCGTCGACCGATCGCAGCCACTCAAGTACGGTGAATATCGCCGCACCGGCCGCGGGTGCCAGCCACGGCGGAGCCCAGCGCAGGGCCGCGTGAAACCCCAGAGCGCTCAGCCCGAACGCGAGCGCCTCGATCGCGGCGGGGATAATGACGACCGCGAACGCGAGCGAACCGACGTAGCTGCCGACCGTGTAGGTGAACCACGAGAAGCTGATTCCGAAGAACACCACGCCGGCAAACCAGCCCGCCCAGAAGGCTTTTGCGGCAGGCAAGCGCTGCCATACCCAAAACAGACCGGCGGCCCCGACCGGAGCCAGCCACGCCTGCTGCGTGCGCGGAAACGCAAGTGCGAGCGCCACAGCGCTCAGGAGCGCCACGCCCCATTCGAGCGCGCGCGCCGTTCGTAATCTCTCGATGGCGATGTACCTTACCCTACTTCGTTTCGGCGGAAAGGATGGCGACTCCGCATAGGCTAACGCCTCTGCGCCGCAGCCGGTTGCGCCCCGCGGCCCAGCGGGAACGTTCTCGCTCAACCCGCCGTTTCAAGGAAGCCCCTCACCGAGGCCCGAGCGCAGGTTTCGGTGTGAACGCCGCAGTCGAAGACGAGGTAGCGACACGGAAATGCTGCGAAAACTGATCCTCTTCGTCGCCGTCAGCGCGCTCGCGCTCGGTTCCTGCGGCCATCAAGTGACGCCGGATCGTTCCACCGGTCCCGGCGGTTTGAGTTCGGGCCAGATCCAGCTCAAGTTCAACACGGCCGGTGCGCTCGACTTCACGAACTTCTGGTACGTCTTTGCCATTAACACCGGGCAGAACGCGAGCCAGGTCGGCGAGCCGTACGGGCTGTTTGCCAATCAGCAGCAGAACTGGCGCAATGAGGATTTTCAGCTCATCGTGTCGGCTCAGAACGGCGTTCCAGCGGCGACGATTATTCCGTTCGTCAATTCGGTGGGCGGTAATGGTCAGTCAATTAAAGTGCCGCTGCAGCCGATCATCTACTCGCCGCAGTCGGTCGTGGTCAATCCGAATTGCAACGGTACGGGAACGCAGTTCTGCGTCACGCTGACGCGTTCGGTGCTCTCACCGCCGCCCGGAAGCGGGTCGCCGTCTCCGTCGCCCACAGCGTCGTCGTCCTCGGGCTGCACCTCGTCCTCGCCAAGTCCGGCACCGACTGGAACCGCAACCGCTGCGCCTTCGCCGTCGCCAACACCGACTGGTTCACCCACGTCGTCGCCGACCGGCAGCCCCTCGCCCAGCGGCGGCTGCATCTGGTACATCAACTGGTGGGTCGCGCAGGCCGGGACGCCAAATGCGCCCGTTTCGACCAGTCTGATTTACGATGCGCCGGGCCTCCAGCCGCCGACCGACCAAACCTTCAGCTTCACCATCGACACGACGACGACCGATGGGTGCACCGCGTCCGTTGGTGCAAACGGCTGCCTGTGGACTGCGCTCCCGCCCGGTACGTGGCCGGCCGTCGCGAACTCCGCAGGTCAAATCGCCGGCGGCCAAGTGATCAACGCGCCATGATCGTCAACGCGGGATGATCGCTGCGCGCGGGTAAGTACCACCGTATGATGGAGAGCATCGAGTGCGCGCACGACCTCTGCAATTGCATGCTCAGCGCGCAAATGCAAGTCGAAGAATACTGCAGCCAATCCTGCAAAGACGCGGCTGAAAACGGCATCGAGTCCGAGACTTGCCCGTGCGGGCATCCGCCCTGCGACGTACCGCCGTAGCCGATTCCTCGAAACGCGGCGCAAGAACCGCGTCGTACGTTCTCGCGGCGATCGTTGCGCTTGCCGCCGCGCTCCGGCTCTTTGACCTCTCGTCGGTCCCGTCCGAGCTGAACTACGACGAGATCGATCTCTACAACTCCGCCTACAGCATCGTTCACACGGGGCACGACGTCGACGGGCGCCTCATGCCGTTTCTCTACTCGCCGTACAGCCGCAATCCGCCGCTCTACGGGATAGCGAGCTACGCGTCCGCGCAAATCCTCGGCAGAACCGCGTTTGCACTGCGGCTTCCTGCCGTCCTATTCGGGTTGGCGGCAATCGTGCTGCTCTACGCGATCGTGTTGGAACTCACGCGCCGCCGCGAAATCGCGCTCATCGCCGCAATGCTGGCGGCGATACAGCCGATCTTCGTCCACTTTTCGCGCGTGGGATGGGAGCCTGCAGCCGAGCTGCCGTTCGTGCTCGGAGGATTGTACCTGCTGTTGCGGTGGCGCGGAGATCTCGAGACCGCACTTTGGGCTGCGCTGGTCCTGGGCATTGCCTCATATACGTACATGGCCGCGTGGTTTTATTCCGCGCTCCTGGGCGGCGTGCTGCTCGTACTCCGGGCTGCCTCGCTGCGCGGTAAGAGCGCATGGCTCGCAGTTCCGGCGGCGGCGGCGGCGTGGCTGGTGGTGTCGTGGCCGGCGCTGCTGATGCTGTTTACCGACCCGTTGACGCGCGGCCGCGCGCAGCGGATCTTCACCTTTGCTGCGGGCGTTACACCGCAAACTCTAACGGCGTTCGCGCACAACTATGCGGTGCATTTCAGCGCGCAGTATCTGGTCTTGACGGGCATGCCGCAATCCGGCACGACGTGGCGGTATCTCAACGGGTTCGGCGCCTTCTTTTGGTG
>DASRDE010000101.1:0-20159 GCA_035652755.1 Vulcanimicrobiaceae bacterium | reverse complement strand
CGAGAACGGCATCCGCCACGGGATGCCCTCCGACCGCCAAAGACTCGATCTCTGGATCGACGTCGCGCGTTCGAACGGCTCGACGATTATCCGCGTGAGCGACGACGGCGCGGGAATCGACCCCGGATACGTTCCCGGCGTCGGGTTGACGAACGTGCGGTCGCGCCTGGCGTACCTGTTCGGCGATCGCGCCTCGATGGAGATCGGCCCGCGCGCCAAGGGCGGCACCGTTGCGACGCTGACCTTTCCGTACGCGGACGCCGCCGGCCGATGACGCTCCCGGTACTGATTGCGGACGACGAGGCGCCGGCGCGGCGCAAACTCGCGCGTTTTCTGGAGGCGCACGACGACGTAGAACTCGTCGGGCAGGCCTCCAACGGCGTCGACGCGCTCGACCTGATCGCGATGACCAAGCCGCGCTTGGTCTTTCTCGACATCCATATGCCGGATCTGGACGGCTTGGGCGTCGCAGAGACGCTCGTACGGATGGAAGCGCCGCCGTCCATCGTTTTTGTGACCGCCTTCGACCAGTACGCCGTCAAGGCGTTTGAGATCAGCGCGCTGGACTATCTGCTCAAGCCGTACGATCGCGATCGCTTCGAACGCGCGCTCGAGCGCGCGCGCACGTCCGCGCAATCCGCGCCGGATGCGCAGCGTATCGCCCAAACGCTTTCAGACCTGCGCCGCGAAGAACGCTACGTTCGGCGTCTGCTGATACCCAACGACGGACGTTCGTTCTTTCTCTTAACGAGCGAGATCGTCAGGCTCGAATCCGACGGCAACAACGTGGTAGTCCACTCGCGGCGCGGTCCCCATACGCTCAGGGCCACGCTCGAATCGCTCGAGAGCCGCTTGGACCCCGAGTCCTTCGCGCGCGTGCACCGCTCGCATCTGGTCAACATCGACGAGATCGCGGAGATCAGCCCCTGGTTCCATGGCGACTACAAACTACGCATGCGCGACGGAACCGAGATCGCTTGGAGCCGAAGGTACGCCTCCAAGCGGCCCGATCTCCTCAAATAGCGCGCCCGGTCCCGCTCGTCACCAAGAGCTTGGGCCCAGCGCGGCGCGGCGCTTATAAACGGAGCATGAAACGACCAGCCGCCTGGATCGCCGCGACGATCGTGTTCGCGGTTCACGCCGCGGGCAACGCGCACTACGGCTTCTTCCGCGACGAACTCTACTTCATCATCTGCGGGCAGCATCCGCAGTTCGGCTATGTCGATCAGCCGCCGCTCGTACCGCTCCTTTCGGCGCTGACCCAAGTATTCGGGCATTCGCTGTTCTTGCTGCGCCTGGTGCCGGCGCTTTTTGCGGCCGCGGGCGTTTACGTCACGTGTCTCCTGACCGAAGAGTTCGGCGGCGGTGTCTTCGCGCAAGTGCTCGCCGCCGCCGCGTTTCTTCTCACGCCGGTGCTGATGAGTTTCGGCATGAAGGTTTCGACGGACACGGTCGGTTTGTGGTCGTGGCCGCTGATCGCGCTCATCGTCGTGCGCATCGCCAAAGGCGCGGATCCCCGGCTCTGGCTGCTGGCCGGCGCGGTCGCGGGCGTGAGTCTGCAGAGCAAGTACAGCGTGCTGTTCTTCCTGGCTGCGCTCGCGGCCGGAGTGCTGCTCACCCCGCAGCGCCGCCTTCTGGGCGGCCGCTGGTGCGCCGCGGGCGCCGCGGTCGCAATCCTCATCGCGCTTCCGAACTTCTTGTGGCAGGCGCACTACGGCTTTCCGATGATGGAGCTGCTGCGCGCCGGACAAAACGGTAAGAACGAGATCGCAGGCCCGGGGCTGTACCTGCTGCAGGAGCTGCTCATCACGGGGTTCTTCATCGCGCCGCTGTGGATTGCGGGTTTGGTTTGGCTGTTGCGCACGCCGCTGTATCGCTTCCTGGGCTACGCCTACGTCATCCTGATCGTGCTGATGATCGTGTTTCACGGCAAGCACTACTATCCCGGGGACGTCTATCCGATCCTGATCGCGGCCGGCGGAGCGGCAGTGGAAGCGTGGACGCGGCGAGCAGTCGCGCTCCGTGCCGCCGCGCTCGTCTACGTGCTCGCTGCGGGCATCCCGTTCGTCCCGATGGTGCTCCCCATTCTTCCGGAAGAACAGTACGTGCAGTACGACCGCGCAATCTCCAAAACGATGCACGTCTCGCGCACGGCGACTGAAACCGAACCCGGACGCGAGAGCGCCGTTCTGCCGAGCGACTGGGCCGATATGCACGGCTGGCCCGAGATGGCCAAGACCGTCGAGCGCGTGTACGACGCGCTGCCGCCGGGCGAACGCGCGCGCGCGGTCGTTTTCGCGGGGAACTACGGCGAAGCCAGCGCGGTCGCGTTCTTCGCTCCGCAGCTGCCGGTGATCAGCGAACACAATCAATATTGGCTCTGGGGTACGCGCGGTTACGACGGAACCGTCGTCGTTCAAGTCAACGGGTCGTGCTTTAGATCCGATGGTCTGTTTGCATCGCGAACGCTTGCGGCGCGATTCCGCGATCGGTGGGCGATCACGTACGAACGCGACATTCCGATTTGGGTCTGCCGCGGAATCAAGAAACCGCTGGCCGCGGTATGGCCCGGTATCAAGCTGTACGAATGAGCTCGAGGAGTTTGGGATAGACGACGCCGGTGCGCGCCGCCGGGTTATCGGGATCGATGATGTCGTGGTTGTGCGGCAAGCCCGTGAAGGTGAACTGCTCGGCCGAACCCGGCCGGGTGAGATTCCAGTGCCGCACGACCCGGTGCGTCACGTGATTGTTCACCGCGGGATCGTGCTGATTGCATACGAGGACGGCGCGGCCGGCGCGCGGAGCCGAACGCTTTGCGCTATCGTACACGTCGTCCGAGATCCGCAGCGTTTGCGCCAGCGCGCGCGTCGGAAAACGCGGGTAGGCCGTCGCAGGATGCTGTGCCATCTTGATCCGCGGGTCCCACCAGAGGAACCGGTTCGGCAGCACGAGTGCGGCGCGGGCGATCGCGCGGCTGACAGCGTAGGGCAACTGCAGCATTCCGAAGACGGGGGCGACGCCGACGGCCAGCGCTACGTCGGACCGGTGCTGCGCAAAGTACGCGCAGAGCACGCCGCTGGACGAAATGCCCAGTACGCAGACCCGGTCGCCCAATCCGCACGCGATGTCGACCGCTGCACTGGCGGCATCGAGCAGTTGTTCGGCGGTGAGTTTGGCCAGCGCCTTGGTCATGCGGTCGCGGTACCCTTGCAGCGGCAAACGCGGAATCAGCACGTTGGCGCCGGCGGCGTGCACGAGAGGAGCGAATTGGACGTACTGTCCGGGATGGTTGGTGAAGCCATGCAGCAGCACGACGCACAGCGGCGTGCGGCTTCCGTGCGTGAGCAGCGCCGATCGAGCTTCCGGCAGAACGTCGGCGCCGTCGAGCGCCTGAAGCGCAGTCACGCGCTGGACGGCTTCGCCGTAGCCGCGCGCGGGAGCTAACGGCGGGCTTTGAAGCATACTGCCAGGTGGTCGTCGACCAAACCGCAGGCTTGCAGAAACGAATAGCAGATCGTCGTGCCGACGAAGGTAAACCCGCGCGCACGCAGATCTTTGCTCACCGCGTCGGAGAGCGGAGTGGACGCGGGCACGTCCGCGGCCGAACGCCGCCTTTTACGCACGGGCTTGCCGTCGACGAACCTCCAGACGTATCGATCGAAGCTGCCGAACTCTTCCTGCACCCGCAAAAACGCCGCGGCGTTGCGAACCGCGCCTTCGATCTTTCTGCGGTTGCGCACGATGGCCGGGTCGCCCAGCAGCTTTTCCACCGCCGCGGGCGTAAAGCGAGCTACGGCGGACGGATCGAAACCCGCGAACGCGCGCCGATAGGCCTCGCGCTTGCGCAGGATGACCTGCCAGCTCAAGCCCGCCTGCGCACCTTCGAGCAGCAAGAATTCGAAGAAGACGCGATCGTCGTGAACCGGCTGCCCCCACTCGCGGTCGTGGTACTCGATCATCATGGGGTCAGTCGCCCACGCGCATCGTTTCATCGATCGATGAGGTCGACGACGACCGCACCGACGCGCTGCGCGACCTCGGGATAGCGTTTGGGCTCGATGATGTCGTGCGCGATCGGAAGATCGGTGAAGCGGTGCACGCGCACGGCACCGTTGGTATGCGCGTTCCATTCATTGACCAGCGCCATGATCGCGCTGTTGCTCACTGCGGGCTCCCGCACGTTGATCGCCACCACGAGTTCCTCCGCTTTTGGCGGGTGGCGGTAGGCATCCTGGAGCACTTCGTGCGCCAGTGCCAGGCCGTGCGCGACCGCATGCGATGCATAGCGCGGATAACCGTGCGCGGGCAGCTGCCGTTCGCGCGCGATGGGATCCCACCACAAGAAGCGATTGGGGCGCGCTAGTACCCAATCGGCAATGCGTTGGCGAAAAGCGTTGGGAACGAACGAGACGCCCATGAAGGGCACGACCGCAACCACCCGCTGCACGCGATGGAACTGTCCAATGTAAGCGGCGAGCAGGCCGCCGAGCGAAAACCCCGAGACGCAGACCCGCTCGCCCAGCCCCCGCGCGATATGCAATGAGTCGAGCGCGCACGCTTTGAGTTGGCGTGCGCTCATGGCGGCCAGGGCATCCGAGAGCCGATCGCCATAGCCGTGACGCGGAAGGCGCGGCACGAACACGTTGTGGCCCCGTGCGTGCAACGCGCGCGCCACGTCGATGAATTGATGCGGGCTGGCAGACATGCCGTGAAAGAGGACGGTGCTGCGCTCCGTTCGGTGCCCGTGGTCGAAGACCAGCGTACGGCCGAGTTCGCCGATGCCTTGATGGTCGCGCCTGCGGAAGCGGTCCAGGCGCTCCTGCGCCTCGGTATATGATTCCAAAGCCCTACAGGACTTCCTTAGGAGTTCCTAAACCCTCTCATTTTGCCTACCCTGTGAAGATCATGCACGACGTTCAAGACAACGCACGCCAATTCATCGCGCTGGAAGACGAGTACGGCGCTCACAACTATCATCCGCTCGACCTGGTCGTCGAGCGGGCCGAAGGCGTTTGGCTTTACGACGTCAACGGCAAACGCTATTTGGATTGCATCAGCGCCTACTCGGCGGTCAATCAAGGCCACTGTCATCCGCGGATCGCGGCGGCGGTCATCGAACAGGCGCGCAAGGTCACGCTGACCTCGCGCGCGATGCGCAACGACCGGCTTCCGATGCTGTTAAAGAAACTCACGCAGCTGTGCGGCTACGAGATGGCGTTGCCCATGAATACCGGCGTCGAGGCGATCGAGACGGCGATTAAATTAGCCCGGCGCTACGGCTATCGCGTCAAGGGCATCTCCGCCGATCGCGCGGAGATCGTCGTCTTCACGAACAACTTCCACGGGCGCACGACTGCGGCGATTAGCGCCAGTTCGACGCACGAATACCGCACCGATTTCGGCCCGTTCACGCCGGGGTTCGTGCACGCGCCCTACGGCGATTACGACGCGCTGGCTGCGGCGATCAACGAAAACACCTGCGCCGTCTTGATCGAACCGATCCAAGGCGAGGGCGGCGTTATCGTACCGCCGGACGGATTCCTCAAGCGCGCTTGGGGGCTGTGCAAGGAGCACCGCGTGCTCTTCATGGCCGACGAAATCCAAACGGGATTGGGACGCACCGGCGATCTCTTCGCATGCGATCACGACGCGGTCCGCGCCGACGTGCTGATCGTCGGCAAGGCGCTCGGCGGCGGATATTACCCGGTTTCGGCCGCGCTGGCCGACTCGCAGCTCATGTCGCTGTTCAAACCCGGCGATCACGGCAGCACGTTCGGCGGCAATCCCCTGGGCGCGGCCGCGGCCCTGGCCGCGCTCGACGTCATCGTCGACGAGAACCTGCCCGCAAGGGCTCGATACGCCGGCGCAAAGCTGATGCAGGGACTTCGCGCGATCTCGTCTGCCCACGTCAAGGAAGTGCGCGGACGCGGGCTGCTCATCGGCATAGAACTCACGATTCCGGCACGGCGTCTCTCCGAGGCGCTGCTCGAACGCGGAATCGCGGCAAAGGATACGGCTGCGCGCGTGCTGCGAATCGCGCCTCCGCTCGTCATCGACGACGCGGCGATCGACCTGCTGCTGGGGCACGTTCGGGAGTCGCTCGCGGCGCTCTGACGACCGTGCCGCCCGAGAGTTTCAGCTTTGCTCGCGACGTAATCGACCGGCTCGCTGCCGAGGATCGCGTCGGTTTGGTCTTCGTCGACGAATACGGACACCGGCGCGACTACTACTTTGCCGAGATTGCGCTGCATTCGCAGCGCTACGCCGGAGCGATGCGCGCCGTTGGAATACAAGCCGGCGAGCGCGTGTTGCTCGGCGCGTCAAACACGGCAAAATGCCTGTTCGCACTGCTCGCGCTCGAACGGCTGGGTGCCGTGGCGGTACCCTGCCGGCGGAGCGTGGAAGCCGGCGAACTGCTCGACGTCGCGCGCCGGACGGGAGCGAGCGCCGTCGTCACGGATCGCGCGCGCCGGCCCGTCTTCGATGCGCTGCGCGGCGTGCCGGAGCTTTTGCACTTTTTGGTGATCGGCGAAGAAGCCGGCGGCTGGGAGCGTCTCGATCGTCTGGCCGAACAGGGCCGCGCGGTCGAGGGCGTGCAGACGCAACTGACGGATCCCGCCTGCGTCCTCGAAGGCACAACCTACGATCACGGCGCGATCCGCGATGCCCGCGAACACGCGCAGGCCCTGCTGCAGGCCGGAACCGACGACGTCGTGTGGTGCACCTTGGAGATGGGCTCCGCGCGCTGGTTTGCAAATGCGTACGTCGCGCCATGGTCGTGCGGCGCGGCAACCGTGCTGCACGACGCGTCCTTTCATCCCGCCGAACGCTTGGATCTCGTGCGCGAACTGGACGTGACCATCCTGATGCAGCCGGCGGAGGAGTACGGCGAACAAGCGCTCACGCCCGAGATGCAGCGGTTTCGGGCGCCGCGCCTGCGGCGATGTTTGGTTTTGGGCCGGATGGACGAGGCTGCCGCAGCGCGTTGGCAACAGGCCATGAACTTGCCGCTCGGGGGCGGGGACGGCTTGGAAATCGCCGCCTCGTAGCGAAGAGCACCGCGCGATGATCGCCCTGCTGCTTGCGTTTCAGACGCCGCGCTACGTACTGCCGACGCCGCCGCCATGCGGCATGCCGTTTCACGAGGCGACGATGCTCCAGCGCGTCAACCCGCAAGTGCCGCCGGGCGTCTGGTTCGACGAAAACCTGCGCGGCGCCGTACAAGTCGACGTCGCGCCCGACGGAAGCGTTCTGCACGTGCGAGTAACCAAGTCGACCGGAAACGCCGCGCTCGACAACGCAATGGTCGATGCTGCGCGGCACAGCACGTATCAGGCAAAACAGGACAACTGCACGCCGCTTGCCGGTTCCTACCTGTACCAAGCGGACTTCCAGTCGCCCGAGACGATGACGCCCGCGCAGCCCGCAAGCGCGGCCCCGTCCGCCGCTCCCGCACCCCAAACGGAATGCAATCATGAGGGGCGGATCTCGACCGCAGCCCACGTCGTCTATCCGATTAGCCTGCGCGTCGCGCAGGCCGCCGTCGCCGTGGTTCGGGTCACCATCGGTACCGCCGGCGAGCTTTTGGACGAAAAGATCGAAACGTCGACCGGAAACCAGACGCTGGATCAATCGGCCCTCGACGCAGCCAAGCACTCGAGCTACACGCCCAAAGTCGTCGACTGCAAAGCCGTCGTCGCCGTCTACACCTTCAAAGTGGTCTTTCAGCCGCACTAAGCGGGTAACAGCGCTAAGTGAACCCGGCTCTTCCGAATTTGCCCGCCTATCCGATCAAACAGCGCCTGGAAGTCGGCGGGGTGCACGTCGTGCTCTTGGCGATACCGCCAAGCGAGAATTTTCCGCAGAACGTCTTCGGCTTGACGGAAAAGGGCGACGTCCTCTGGCAGATCGAGCCGCGTCCTTCGCTCGAACCGCAGAACCGCTACACGTCGATCCGGGACGAGGTGGGCATCATCGTCGGCAAGACCGAGGACCGCTACGAGCGCAAAGTGGACCCCAAGACCGGTAAGATCCTGAACGAGGAACGCTTTTCCGAATAACGGTCGCTAGGGGTTGCGTTCCACCGGTAAAAACTAGGCGTCGTGGCGCAGTTCCGCGAGGAATCCGAGCAGCACGTCGTTCATCGCTTAGAGGCATTTTCGGACATCGTCATCGGCTTTAGCCTGGCGCAGATGACGTTGAACGTTACGTTACCCAGCGACGCGCTGCAGATTCTGGGCGGCACATTAGGCGCCTTTGCATTGACTTTCGTGGTCGTTGCCGGAATGTGGTGGTCGCATCATCGGCTATTTGCGAATTACTTCATCCCTACCGCATCGAACATCGTTTTGCTTTTCTGTTCGCTTGCCGGCGTGCTGCTTCTGGTCTTTTCACTCCAAGTCTGGCTGCATTCGACTTTCCATCACTACGTTGCGTACGCAATGTATACCGGAGCAATCGCCTGGGTCGCTGCGATCGGCGCATTCCTCACGTATCGAGGCACCGTGCTGCGGGGCGCGCAAATGGATCCCCGGCTCGTTAGGCTGGGGCGCCGCAGGGCGGTTGGAATGACCGTCACCGCGACCCTGTTTGCAGCCTTGGCCGCGGTCAGCGCCTCGAACCATGCCTTCGGCCGCGTTCAAATGCTTGCGATGTTCGGCTGGGCCGCTCTGGTTGTCGCGCTGCGGATCGTCGAACGGCGGATAGACGGGGTCCCCGGGGTAGCCCCCGTGCTTGACGCGCCCCCGGGGCTGCGTGATATAGTGCCTGGGCCGAAGCAGGGTTCGAACGGAGCCCTCACCGGATGCCTTCGGGCGATCCGGTCCGCACCGCAGGGGCCGCCGGCCGGTTCCTTTAGTGGGGTCGCTTCGGCGACGCCATTTTTTATTTTCCAGCACAAACGGGAGTTTTTGCCATAGCGAGACCGCTGCGAGTAAACGACCAGATTCGAATCCGTCAGGTTCGCGTCATAGACGAAGACGGAAGCCAGCTCGGCATCATGCTGACCGAGGATGCGCTGGCCAAGGCGCGCGCCGGAGGCTTGGATCTGATCGAGGTGTCGCCGACGGCGCAGCCGCCGGTCTGCAAAATCGGGGATTACGGACGCCTCAAATACGAGCAATCCAAAAAAGACAAAGACGCCCGTAAAAAACAGAAGAACTTCGAGCTGAAGGAAGTCAAGCTGCGGCCGAAGATCGAGACGCACGACTACGAAACCAAGGCCCGCATGGCCGAACGTCTGCTGCTCGACGGAAGCAAGATCAAAGTGACGATCATGTTTCGCGGCCGCGAGATTACGTATACGAGTTTCGGGCGAAAGCTGCTCGATCGCATGGCCGTCGACATGGCGCCCATCGCTACCGTCGAGCGCGATCCGAAACTCGAAGGAAAAAACATGTTCATGATCCTCGCGCCGCGCGCCGTACCGGCAGGGCCGCCCAAATTCTTGTCCCTGCACGAAAAAGACCGCGGCGTCAGAAGCGCGGATCAGGAAGTCCAAAAGGAGCCGACCAGTGCCTAAGATTCGTACCCATCGCGGTACTGCCAAACGCGTGAAAGTCAGCGCGAACGGAAAGGTCACGCACCGCCATCAATTCAGCGGCTGCGGACACATCATGAGCAAGCGCACGCGCAAGCGCAAACGCAAGTTCCGCAAAGACCAGCCGGTCTTCCCGGGCGATCTCAAGCGTTTGGCGCCGACCATTCCGTACTTGGTGTAAGGGGAGGCACGAGCATGGCACGTATCAAGCGCGGTCTCCACGGACTCAAACACCGCCGCAAGGTGATGAAGCTCGTCAAGGGCTTTCGCGCCGCGCGGCGCCGCAACTATCGCGTCGCCAACGAGGCGCTGCTGCATTCGCTTGCATATGCGTATCGCGACCGCCGCGTCCGCAAGCGCGACTTCCGCTCGTTGTGGATCAGCCGCATCAACGCGGCCGTCCGCAAAGAGGGGATGACGTACTCGGTCTTCATGAACGGCCTCAAGAAGTCGGGCATTACGGTCAACCGCAAGGCGCTGGCCGAGCTGGCCGTCTCCGACGCGGCCGCATTCGGCTCGCTCTTAAAAGCCGCAAAACAAGCCGCCGGAAAATAAGCGATCCATCGGGCCGCTTGCTACTCTTCGCGGGTTTACGCAAAGAAAACGCAGGCGGCCCCTTTCGTGCCGCATACGTCATACGGGCGAGCGGGCGCTCGCGATAGACTCGCCTTCATGAACACGCGTCTCGCCTTGCTCGCGCTCCTGTCCCTGGCCGCAATTCCGGCCGGCGCCTCCGCTGCCGTAGATGCCTCGCTGATCCCCGACGGCACCTACGTCGTCAAGGTCGAGAAGGTCGACGACGCGCAGCACGTCACCGTGGTGATGAACAACGGCATCGAGACGACGCTGCCGGCCGCCGGCAGCATCAGCTTTGCCGCCGTCAAGGCGAACGACAAGATCAAGATCTCCGTCGTCAAGGGACGCGTTCCGGTCTTCGCGGTCCAGTAGGGCTGCGTCATCTAGCCCCTCGCCAGGGGCGTACTTCCTTCGTGGAAGAAGATTCGCCGCGTGCTCACGACGCCCGGGCGAGGCGCTGACGAGGCCACCTTGGCGCACGCGTTTGCGCGGCGCGAGGCATGGGCCTTCGCCGAAGCCTACCGACGGTTCGGCAATCTCCTGTACAGCGTGGCGCTGAACGTTCTGGGCGCTCCGCAGGACGCCGAAGACTGCGTTCAAGACGTCCTGCTGCGCGTCTGGCGCAAACCCGGCGCCTTCGCGTCGCAACGCGGTTCGGTGCGTGCTTTCCTGGTCGTCTGCGTTCGCAACGACGCGGTCTCGCGCGCACGTTCGAGTGCGCGCCGCAGCCGCCTGGCCGAACGCGCCGCGCAGTACGCATCGCCCCGGGAAGAACTCGAGATCGACGACTTCGTGGAGCAGCGCCGCGTGCGCGAGGCAATCGCGCAACTGCCCGCCGAGCAGCGGCAGGCCCTGGTCTTGGCATTTTTTCAAGGCAAGACACACGTGCAGATCGCGCAGGAGCTCGGACAGCCGCTCGGGACCGTCAAGAGCCGCATCTCGCTGGCGCTGCGCAAACTCGGTTTGGCGCTTTCGATCGGAGCGCACGCATGAGCGAACACGCGGGCGAAAACGCCGAACTCTACGCGCTCGGGCTGCTCGACGAATTCGAAGCGGCGGCAGTCGAGCTGCACGCGCAGACGTGCGAAGAGTGCACGATCAGGCTCGAAGAGGCGTCTATCGCCGTTGCCGATCTCTGCGCGGCCGAACCGATCGCGGCCGCACCGTCGAAACTCGAATCGCGCGTACTGCAAGACGCGGGCATTGCACGCCGGCGGATTCGCCACGCGCCCCATTGGCAAGCGGCCGGTGCAATCGCGGCCGCGCTGCTGCTCGCATTTATCCCCGCCTGGGTCGCCGTCGACCGTACCACGCTCGCGCGCAGCGACGACAATCGTGCAATCGCCCGGTTGGCTGCCGGCCCATTTAACCGCGCGACGTTCATGTCGCCGTCGCGGCAGCCGATGGACGCCAAAGTGCTCTACGGACCCCACGGCAATTGGTATTACGTGGTCGTGATGCACCCCGCGCCGGGAATGCACGTCGCGTACGTGCACGGCGGACGGATGGAAATGCTCGGCACGGTGTCGATGCACGGCGAGAGCGGATCGTTGTACCTGCCCATCAACCATAAGATGGAAGAGCTCGCGCTGCTGCAGGGATCGCGCGTGGTTGCAGATGCTCGCCTCGTGTATTGAATCAGCTAACGTCGCGTACAGCTAACTAAGCGGGCGAAGGCCTCCGGCAACCCCGGCACCGAAGTGCGGCGCATGGCAAACCGGGTCGCATGCCTTTTGCTGGCTCTCGTCCTCATCGTGCCCGCAGCCGCACGCGCACAGTCCGCGACGCAAGGGCAGCCGCCCCAAGTGCAGCTCTCGCCGCCGCCCTTCACGCCGGATCGCGCGCGCGCGATCGAAGCGATCGCGCTGGGCGAGTTGCATTCCGGAAGTACGCCCGGGTTGGTCGTCGGCGTGGTCGAGGACGGTTTGCTCGTCTACGCGCACGGCTTCGGCAGCGCGAACCTCGAGACGCATCGGGGCATGAGCCTGTCGACGCAGTTCTACGTCGGTTCGCTCACGCGCCAGTTCACCGCGGCGGCCGTGCTGCTCTTGGCCCAGCGAAAGCAGCTCGCGCTCACGGATAAAGTGACCAAGTACGTGCCCGAGCTCACGATTGCCAAGAACGTCACGATCCAAGAGCTGCTCTACGACACGTCCGGCTTGCCCGACGCGCTGGAGGCGCCCGGCATCAATCACGATCTCACCAAGCCGGTGAAAATCGACGATTTGCTGCATGCGGTCGATCGCATGACCCTGACGTTCGATCCCGGCACGAAATCGCAATATAACAATTTCAACTACACCGTTGCCGCGCTGATCGTTCAGCGCGTCAGCCAGCTGCCGCTATCCGTGTTCTTTTCGACGAACATCTTCCAGCCGCTGATCATGACGTCGTCGTTCCTTGCCGGCGATCAAGGCGTCTCGCCGGCACATGCGGTCGGCTATACGCGAACGGGCGGTAAATTCGTGCGCGCGAAAAGCTGGAGCCCCACGTGGCTTTCGGGCAACGGCGACCTGGTCACGACGGCGGACGACCTGGCAAAGTGGGACATCGGCATGCCGCTGCTATTGGACGTCGATTCCGTTCGCTCGATGTGGAGCGTCGCGCCCAACGTGGCCGGAAACCAGTACGGCATGGGATGGATCATCGATCAGCGCGGCGGCCAGCAATTCGTTTGGCACGCGGGGCAGATTCCCGGATTTCATGCGATGAACGCGATGCTGCCCAACCAGCACGTGGCGGTGATCGTGCTGGCGAATACGGATTCGCTCAGCGGGGAGAGCACGGTGCAGCCCGAGCTCATCGCCAATCGCATTCTCGACGTCGTCGCGCCGCTGCCGCCGGCACATTTCGCGAACGTCATCCTCAGCCGCGCAGCCGAGTGGCTCACGCGTCTGGCGCGGCTGGACATCGACCGGACGCAGTTGACGCCCGCGTTCAGCGAATACTTAACGGATCAGCTTGTACAACAAACCAATCTCAAGGCGATGGGTCAGGTGCTCTCGCTGGTCCCCGTTGAGAGTTTCCAGCGCTCGGGTGATACGGTGTACGTGTTCGACGTCAGGTTCCGGCGCGGCGCTCTGCGCTATCAACTCGCCCTTTCGCCCGACGGCAAGATCGACGGGATTCAGCTCCAGGGCGACTAGTCGTCGCCGTTGGCCAGCCTGCGGCCCGTGGCCTCGATCACTTTTCCGAGCATGCTCACGGCTTCGGCACGCGACGCGTTGCTGAACATATATTTCAGCTTGTCGTCGGAGTCTTCAACGATGAGCACGGCACGCTTACCGGCGCGGATGGCAGCAATGAGCTTATTCAGGTAGGCCTCGTCTTCGGGCGCCAACACTGAATGAGATCCGGCATCCTTGCCTTCGCTAAGCAAATATTTTAGGACCGCATTGATATCTCGCGGAGCTTCCACGCGCTTATACCTCCATGGCAGAAACTGCCACTTCTATAGAAACGCACAACATGCGGTTCTAGTGGCGGCTTCGTGTATAGATTATCGACCCGAGGTAGAAACTATTTATGTCGGCGGCCCTTCAGCCAAAGGAGCGCCAAGATCGTTTTCATGTCCACGATCAGGCCGCCCGCTTGCATGCTTGAGGCTTCCTGGAGCGTTACTTCGCGCACCTCGATGCTTTCATCTTCTTCCGGCTGCGCGTTTCCGCTGCGTAAATCTTCGGCCAAGTAGA
Source organism: Vulcanimicrobiaceae bacterium (assembly GCA_035652755.1). GTDB lineage: Bacteria > Vulcanimicrobiota > Vulcanimicrobiia > Vulcanimicrobiales > Vulcanimicrobiaceae > DASRDE01. The sequence goes on along the minus strand of DASRDE010000101.1, from coordinate 6,353 downwards.
CGTGCACGCGTTCGCTGGAATATCCCGGGGTTGGGTACGCCGTGCAGATCGGCTCCAGGCGCCCGGCAGTATAGCCGGTTTCCTCGCGCAGTTCTCGCCGAGCCCCGTCTTCGCAGGCTTCGCCGGGCTCTGCGGTGCCGGCGGGGATCTCCCAAAGTGTTTGACCGGCCGCGTGGCGGTATTGACCGACGAGCACCAAACGCTCGTCCGGCGTCAGCGCCGCGATTGCAAACGAACCGGGGTGTTCGACGATCTCGAGTTTTCTTTCGCGGCCTGCGTCGTCCACGGTATCGACGCGCACGCGAAAAATGCGGCCTTTATAGATCTCTTGGGACGCGACGACGCGCGGTATCTGCTCCATGGTGCCTTCTTTTAAGGAATTTCGCTGCAGCGCCTCGTAGCAAGCGCTTTGTGCGCCGCTCGCAATCGTCGGTCGGACGGGAGATCTTGTGGCTGCTGGCGTGGCTGGCGATCTTCGTCTTCGTTACCGTGCTGATGCTCAAATACGTCGTGCCGCATCATTTCAACGATCGCATAGCCGTCATGATCTCGGCGATCTTGTCAGGGCTGGCGATGATCGGATTGCGTGCCTACACCGCTCGGCGCGCATAACCCGCGCGTCCAAGCGGCGCGTGCGCTGCTCACGAAAAAAGGGCGCGCCGAGCAGGGACGCTTCTCCTTCGAGGGCTCCACGCTGCTCGGCGAAGCGGTCGATGCGGGGCTTCCGATTGCAGAAATTTACGCAACGGATCAGGCCTACGAGGCAACGGCCGTGCTGCGCGACCTCGAAGCCGCCGGGACCGAAATCTACGTGGTCGACGCGCGAACGATCGCGCGGCTCTCGGACGTCGAGACGCCCACCGGCCTGGTTGCGGTCGCGCCGATCCGGCTCGCGCCCCTCGAAACGGTGTTCGCGCGGCCGGGTGTGGTGCTGATCCTTGCCGGCCTGACCGACCCCGGGAACGCCGGTACCCTGCTGCGGTCGGCCCAGGCTTTCGGGGCGACCGCGGTGCTGTTCGGGACGGGCAGCGTCGACCCGTACCTGCCCAAGGTCGCCCGCTCGGCGATGGGAGCCCTTTTTCGCTTGCCCGTCGCGACCGCGAGCCCGTCTCAGGCGGCGGCAGCGCTCGAGGGGTGGCGCATGACGGGGCTGGACGCCTCCGGGGAGCCGATCGGCTCTCTGGAGTGGGGGCAGCGGGAAGCGCTCGTCGTCGGCGCCGAGCGCGCCGGTCTGGGGCCCTGGGCGCCGTTGTGCACGCGATTGGCCGCCATTCCGATGCCCGGTGCGGCCGAAAGCCTCAACGCGGCAGCCGCGGGCTCAATCGCTCTGTATGAGGCGGCCGGGCGCCGGTCCGTTTGATTCCGTCAAGGGTCTTGTCAAGTCAGTGTTTTTCGGCCGAAAAGTCAAGACTACCGGGTGGAAAAGTCGCATGCTATACTGCTGCCATTCGCACGCGGGCGTGCGGAGCAACCGTTCTGAGAAGGAGACCCAAGAAGCCGATGGCGACCTGCGAATTCTTTTGGAAACTCTTTAAGGACACGGGATCGATCAACGCCTATTTGATATACCGGCAGCTCCATCCGACGACGGCTCCGACGTAGTCAGCAGCCCACGCAAAGAAGATTACCAATGAGTGCCCGGAATATCTCCGGGCGCTTTCTTTTTTTCATGAACGATGACTGAGCTCCAAACCCGCTTGATCGACTTGCGGGCGCGTTTTGACGATGCGCTGCGCGATGCCCGCGATGCCGCCGCGATCGACCGCGTGCGCGTTTCGTATTTGGGACGCAGCGGCGAAGTGACGCTGCTGCGGCGCGGTATCGGACAGCTGCCTGCGGCCGAACGCCCGGGCGCGGGACAGACGATCAATGAAGCCGCAGCGGCCATGGAGTCCGCGCTGCAGGACGCGCTGGCCGCCGTCGAATCGCAGGCCTTCGGCGAGCAACTGCAATCGCGCATCGACGTGACGTTTCCGCCCGCCCCGGCGCAAACCGGATCGATTCATCCCATCCGCCGCGTCACGGAAGATTTGAGCGCCTACTTCCGCCGGCACGGATTCGCGATCGTGCTCGGGCCCGAGATCGAACCCGAGTACTACAACTTCGACGCGCTGAACATCCCGGCCGATCACCCCGCGCGCGAAGGCTTCGACTCGTTCTGGCTGACCAACACGCTGCTGCTGCGTCCGCACACCTCGCCGATGCAGATACGCACCATGGAACATCATCGTCCGCCGGTGGCCGTCTTCGTTCCCGGCCGCTGCTACCGGCGCGACGCCGTCGACGCGCGCCACCTTTATCAGTTCACGCAAGTCGAAGGCCTGCTGATAGACGAGGGTATCCATTTCGGACATCTCAAGGGCATGCTGACCGGTATGTGCCGCGAGCTCTTCGGGCGCGATCAGCAAGTCCGCTTCCGCCCGTCGTTCTTTCCGTTCACCGAACCCAGCGCCGAAGTCGACACGACGTGCCCGCTGTGCCGCGGAGAAGGCGGCTCGTGCCGCATGTGCGGCGGCTCGGGCTGGATCGAGCTGGGCGGCTCGGGTATGGTGCATCCGAACGTGCTGCGCACTATGGACTACGATCCCGAGGTCTACTCCGGCTGGGCATTCGGATTCGGAGTCGAACGGCTCGCGCTGGTGCGCTACGACGTCGACGACATCCGGCGTTTCTACGAGAACGATCCCGCTTTCCTGATGCAGTTGGCCTAAATGCGCGTTCCAATCGCTTGGCTTCGCGACTACGTCGATCTGCCGTCGAGCCCGCAGCGCATTGCGGAGATGCTCGCCCAAATCGGCTTTCCCGTTGAAGCGATCGAACAGCGCGCGCAAATCACGGGCGTGGTCACGGGAAGAATCGCCAAGCTCGAAAAGCATCCGAACGCCGACCGCCTGCAAGTCGGCACGATCGACGTCGGCAACGGCGCGCTGCTCACGATCGCGACCGCCGCGACGAACGTCGCGCAGGGGCAGACGATCGGCGTCGCCACGATCGGCGCGCAGCTGCCGAACCTGCGCATCGAGCGGCGCAAGATGCGCGGGGTGGAGTCCGAGGGCATGATGATCTCCGCCGAAGAGTTGGCGCTGCCGGCCGAGTGGTTCGAAGACGGCATCATGCAGCTGGACGGAACCCTTCCGCTCGGGGCCGACTTGGTCGAGGCATTCCGTTTGAGCGACGCGGTGCTGGAGGTCGAGATCACCAGCAACAGGGTCGACGCGATGTCGATGATCGGTCTTGCGCGCGAGCTGGCAGCTTATCAGGGCGTACCGTTGCGGCTGCCGTCGTTCGAGTACGAATCGCAGCCCGATCCGCAGCCTCCGCGGATCGACATTCAAAGCCCGGATTGCCGCCGCTTCGTGGCGCAGCGTTTTGCGAACGTGCGCGTCGGCACGTCGCCCGCGTGGATGCGCGTGCGCCTCGCGCTGGCCGGACAGCGACCGATCAACACGATCGTCGACATCTCCAACTACGTGATGCTGGAAGTCGGCCAACCGCTCCACTTTTACGACGAGGATCGGATCCGCGGACGCATCATCGTGCGCGATGCCGAACCGGGCGAACCTCTCAAGACGCTGGACGATGCCGAGCGCGAGCTCACGCCGCAGGCGCTCGTGATTGCGGACGAAAGCGGGGCGCTGGGTCTAGCGGGCCTCAAAGGCGGAGAGAGCAGCGAGATCTCGGCGCAGACGACGTCGATGCTGCTCGAAGCGGCGAATTTCGAAGGCGCGCGCGTTCGGCGCGTGAGCGCGCAGTTGGCGCTGCGCACCGAAGCCAGTTCGCGGCACGAGAAGGCGCTGCCGCCGGCGCTTGCCGATCTGGGCGCCGCGCGATCGGCGCACCTGCTGACCGCTCAAGGTGCGCGGGCGTACGCACCGATCGCGGCCGGTCAGCCCGTACCCGAGCCGCCGCGCATCCGCTTGCGAACGGGCGACGTGCCTCGCCTGCTGGGCTTCGATCTCCCCCCGCAAGAGATTCGCGAATTGCTCGATCGTCTGGGTTTCGCCGCGCAAGCCGAGGGCGCGGAGGCCTTAATCGTGACGCCGCCGCCGTGGCGCCGCGACGTTACGCTTAGCGCGGACGTCGTCGAAGAGATCGCGCGCATGGCGGGATACGACCGTATCGAGAGCGTGATTCCCGCGGTCGCGCCTCACGAAATAGCGAGCACGGCATACGATCTCGAAACGCGAGTCGCACAAACATGCGCCGCGCTGGGATATCGTGAGATCGCTTCCTACGCGCTGCAAGGAGCGCACGTTTTCGAAAAACTGCGCCGCGCGGGCGTCGATCCGGGCGTAACGCCGGTGGAAGTTCTCAATCCTCTCTCGGAAGATCAGCGCTATCTGCGGTTTGCTCTGTGGCCCGCCATGCTGCAATACCTGTCGCGCGTGGGCGAACCGCTCAAGGTCTTCGAACTGGGACATACGTTCGCGGACGTCAACGGCCAGCCCGAAGAGCACGCCAAGCTTGCGTTCGCGTTCACGGCGCAAACGCTCGACGAACCGGCGTGGCGCGACTCACATTTCCTGGCACTTAAAGGCGACGCGTACGCGCTCGTTCGCGCGCTTACGGGAAGATCGGACGTCGAAACCGCGCCCGACGAACGCCCCGGCCTTCATCCGGGCAAAACCGGCATCGTGCTGCTGGACGGCCGCGAGATCGTGTCGTTCGGCTGCCTGGATCCGCGCGTTGCGCACGCATTCGACCTTCGGCTGCCGGCCTACGTGGCGACGGTCTACCTGGACAATATCCCGGATTACCGCGTGCCGCAGTTCAAAGTGCCGTCGAAATACCCGTCCACCTACCGCGACTTGGCGGTCGTGTGCGAGCCGGACGTACCTGCCGCAAAAGTGCAGGAGACGATCGCGCGGGCGATCGGCGCGCTCTGCACGCAGGTGCGCGCGTTCGACGAGTATCGCGGCCCGCAGATCGCTCCCGGGAAGAAAAGCTTGGCCATCCGGGTAACGATGCAGCGTTTCGATCGCACGATCACCGACGAAGAAGCCGACGCGGCAATAGCCGCCGCAGTGACGGCGCTGCAGACCGAGCTGGGCGCGGCACTTCGCGCTTAGTCATGGCCTGGCCCGACATCGTCATCGCCGCAGTGCTGCTGGTCGCGGCGCTCAAGGGATTCAAGCGCGGCTTCATCATGGAACTCTCCGGCGCGGTTGCGGCCTTGCTCGCGTTCATCGTTCCGTGGTTTTACAACGGCGTCTTCGACCGGAGCGTCTCGCAGGCGCTACACATCGGACCGGGATCCGCGCACGTGGTGGCGATGTTCGCCGTCGGTATCGCTACGTACGTTGCAGTGCTCATCGTAGCGCGGCTGCTCAGCGCGATCGCGAAGCTGCCGCTGCTGGGTTTGGGCAATGCGTTAGCGGGCGCAGCGGTCGGGGCACTCAAAGGCTTTGCGCTGCTTTGGATCGTGCTTTACGTGGCGTTGTTCTTTCCGCTCTCGCGCGATATCCGCAGCGATTTGCACCGTTCGGTGCTGGCGTCCGTCGTCGCCATGCCGAACGGTTACGTGGACGGCGCGCTCAGCGCGGCGCTCCCGCCGTTTGCACGTCCTCTGACCGATCCAATTTTCGCCCGTCATCGGGTTTAGCACCGCCGTCCAAATCCAAGAAGACGCGCAGGGCTGCTTGCACGCCGGCGCCGACGTGCACGGGAACGTCGTGCTCGAGCAGCGCCATCTCGATCGCGCCCAATGCGCCGAGCACGTCGGTCTGCGAGACGTCGCCCATGGTGCCCATGCGGACGATCTTGCCCTTGAGATCCAATTGGCCGCCCGAGAGGCTCACGCCGCGCTCCAGCCGCAATTTTCGCAAGAGCGTTGCTGCGTCGATGCCTGCGGGAAGGCCAGCCGCGACGACAGTCGGCGAATGAGCGCCGGGCTCCGAAAAGACGCGCATGCCCAATGCTTCGAACGCTTCGCGAATCGCTTGCGCGTACATCGCGTGCCGCTTGTGCACGGCCGCCGCGCCTTCGTGGTGGTAATGAGCGAGCGCCGCGTCGAGCGCAAAGAGGATCGAAACGGGCGGCGTCCACGGCGTCTGCCCTTGAAGGGCGAACTCGCGCGCCTTCGACAGGTCGAAATAGAATCGCGGCGTGCGCGAGGCCTCGATTAAACGCCAGGCGCGCGAACTGACCGCGACCATTGCCGCGCCGGGAGGCGCAGCCAAAACTTTTTGCGTCGCCGCCACGACGACGTCGTAGCCCCATTCATCCATGCGGAATTCGCTCGCACCGAGGCCGCTCACCGAATCGACGATGCTGACGACGCCGTGCTCGCGCACGATCGGTGCGATGCGCGCCATATCGTTCTGGACGCCGGTCGACGTCTCGTTGTGCGTGAG
>DASRDE010000100.1:0-3278 GCA_035652755.1 Vulcanimicrobiaceae bacterium | reverse complement strand
AGAACGGAGACTGGTCTAAGCCTAAAAGGGACGAAGACGGCGCAGGTTCGCAGAGTTCCCCTGAACGCACCCGCTCTGGCGGCGCTGCACGCGCACCGGGCGCGTCAGCTGGAACAGAAAATGCACCGTCGGCGCGAATACGCTGACAGTGACTTCGTCTTCGCGGACGAACTCGGGCAACCGTGGCACCTGGGGAGCATCTCAAATGCGTTTGCGCGCACGGTCGCCGCTGCGGGCCTTGAGCGAGTGCGCCTTCACGATTTGCGCCACACGTGCGCATCATGGCTGCTTAATCGGGGCACCGACGTTCGGACCGTTGCTGCGATATTGGGGCACAGCTCCGCAACGACGACGTTGTCGATGTACGCCCACGTAATGCCCGGAGCCGAAGCCGCGGCCGTCCAGCGGATCGCCCTCGAGGCCGCACCCTAGGCGGTGCAACGAAAATGCAACATCTGCGATGGATGTTGCACAAAAGGTCCGTCAAAATAGGGCCAAATTTCTGGGATGACCGGGACTCGAACCCGGACGCTCTTTCGAGCAGCAAATTTTAAGTCTGCTGTGTCTACCGATTCCACCATCATCCCGCGCAGCGCGGCAAGCACTCGTTCAGCCGCCTGCGGGTAAATTACTGCCTGAGCGCTCGACCAGGGTATACCGCATGAAACATGCTGCACCCAAGATCGAGCGAACGCCGCGGAGCGCCGGAACAACCGCGGACGTTCGGCAACCGCCTCCTCGATGCGCTGCCCGCGCAGGAGGCCGAGCGCTATGCGGGCATGCTGCGGCGCGTGTACGCGCAGCGCGACCAGCGGCTGATGAAGCCGGGCGAACCGCTCACCTACATCCACTTTCCGGTCGACGCGTTCGCGTGGGTGTGGACCGAAACGACGAATACCGAACGGCCGACGTCCATCTTCACGGTCGGGCAGCGCGGCGTCGTCGAATGGAATCGGGTGCTCGGTTCGCGCGCAGGCGAAACGTGCGCCAGCGTTATCTCGCCCGGATCGCTTTGGCGGCTGCAGGCAGAGGTGCTCGATCATCCCGCGAATTCGACGCTGCGCCGTCTGCTGCTGCGCTTCGCCAACTCGGCAGTTTTGAACGCGGCGTGCCGCCTTGCGTGCAACTCCGAACACAACATCGACCAGCGGTTGGCACGCTGGCTGCTCTGGGTCGCCGACGAGTGCGGTCAAGCCGAATTCGCGATCACGCATCAGCAAATGGCAGATATCGCGGCGATACGCCGGCCGTCCGTCTCGCTCGCCCTATCGAAGTTTCAGCGCGAGGGATTCGTGCGCTCGCAGCACGGCAGGCTGCACATCCTCGAACGCCGGCAACTGGAGACGATCGTCTGCCAATGCTACTGGATCATCCGGCATAACGCCGAATCGGTCTTTCAGGAATAAAAAATACGGCGCCCTTTTCGGGGCGCCGTTTGTTACTCACCAGAAGAAATCGCCGTTATTCGGGCTGGTCCGACGAGCCGCCGCCCATGACCTCACGGCTCTGTTCTCGCAGCGACGTCGTGGCCGTTTCGCGCGCTGCTTCGATCGTCTCTTTGATCACTTCGCCGCCGCGCCGGACGACCTCCGAACGCGCTTGACGTACGCGATCCTTCATCTCGTCGGCGACCGGGCCAAGCCGTTCGTTTTCGAACTGCGTTACGGGCAGCAGCAGTCCAACGAGGAAGCCGATCGCCATGCCGGCCAGCAGCATGCCTATGGGGTTGTCGCCGCGCAGAGGGATGTTGCGCGCCATGCCCTGCATGCGTTCTTGCAAGGAGTCGCGCACGTCGCTGACGCGATCGCGCATGCCTTCGACGCCGTCTCCGACGCGGTCGCGCATGTCGCCCAGGCGATCCGTCACTCCGCCTTTCATGTCGTCGATGCGCCCCTGGATGTTTTCTTTGGCACGGTCGACGACGTTCGCATTGTACGCGACCGAACGCACGTCATCCGCAACGCGCCGGCGCGCCTCTTCTACTTCGCGGACTTCGCTCCGCTCTTGATCCATTCTATGTCCTCCTTCACGCTACGCGTTGTTTCTTCGAATTCAATCGGAAGCGCGGATTGAAGTTTGATGCGTGCAGCCGCCAGCAGCGAGATCGCCGCGAACCCCCACGCCATGGTTACAATAAGTGCTGCAAGCCACGCCGGCAGCACGAGCTGCAATACGATGATCGCCAATGCTGTGAACGCGCCCAATGCCGCCAATCCCAGCACCGCTCCGGCCGCGAGCCAAATGCCCGCGACCACGAGGCCGCGCAGCTCGCGCTTTGCCTCTTTCTTGAAGAGCGCCAGCTCGGCGCGGAACAGATCGCCTAAATCGTGCCCGAGATGGGCCACCGACTCTTTAATCGATTCCGGGTCGACAAGGGGCATACGCGAGTTCATTCCCCGTAGCCGCTGCTCGCCGGCTGCGCGTACGCATCGACGTACTCTCTAGCACCGCCGTATTGCTCGGCACTGCCGTAGCCGTTGCCGCCGTAGCTCGTACTGCCATAGCTGCCGGCGTTCTGTGTGGCGGTCCTTACCGTACGCGCCGCGGCGAGCCCGCCGATGAAACCGATGCCCGCAAGCAGCCACGTCTTGTCGCGGGTGTACTCTTGTGCATCGCTCCAAATGCGAGTGCCGTCGGTGCTGCGCAGATAGCGCGCGATACCGGTCGCCTGGTCGGCGAGATTCTCCACCAATCCGGCTACTTGCTCTTCGTTGCGTTCGCGCAGCACGCCGCCGACTTCGCGCGCGACGTTGATGTAGTGCTCGACCCGGTCGGCCAGCATCGTTGCGCCGCGATCCACCGCTTGGTTCACGAAACTTTGCGATCGCTGCAATACATCGCCCGTATCCAATCTTGCCGCCATGTTCATCCCTTCGTCGCTTGAAAGTGTTGCAGAATGTACCTTACCCAGCGCGGAGCCGGCAATTCGGGGCTATTTCTTTTGGTTAGGTAGCGGACCGCCGCGATGTTGTTCGGCCGGCGGGCGGTTTTGAGAACCGGCGAGGTCGGCCTCTTGGGCGGCCTCGCGCCGATCGCGGTCCTGATGGTCTTGACGAGGTGTTTGCTCGCGGCCTGAGCCCTTCGTAGTCTCCATAAGCCGGTGTTTCCCAGCGTCCGGGTAAACAATCCGGTCTCGATGATCTTCGCGAGCCGCGCTGACGCAGGCAAGCAGTTGGCCGAAAAGCTTCTGGGCTATTCGGGGCCGGACACGCGCGTGCTCGCCCTCCCTCGGGGCGGCGTACCCGTCGCTTACGAGGTGGCACGCGCACTGCGCGCTC
>DASRDE010000099.1:0-40995 GCA_035652755.1 Vulcanimicrobiaceae bacterium | reverse complement strand
TGAAAAAACGCAGTAGCGTCGAAATTTCTAGGAGGGAAATTTCGACAGCGGTTCCCCGGCGGAATGTGGCGGACCGGCAAATGCCGTTTTGCTAAGAGAAACGCAGCGGTTCCCCGGCGGAATGTGGCGGACCGGCAAATGCCGTTTTGCTAAGAGAAACGCAGCGTTTCCCCGGCGGAATGTGGCGGGCCGGCAAGCCGCAACAGCGCTAGTCGTACAGCAGATACTTGGTGCGTAAGGTCATGAACGAAGCGAGTGCGGGCTCCCAGTGCGATTCGATCTCGGCGGCGGTTGCGCCCGAGCTGAGGGCGTGCTGCAGGTAGTCGGTGCCCCAGTCTTTGTCCAGGGCCGCGGTATCGACGTGGAGTTGCGGTGCGAGGGCGTGTGCAGCCGCAAGCAGCTCGACTGCCGTGCGAACGGACGGAAAGACGCGCGGGTCGTAGACGTGCAGCTCGACGCCGCCGTACGGCTCGCCGCGTGAGGGGCCGAAGAGCGGCGACCAGTACGCGGGGCGGAAGTAGACGCCGGGAATGTCGCGCTCGTTGAGTGCGGCGGCGAACCGGTACGGATCGAGACCGGGCGCGCCGGCGTATTTGAAGGGCTTGGTGGTGCCGACGCCGCCGTTGAGTCCGGCGTTATCGATTAGGCCGGTGCAGGGATAGACGACTGCGGTGCTCCATTCGGGCACGTTCGGCGACGTTTGTATCCATTGCAGTCCGGTGTCGGGCCAGAGCATCGACCGGTGCCAGCCGGTCATTCTGATCACGCGCAGTTTTGCGCCGATGCCGAAGTGGTCGTTGAAGAGCTCGGCGAGCTCGCCCACCGTCATGCCGTGACGCATCGCGATCGGATAGAGGCCGATGAACGATTTAAAGCGCGGATCGAGCACGGGCCCTTCGACCAACTCGCCGCCGATGGGATTGGGCCGATCGAGAACCCAAAACTCTTTGCCGTACGCCTTTGCTGCCTCCATCGCGTAAGCCATCGTCGAGACGTAGGTGTACGGGCGCGTGCCGACGTCCTGGACGTCGAAGAGCAGCACGTCGACCCCGCGCAGCATCGCCTCGGCCGGTTTGCGCGTGGGCCCGTAGAGGCTGTAGACCGGTAGACCGGTGCGCTCGTCGGTGTATGAAGGCACGTACGCGCCCGCGGGTCGATCGTCGCGCAGGCCGTGCTCGGGCGCATAAATCGCCTTGATGCAGATCTGTTTGTTCTCTTCGATCGCGTCCACGATGTTGACCAATCGCGACGTGACGCCGGTTTGGTTGGTAATCACGCCGACGCACCGCCCGTCCAGCTCGCGCCAAGCCGATCGCAAGAAGACCTCGTCGCCCAGGACGATCTTGGCTTGCGGAAGCGTTCCCGCGGCGGCGAACGCCCACTGCGAAGCCGCGATCAGCGCCGCGGCGATAAAAACCGCTCTAAACAAAGACCGGCTCGGCGGTCTCTGGTACGACGCGCGCCTCATGCGCTCTACGAAACAGTTCGCGGGCTGCGGCGATCCCGAGGTCGCCGACGTCGACGCTATACTCGTTGACGTACGTTTCGATGTGGCGGCGCATGACCGGCTCGCTCATCTCCGTTGCATGCTGCCGCACGTACGGCATCACCTGATCCTCGTGTTCGCGCGCGTACGACAAACTGCGCCGGAGGGCGTCGTTGATCTCCGAGGCCTGTTCGGCGACGTCCGAGCGAATCAGAATGGCGCCGAGCGGAATCGGAAGCGAGGTCTGCTCTTCCCACCAATCGCATAGGTCTGCGACCCGCTCCAGACCGCGATCGGCATACGTAAAGCGCGATTCGTGGATGATGAGCCCGGCGTCGGCGGTCCCGCCGATCACTGCGTCCATCACCAGATCGAACCGCATCGAGACGGTCTGCGGCCGCGCGTTCAGCGCTAGGCGCAGCAGCATGAACGCCGTCGTCATCTCTCCCGGGATCGCGACCAGCTTGTCGTGCAGGTCGTCCAATGACGAAATGGTTCCGGGTCTAGCGACGACGAGCGGTCCGCATCCGGTTCCGAGCGCGCCGCCGGCCCGCAAGATGCTGTAGTTCTGCATGAGCAGCGGGATCGCGCCGTAACTGACCTTCGTGAGTTCGTAATCGGCTTTAAGCGCCGAGTTGTTCAAATTCTCGACGTCCTCGAGTTGGACGCGGACCGCCGGCGCATCGGGCAGCAATCCATTAGCAAGCGCGGCAAAGATGTAGGTGTCGTTCGGGCACGGAGAATACGCGAGCGTCAAGCGTTCAGCCATTGACGTTGCCCGTGACGGTAAGCAGCGCGCCCAGGATGCGTTCCGCCGCGCGCACGCCGGCTTCAAAATCCCACTGTGCCGAGCCGCGATCGCAGACGATGTTGGAGATGCCGCGTACTTCGATCGCCGGAATCGCGGCGATTTCGGCGGCACGCAGCACGGCAAAGCCTTCCATGCTTTCAATCCCGACGCCGTGCGCGGCAAGGCGCGCGGCGGTTTGGTCGGTCGCGGTGACGCGAGGTACCGTGATGCCGCGCACGCTGCTAAAGCCGAGCTCGACGAGGCGATCGACCAGTGCGAGATCGGAACCGGCGCGATCGACCACGCGGGCTGCGTCGGGCAGGGCGATCGGCGTACCGGTCTCGAGGTCCAATTCGAAGAATTCGTCCGATACGACGACTGCGTCCCCTACGGAAGCGGCCCCGGGAAAAGCGCCGGCGATGCCCGCGCTGATGACGAGCTCGTAGTGACTTTGCGCCAGCGCGCGCGAAACCGCCGCCGACGCCTCGACGGGCCCGACGCCGGTGACCAGCATCTCGACGTGCTCGGGCGGGCGAAACTCGCCGAGCTCCTTGCCGACGGCGCACGTGATCAGGATCACGGAACGCCTATCAGTTTGTGCGTTTGTACCGAGAGCCTGAAGCGTGCGGGATGCGCCTTGGCGTACTCCAGAGCGAGCGCCACGTTTTTCGGTTTGTTCCCTTCGGGCTGAAGCAGAATGAGCGGTTTACCGGCGAACAGCTCGAGCCATTCGTCGGGGACGCGCCCGTCGACGATGAGCTTTACCTCGTTCGCGCGCGCGGCCATGCGGGGTTCTACCCGTTCTTTGGGGGAGACGCACAGCCACACGTCGTCCGGAAGGTCGGCGAAGATCGTGCCGTTCGACTCGACGTGCACGCGCCGGCCGTCCGCGCGCAGGCGTTCGATCAGCAGCGGTGTCTCGCTTTGCGCGAAGGGTTCGCCGCCCGTGAGGACGACGACCGGACAATCGCCGCCGCACTCGCGAACGCGGCGGACGACGCCGTCCGCGTCGTCGAAGAACTTGACCGAATAATCCGTGTCGCAGAAGCGGCAGGAAAGATTGCATCCCGCCAGGCGCACGAAAACGGCAGGCGTACCCGTGTACGTTCCCTCGCCCTGGATCGTGTAAAAGATCTCCGCCAGCTGCAGCACGCTACGTGTTTCCCGCCAAATCGCTGCGGCGAAGCGTCGCGCACGAGGTCGCCGTCTCCCAGAGCACTAGTTCGTCCAAGCCGGGAAGGGCCCGGTCGAGCTTCTCCCAGATCCAGGCGAGGATCTCTTCGCAGGTGGGGTTGGCAATCCGATCGTTGAGCGACGTGTGATCGAGCTCGTCGACGACGTGCCGGTGCACGATCTCGCGGACCGTGTCAAAATCCTCGATCATTCCCGTGGCGGGGCCGGAGGTGCGGATGGGACCGCGCAGCGCCACTTCCAAACGGTACGAGTGGCCGTGGGGGCGCGCGCATTTGCCCAGGTGATAAGGGAGAACGTGCGCCGCCTCGAAGCGGAAATGCTTACGGATTTGCACAAACCCCGCTTCGCGGTGGACGGTAGTATGCGCCTTCGCCGCTGCGGCCGCAAGACGCAATTGGAGGTGCGATGAGCGAATCGAAGCTGCGGACGGCCATGGCTGGAGTGCTGCGAGCGGGCAGCGTGGACGACGTCGAACGCGCGGTCGAACGGGTCGCGCAGACGCTGGGTTTCCAGCGCGCTGCAATTCTCTCGCTTCCGACGATGCAGCATGCTTCGTACGTCATGCATTCGGCCGGGACGCCGCATGTGGAACTGCGGCACATCGCCTCCGAATCGCCGCTGGCTCCGGGCGGCTTTCTCGATGCGCTGCGTGCGGGTTCGGAAGGCGATGCTGCAGTCCCTCACGGCGACGTGCGGGGGTTCTTCGTGATCGCACCGCTGCGCGAACGCGAGAGAACGCTCTGCTATTTCTACGCCGATTCACCGCTGCAGGGCATCGATGCGGTGCAGGCGGCCGCGGACGTTTCGCACGTCCTGGACATCGCGGGCCTCGTCTGCGCCAATCTGCGGCTGCTCGGCGAGCGCGACGCGCTGCTGGCCGAAGTGGAGTCGCTGGCCACCAGCGATTCGCTCACGTCGCTGGCCAATCGAAGGATGTTCGAAGAACGCATCGCCGAGGAATTGCACCGCAGCGCACGGAGCCGGCGGCCGTTCGCACTGGCGCTCTTCGACGTCGATCGCTTCGGCGAGATCAACTCGCGCTTCGGCCGCGCCGCGGGCGACGAGGCGCTCCAGCACGTTGCCTCCACCATTCGCGCTCGCGCCCGCCACGTGGATTATATCGCCCGGTTCGGAGGCGACGAATTTGCGATGCTGCTCGTGGATGTCGACCACCAAACCGCCCGGCGCGTTGCCGAGCGAATCCTGGACGGCCTGGCCCAAGCGCGGGTCTCTTTCCCGTCGACCCTTGCGGCCTCGGCCGGCGTGGCCCTCAGCTACCCCGTGGATACCGTCGAAACGCTGCTGGAGCGGGCCGAGGCGGCCTTGCTCGACGCAAAAAGGGCCGGAAGCAATAAGGCGAGAGTCACCTAGGGCTCTTGGCCCTAGGACCCATGACAAAACCGCCCGGTGTGGGAATACTCAAGAGGTGAAGCACTCGCGTCCCGGCCTTACTCTCGATCTGCTCCCCAAGGACTACGAGCTGCGAAAAGGAGCCCGCCTTCGCGAACGCGCCGAATCGATCGCCCTGTTGAGCGCGATCGGTGCGTTTTGGGTCCTCGTCTTCGCACTCAACTTCTTCGTAGGTCAGAGCTCCACGCCGCTGATCCGCTAAAGCGCGGCTCGAACCCCTACAAGATGCCGGACGGCCCCATAGCCTCCAGGCGCTTTTTCAGATCGGCCAGGAAACCGCTGGCGACATAGCCGTCGACGACCCGGTGGTCGAGCGACAGGCAGACGTTCATCATGCTGCGTACCGCGATCGCCTCGTCCGCCGTAACGACAGGCTTCTTGACGACGGTTTCCATCGTGACGATCCCGGCTTGCCCGCCATTGATGATCGGGGCCGATGCGTAGGATCCGTTCGCGCCGTTGTTGTTGACCGTGAATGTGCCGCCTTGCAGATCGTCGGCCGAGAGTTTGTTGCGCCGCGCCTTGTCGATCAACTCGCCCGACGCGATCGCAAGGCCCTTGATTGAGAGTTTGTCCGCGCCCTTAACGACCGGAACCACGAGATTCGTCGGCAGCCCGATGGCGATTCCGATGTTCACGTCGCGCTCGACCAAAATGCCGTCGGCCGTAAACCGCGCATTCATCAGCGGGAATCCCGCAAGCGATTCGACCACCGCGCGAATGAAGAAGGGCAGCAGCGTGAGTTTGTAGCCGGTCGCGCGCTCGAAAGCGTCTTTTTCCCGTGCGCGCCATTTCCAGACGTTGGTGACGTCGACTTCGACCATCGACCACGCGTGCGGCGCGGTGTGTTTGCTCTCCACCATGCGCTCGGCGATGATCCGCCGCGCGGACGTGAGCGGAATGAGCGTACCGGGAATCGGCTCGCCGTACGTGCTCGTGCCCGGCTTGAGCGGAGGTGCAGCGGCAGGTTTGGCCGGCGGCGCCGCGGCAGGCGCAGATGCTCCGGCCGACGCAGCGGCAAGCACGTCCTGCGCGGTGACGCGCCCGTTGGCGCCGGTTCCGCGAATCGAACGCACGTCGATGCGATGCTCGCGCGCAAGCTTACGAACCGCGGGCGAAACGCCGCGCAGCGCCGTTTCGGACGATGCGTCGGGCGGCGCGACGCGCGCATGTCCGTTGCCCGCATGCTGCACGGGCATCTCCGGAAGGTTGAAGCCGGGAACCGGCTCCAGATTCGCGCTCGCGGCCATCGCTTCACGCGTTTTGGGCGGTTCGGTTGCCGAAGCACCCGAGCCCGGCGCGGCAGCTTTGGCGGCCGAGGCGGCGGGAACCGCTCCGACTTCCTCGATGATCGCGATCGCGGTGCCCGTCGCAACCGTCGTACCTTCTTGAACGAGAATCTCGCGGAGCGTGCCGGTCACCGGCGCGGGAACCTCGGAATTGACTTTGTCCGTCGACACCTCGACGAACGCCTCATACTTCTCGACGCTCTCGCCGGGCTGCTTGAGCCAGCGCTCGACGGTACCTTCGGTAACCGTTTCGCCGAGCTGCGGCATCGTAATCGTGGTTGCCATACTTCTCTAGTCCTTTAAAATTTGACCATCTCGCGCATCGAGTCGGCCATCTCGGCAGGGGAACTCATGTACTCTTCCTCGAGCGGCAGCGCATAGCCCATCGCGGGAACGTCGGGCGCAGCCAGGCGGCGGATGGGCGCGTCGAGATCGAAGAGCGCTTCCTCTGCCACCATCGCGCTGATCTCCGCGCCGATGCCGCCGAATTTATTGTCCTCGTGGATGATCAGCAATTTGCGCGTCTTGCGCACGCTCTGTAGGATCGCCGTGCGATCCATCGGGCGGATCGAGCGCAGATCGATCACTTCGACCGAAAGCCCTTCCTGCTCGAGGGCATTGGCGGCCTCGAGTGCCCAATGCACGTACAATCCGTACGAGACGACGGTGAGCTGCGTTCCGGTCTTTTTGACGTCCGCTTTTCCGATCGGGATCGTGTAATGGCCGTCGGGGACTTCACCTTTGATCAGGCGGTACGTCTTCTTGTGTTCCAAGAAGAGCACTGGATCGGGATCGTCGATGGCCGCATTCAGCAGGCCCTTTACGTCCGCCGGAAAGGCGGGGGCGACGATCTTCAAACCCGGAACGTGGTAGAACAGCGCTTCGATCGAAACCGAGTGCGACAGCGCCCCGCGCACGCCGCCGCCGTACGGCGTGCGGATCACCAGCGGGCACGTGTACTCGCCGTTGCTGCGATAGCGCGTCTTGGCCGCCTCGCCGACGATCTGGTTGAACGCGGGATAGATGAAGTCCGCGAATTGGATCTCGGCGATCGGGCGCAGGCCTTCCATAGCCATGCCCACGGCGATGCCCACGATCGAGGCTTCTGCGATCGGCGTGTCGATGACGCGCTGCGGGCCGAACTCTTTGATGAAGTCCTTCGTGATCAGGAACACGTTGCCGCGATTGCCGACGTCCTCGCCGATAATGACGGTGCGGTCGTCGCTCTTCATGGCCTCATACAACGTCGCGCGCACGGCTTCGACGTTGTTCATCGTTTGCGATCCGCTTGCTACTGCCACGGCTGCCATGCTCCTTCGTACACGTTCTCGTACAGATCCGAGGCCTCCGGGTATGGCATCGCCTCGGCCTTGTCGGTCGCTTCGTTCGTCTCGCGAAGCACGTCTTTTTTCATCGCGTCGATTTCGGCCGCGGAAACCACGCCGGCATCGAGCAGCACGCTCTCGAACAGCGGCACTGGATCGTGCTTGCGGTGCTCGCTGACCTCGTCCTTGGTCCGGTACGTCATGTCGTTGTCGTCGGTCGAGTGCGCAAGAAAGCGGTAACAGACGCCTTCGACGATGCTGGGTCCTCCGCCCGAGCGCGCGCGATCCATCGCGCGCTTTACGGCGGCGTACGAGACGATGGGATCGAAGCCGTCGAACTGTTCGCCCGGCATGCCGTAGCCCTCGGCGCGCTTGTAGATGTTCGGCTCGGCCATCTGCATGCTCAGCGGCGTCGAGATCGCCCATTGATTGTTCTCGACCAGCATCACGAGCGGCAGCTTGTGAATCGCCGCGAAATTCATCGACTCGTGCCACTCGCCTTCGCTCGTGGTTCCGTCGCCGCACGTCACCAGTACCGCGCGCCCGCTTTCACCCCGGTATTTCAGAGCGTATGCTGCACCGACGGCGTGCGGAATATGCGCGGCCAATATCGACGAGAACGACATCAGGCCGGCGCGTTTCGACGAGTAGTGATTCGGAAATTGGCGCCCGCCGTTGTGGTCCTCCGCGCGCGCGAAGATCGAAAGCATGATCTCATAGGGATCCAGCCCGATGCCGATGGCCAAACCCAAATCGCGATAGTACGGCGCGAGGATGTCTTTTCCGCGCTCGAACGCCATCGCCGCGCCCGCCTGCAGCGCTTCATGGCCTTCGCTGCCGAGCGCAAACGGGACTTTTCCCTGCCGGTTGAGTTGAAAGCCGCGGTTGTCGAGCTGCCGCTGCAGCAGCATGTTGCGGAAGATCGCTTTGAGCTGGTCGTCGGACAGCCCGTGGCGCTCTAGTGGTTTGCGCACTTGAGTCTCGGTTTTTGACATGCAGATTCGTCTTTCTCCAGGCGCGCGCCGGCGTCTACTGCCAAGGCTCCCAGCCGCTCGCATACACCCGCTCGTACAGGTCCGCGGCCTGCGGATACGGCATGGCTTCCGCCCTGTCCGTCGCTTCGTTCGCCTCGGCCAGCACCGATGACTTCAGACTTTCGGCCTGTTCGGCGCTTAGGACCCCATGGTCGATAAGGAAACGCTCGAAGTTCGGAACGGGATCGAACTTGCGGCGCTCGGCGACCTCTTCGCGCGAGCGGTAGGTGCGATCGTCGTCGTCCGTGGTATGCGCGAGGAAGCGGTAACATTTTGCTTCGACCAAAGTCGGACCGCCGCCCGACCGCGCGCGATCCATCGCGGCCTTAACCGCTGCGTACACTGCGAGCGGGTCGAAGCCGTCGACCCCCACGCCGGGCATGCCGTAGCCTGCCGCGCGCTTGAAGACGTCGGGCTGTGCCATCTGCATGTGAAGCGGCGTGCTGATGGCCCACTCGTTGTTCTCGCACAGGAACACGATCGGAAGCGCGTGGACGGCGGCGAAGTTCAAAGACTCGTGCCACTCGCCCTCGCTGGTCGCGCCGTCTCCGAACGTCGTAAGCACGGCACGTCCGCGCTCTTGCCGGTACTTGATGGCGTAGGCGGCGCCGACGGCGTGCGGCGTCTGCGCGGCGATGACGGAGCTGATGCTGTACAAGCCCAGCCTGCGGCTTGCGTAATGATGGGGGAACTGCCGCCCGCCGCTGTGGTCCGCAGCGCGCGCGAAGAGCGAGAGCAACACCTCGTAGGGCGTCAGGCCGATGCCCAGCGCGAGACCGAGATCGCGATAGTAGGGTACCAGGACGTCCTGACCGCGGGCGAACGCCATCGCCGCGCCGGCCTGAACGGCTTCGTGGCCCTCGCCGGCCGAGGCGAACGGAATCTTGCCTTGCCGGTTGAGCTCGAAGCCGCGCGCCTCCAGCCGCCGGTGCGTGAGCATCGTGCGATGGAGTACGATCAACTGGTCGTCGGTCAGACCGTGGCGTTCGAACGACGCTGCATGGGCGGGTGAGGCCATGGCGCGCTATCGTGCTTTCCCGGCGTCGAATCCTGCGGCCCGAGCGGGGCAGGCCTCCCTTGGCTGCTGGGCACCCCGCTTCACCGCCGCTTCCGCGCGGCCGATGACGTACCGGTATGGTTTCGCATCTTCGCGACGATGAGGAAATTCGACGCCTCGCCGTCGTGCGCGGGTATCGCATCGTCGACAGTGCGCCGGATTCGCGTTTCGACGGCATCGCCGAACTGGCGGCGCGCTTGACGCATGCCTGTGCGTTCGTCGGCTTTGTGGACACCGGCCGCCTTTGGATCAAATCCCGCAGCAATTGCGACATCGGAGAGAGCGCGCGCCCCGCGCTTTTTGAAGCGTGTGAAGATCCCGCGCAGCCGTTGGTGGTGCAAGACGCGTCTGCGGACGAACGCCTGTGCCGGAACGGTCAAGTCGCCGGCGAGCCGTTCGTGCGCGGCTACGCGGGCATTCCGCTCGTCGTGTCGTCAGGCCACGTGGTCGGCGTTCTGGCAGTTTTCGACACCGTACCGCGCGCCGATTTCACGGAGGCCACCGTTCAAGCGCTCAGGCCGCTCGCGCAGCAGATTCTCGAGCTGCTCGAATTGGATGCGGCGCGGCGCGCGATCGCCTCTCGCGATGAAGAGCTGGCGAGGATGCAGGCGCGCATCACGCGGTTGCAGGCCGCGGATCCGTCGCCGGCCGCGATGCCGTGCGCGCTGTTCCTGGAACGGTTGGCCAAGACGCTCTCCTTGCGCATGTTCACGAACGACAGCGCCGTGCTGTTCTTCGACGTCCATGCATTCACTCGCCTAAATGCGGCGTTCGGACGCGCCGCCGGCGACGAAGCCTTGCGTGAAATCGCCGCCCGGCTGCGGGACGGCATCGGGCGGACCGACTGCGTGACGCGGCGGGACGCGGATCACTTCGTCGTCTTGATGCAGGACTTCGATGCGCTGGCCGTCGCGCAGTTGCGCGAAACGCTCGAGCAGCCGTTGACTTCGGGCGCTGCACGAGGCGTGAGGCTCTCGTTCAAGATCGGCGGCGTGCGCTTGACCGACGTCGCGCTCGGCGAGCGTCCGGATCGCGTGCTGCAGCTCGCCGAGAGCGCCGCCGCAGAGTCAGTGGGACCGGTCAATTTTGCCGGCGCCAAGCATCGCGCCGCCGCAATCGCCGAAGACACCGTCCTGCTGCAGCTCATCGAAGCCGTAGAGCAGGGCAGTATCGATCTGCACTATCAGCCGCTGGTCGATGCGCGCAGCGGACGTTTCACCGGATTTGAAGCGCTGGCACGCTGGAGCTTGCCTGCGGGCGTCGCGGTCGAACCCGCGCAGTTCATGGCGATGGCCGACCGGTACGGCCAGGCCTTTCCGCTGGGCGAGCAGCTCCTTCGCAAGGCATGCTCTACCTGCTGCGATTACGTCGGCATCGATCCGGATTTTCTGCTCCACGTGAACGTCTCGCCGGTGCAGCTGACCCATCCGCTGTTCGAAGTCTGCGTCAACGATGCGCTGCGCCTCAGCGGCATGCCCCCAAAGAACCTGTGTTTGGAGATCACCGAAGCCGCGGTCGCCGATCCGCAGGTGATCGGCCCGAAGATCGCGCGGATACGGCGCAGCGGAGTACGCTTCGCATTGGACGATTTCGGCATGGGGTATTCCTCGCTCAGCCACATCCGGCGGCTGCCGGTCGACGCGATCAAGATCGATCGCTTCTTCGTGAGCGGGAACGGCGACGACATCGCGGACCCGCCGATCGTGCGCACCGTCACGACGCTGGCGAAGGAACTGGGTTTGGTCGTCGTTGCGGAGGGCGTCGAAACTGCGGAGCAGGCGCGCTTCCTGCGAGAACTGGGATGCGACGTGCTGCAGGGGTATTATTTCGGACGTCCGGCGCCCAGCCGCGAGGCATCCGCAACCTTTACCGCAGGCCAGCGCTTTTTGCGCGTGTAAATATCCGCCCCATGATGAAGGGTGTATACGCCGCGGCTTTTTGCATTGCGGCCGTTTGCTTTGCCTTGACCTGCCCGGCGCGCGCGGACGCTTCGCCGTTCTGCTCGGCGGACATCGGCTTTATGACGCCGTGGGACTTCGATGCCGATGCGCCCGCGAGCGGCGACGCGAGCGCGCACTACGCTTACCACCTCAAAGACAACGGCAACGACGTGTTGAGCGGGCACATCACGCTCGCGAGCGACACGCAGTATTACACGCTTGCGTTCGACGACGTGCATTTCGCCGATGCGGGCAATCCTGCTTCCGATCCGGATCCGGACGGCGACGAATACGAGGCGCCCGGGGCGTTCCTCTCGCTGCCTGCTCCGGCCGCGATCCGCTATGCGTGGGTTAGCGACGTGACCGATAGCGCGGGCACTACGACGAAATGTCCGATCTTCCCGTACAAACTTCCCGCGCTCACCGCTCAAGAGCGCGCGAGCATGACCTCCGCGCCGCCGCCCAAAGGCGTGCATGTGAATTATCGCGACCGCCAGGCGCTGCCCGGCGCAGCACTCGCGCCGCCGAGCTGCCCGAAACCGTATCGCGACGTCGCGCCCGACGGAGACGGGCCCCGGATTACGCAATTCTACGATCCGTCGATTACCGGCAAGCCCGTGGTGCAGGGTGCGGCCGCCGTCGACGCAAGCGGCAAGGTCGTCGCAACGGCCGTGCTCAAGCCGAGCGGAAGCCAAGTGTACGACGACGCGGCAAAAGAAGAGATCGCCGTTCGCAAATTCATTCCCGCGCTGTTCGACTGTCAACCGGTCGCGGGAATCTATTACTTCGCGCAGGAGTACTACTACCAAAAGTAAAGGGACGAGCTCATGATAGCTCCGGTCCCCGTGCCCATCGAAGAATTGGTCCGCCACCGCCGTCACTTTCACATGCATCCGGAGCTTTCGATGCAGGAATTCGAAACGGCGGCATACATCGAACGCGAACTGCGCGAGCTCGATCTCGACGAAATTCGAACGGGGATCGGAAAGACCGGAATCCTTGGCACGCTATGCGGAAGAAAGCCCGGCCCGGTCACGCTGCTGCGCGCGGATATGGACGCGCTTCCGGTCAAAGAAGCTGCCGACGTCGAATACCGCTCGCGCCGTTCGGGCGTCATGCACGCATGCGGGCACGACGCGCACATTGCCATCCTTTTGGCGGCCGCCAAAGAGCTCGCACGGCGGCGCGAAGAAGTGCCGGGCACCCTCGTGTTCTGCTTTCAGCCTGGCGAAGAGGGGTACGCCGGCAACAAGCTGATGATCGAGGACGGCGCGCTGGAAAACCCGCACGTCGAGCGCTGTTTTGCGCTCCACGTGTTCAGCGGCTTGGAGGTCGGGAAGATCGGCGTACGCGACGGCCCGTTCTTTGCCTCATCCGACGAGTTTCATTTGAAGATCTCGGGCCGAGGCGGCCACGGCGCGATGCCGGAACGCGCGATCGATCCCATCGTCGCCGGCGCGCATTTTGTCACCATGCTTCAGACGATCGTCAGCCGCGAGATCGCGCCCAAGAATCCGGCAGTCTTCACGGTCGGCAAATTCCATGCCGGCTCCACGTTCAACGTCATCCCGAACGAAGCCGACATGGAAGGCACCGTGCGCAGCTTCGACCGCGACGTGCGTGCGTCGATGCCCGAACGCATGGAACGCATCCTGCGCGGCCTGAGCGAAGCGATGCGCGTGGAGTATGAAATGAAGTACCGCTACGGCTATCCGCCGACGGTAAACGATCCCGCCATGAATGCTATCGTGCGCGAGGTGGGGGCTGCCGTGTTGGGCCAGGACGCCGTCGTGTACCCGCACGATATCGTCATGTGGGCTGAGGACATGTCCTACATGCTCGAGCAGCGGCCCGGGGCATATTTTATCGTCGGAGCGCGCGGCGCGACGCTCGGAACGTTTCCGCAGCACAGCGCGAGTTACGACATCGACGAAGGCGCGCTGGTGACCGGTTATAAGATGATGGTCGGCATCGGGCTGCACCCGTAGCCGGCGCCGGCATTATTCGGGACGGTTCTTGATGTCGTCGCGTATCGCGTCCGAGGCGGCGTCGGCCGCTTCCTTGAGTTTCTGCGCACCTTTGCGCAGTAAACCGCCGAGCCGTGCGGCGGCTTCCTCTGCTTGATGCTGCGTCTCTTGCATCGCCTGGCGTAACTTTTCGTCGTTCATCCTTCGTCCGTTACCGTAAGCACCCAGCGGATGGCGCGTGCATATTGATCGAGTTCCTGTACCGTGCGGCGCAGCCACCCCCCGGAGGGGTCCTGACGTTCGATACCGGACGGCCGGGCAAACTGTTTCGCGTAGTCGCGCGCTTGGTCGAGCTGCGCTTCGATCTCCGGCCAGCGGGTGCGTAACGTCCGTTCCGACGCGTCCGGCGGGCGCTCGATCACCGGAGGTGCGGGCTGCGCCGGGTGTTGGATGGCGTATTCCAGACGCGCAAGCGCGTACTCGCCGCTCACGCGAATGAACGAGGCGAGAAGTTGAACCAGGCGCACCTCCATCGCGGGAGCGCTTCTGCGCCCCGCCGAACGGGGCCCCTCGTGAACTCGGTCGGAGATTTTCGGCGGTATGTAATCGTCGGGAACGGTTTTGCCGGCACGACTGCCGCCGAACAGCTGCGCAAACACGATCCGTCGTGCACGATTACCCTATTTACCGACGAACCGTATACGCTTTACAACCGGATCGCGCTCCCGCCGCTGCTTCGAAAGCAGGTGACCCAGCAAAAGGTCATCATGCGCGACGAGGCTTGGCACGAAAAGCAGAACATCCAACTGCATCTGCGGACGCTCGTCGACGCGGTCGTGCCCGAAGAACGCGTGGTCCGCGCCGGCGACAAGTCGTATCCGTACGACGCGCTGCTCATCGCCACGGGCGGGCGGCCCAATCTTCATCCGGCTCCCGGACACGACGGGCACAACGTCTACAACTTTCAATTCATGGACGACACGCTGGCGATCTCGAGCGAGCTCGAGACGGCAAGAGCGGCTGTTGCCATCGGCGGCTCCTTCATCGCTTACGAGCTGGCGGAAGCGTTCATTTCGCGTAAGGTCGAGACCCACTGGATCATGCGCGGTCCGCGCGTGCTGCACCGCATGCTCGATGAGATTGCGGGCGAACTGATCGACGAGGCCGCCAAAACCGACGGCGTGCACATGCATTACGGCGACGAGGTCGACGAGTTCGTTCGCGACAACGGCGTGGTGACCAAACTGCGCACGAAGAACGGCGTCGAGATCGAGGCGCAGTGTTACGGCGTGGGGCTCGGCCTTGCGATGAACACGCACCTGCTCGAGGGAAGCGGCATCGAAACCGGTAAGAGCGGGATCCTTTGCGACGACCACCTCGAAACGAACGTGCGCGGCATCTTCGCGGCCGGCGACATCGCCGATTTCTACGACCCGATTCTCGAGATGCGCTATCGCATGGGGACGTGGAATAACGCGGGCGCACACGGCAAAGTCGCCGCGCAAAACATGATGGGCGGCAGCGTCGCGTACGACGACGTTCCGGAATACTCCAGCCTGCTCTTCAAGTCCCAGACCATCACGCAGTTCGGACTTTCCCCGGAATACCGGCCCGACATCGAAACCGTCTACTCAGTCGATCGCGAGAAGAAGTGGTACCGCGCCCTCTATTTTTGGGAAAACCGCCTGGTCGGCGGCTGTTTCTTGGGCAAAGGCAACCGCAGCGGCAAACGCAAGTACGTCGAGGCAATTAAAGGCAAGCATCGCTATCCCAAACCCGAGTGGAAGACGATGCTGGAGTGGACGCACGACTAACTGCGTCATTCAAAACGCGGTTGGATCAAATCGTCACCGTCGTGCCGCGGTGAGCGACGTCGCCGACCCACGTGAATTTCGAGCGGACGAGATCGCAAAGAAACTGTGCCGAGACCGGGTCGCCGTGCACGGCGAAGAAGTGCGGTTTGGTCGTGCAGGTCGAGAGCCACTGGGTGATCTCGTCGCGATCGGCGTGCGCGCTATAGCCGGTGATGTTGCCGAGCGCAGCCCGAACGGGCAGGTCGTCGCCGAAGATGCGTACCGTCTTTGCGCCCGACATCAGATGCGCGCCCAGCGTGCCCGGAGCTTGGAAGCCGACGAAGAGAATGGTCGCGTGCTCGTCCGACACGTGGTGATAGATGTGGTGCAGCACGCGGCCGCCGGCGGCCATGCCGCTCGACGAGATGATGATGTGTGCGCCCCCCATTGCGTTTAGCCGCTTTGAGTCGTCGGTGCTCTCCACCAGCGTGACGTCCGCCGCGCCGAAGGTTTTGCCATTTTTCGAAGGCAGCGGTTTGTGCGCGTCGGGGAATTTGTCGAAGAGTTCGTCGACGCGTTCGGCCATGGGGCTGTCCAAGTAGATCGGCGTGCTCGCGATACCGGCGTTCGACTGTTGAAGCGTGCCCAGCGAGAACAGGATCTCTTGGGTGCGTTCCACGGCGAATGCCGGAATGATGATCGGGCCGCCGCGCGCGATGCCCTGCACGAGCATCTGTTCGAGGGCGCCGAGCGCATCGGGCGGGTGGACGCGGTCCCCGTACGTCGATTCGCAGACCATGACGTCCGCCGTACCAATCGGCGCGGGGTCGTACAGCAGCGTGCGATTGTAGCGGCCCACGTCGCCCGAGAAGACGATGCGCCGCCCCTCGATGTCCAGTTGCACGAATGCCGAGCCGATGATGTGCGCTGCGTTCTGATACGTCGCGGTCATCCCGCACACGTCGAAGCTTTCGCCTAGCGGCACAGGTTTGGTCAGCTGGAGCGTCCGCTGCACGTCGCCTTCGTCGTAGAAGGGCGGCGGCGTGAACGGCTGGTGATGAAGCCCGCGCTTCTGCAGATGCGCCTGCAGATGAACGGCGTCTTCCAAGACAATCGCGATGAGCGCGCGCGTCGCGGGCGTGCAGTAAATGGTCCCGCGAAAGCCGTCGTGCACTAATTTTGGCAAATAGCCGACATGATCGATGTGGCCGTGCGTGATGACGACCGCTTCGATCTCTTTAGCGGGAACCGGAAGCGGCAGAGAGTTGAGCGCGGTGACGTCCGGCGTGCCTTGAAAAAGGCCGCAGTCCACGAACATATGGCGCCCGTTCTCCGTGAGCAGATGTTTGCTGCCGGTAACGGTGCCCGCAGCACCCACGAACGTGAGCTCAGCCACCAATTTCCTGCACGATCGGCGTCCGGTCGAACGCCAGCGAACTGGGCATTGAAGAAGAGCGATACGTTTCCAGGCAGCGCTGCACCAAGCGGTCGGGGTCCCCATCCTCGATGAGCACGGATCCGGTGTTTTTCTTGACCATCCGCGCGATGCGGCTGAAGTCGTTGGAGATGCCGCCCGATCCGGTCAGAATGCCGATGAGTTTGCCTTCGTCGTACGCGATGCAGAACTCGCCGAGCGTTCCGCTTCGCCCGCCGACGAACAACACGAAGTCCGAGCTGTGAATGTTGTGCGTCTCGCGTCCCATCAACCCCGAACCGGTGAACACGATAGACGTGTACGGTTCCAGCGGCGAGGCGTACACCTGCACGTGTTCTTCACGCGAAAGCGCGGGCGAGACGCCCAGACTGACGCCGCCTTCTTCGTGCGCGCCCAAGACCGCGGCGTGCGGTAACCCCGGGCATGCGCCCGTGACGATCGTGCAGCCGCTTTTTGCGATGCGGCGCCCGAGCCGGCGTGCCAAGTCCAGTTCCGCGTCGGTGATCGGGCCGCCGGCCGATCCCATGACGCCGATTTGAGTCTTCATAAATGAAAGGCCCTCGCGAGTGCCGCATACGTTCGTGTGAACGATTACGACGCCCTGGCTGCACGGTGGAAGGCGCTGCGCGCCGCGGGCGATCTCTCGGTGCGTGAGGTTGCATGCGTCGGCGCGCCGCGTACGCTGCTGTGCGCCGAACGCGGCGATGCACGCGCACCCCTCGTTGCACTCTGCGCCGGCGTGCACGGTGACGAGCCGGCCGGCGCATGGGCGCTCCTCGAGCTTTTCGAAACAGCGGCCTTGCCGAGCGAGTATGCGTACCGCATTTGGCCGTGCACGAATCCATCCGGCTTTAGCGCGGGCACGCGCGAAAACGCAGAAGGTACCGACGTCAATCGGACATTCGGCCGCGGCGGGACGACACCCGAAGCGCGAGCCATGCTCACGGCCAACCGAGATCGGAAATACGCGCTTTCGATCGATCTGCACGAAGATTGCGACGCGCCCGGCTTCTACTGCTATGAGTACGGCGCCGGTGACATTGGGCGGGACGTCGTCGACGCTGTCCGAGGCGCGGGCTATGCGATCGCCGATCCGGTCACGTGCGATTTGGGCGGCCCCTTGGATGCGCCCGCGTTCGACGACGGCGTCGTACGCCCGGACGCCGCCGGCGAGAGCAAAACCATCGGCGGCCTTTCGTATTCCATGTCCATCGTGCGCCGAGCCGCGCTGCGGGCGCTCACATTCGAGACGCCGCAATGCCTGCCGCTGCGCGAGAGGATGACCATTCATACGATCGCCGTAAAGGCGGCCCTCACGGCCCTTTCGAAGCAGCATCCCCATGGCTGAGCGCGATTCCCTCGATGTTGACGTCCTCTTCGTCGGTGCCGGACCGGCGAGCCTTGCCGGTGCGATCCGGTTGATGCAGCTTGCGTCGGCCGCCGGGAAGGCGCTCGAAGTCCTCGTTATCGACAAAGCCGGCGAGATCGGGAACCACGCGCTCTCGGGCGCCGTCATGGATCCGAAGGCGCTCGACGAGTTGCTGCCGCAGTGGCGCAGCGAGGCACCGGTGGAAGCGCCGGTCAGCGGCGATCAACTCTGGCTGCTCACCGAACGCGGCCGCATCAAAGCGCCGATCGTTCCGCCGATGATGAACAACAGCGGCAAGTACGTCGCTTCCCTGCAAAAGATCGTCAAGTGGATGGCGTCCAAGGCCGAAGACGCCGGCGCTCAAGTCTTCGGAGAGTTTCCCGGACAGGAGTTGCTGTGGGAAGGCGACCGCGTCATTGGCGTGCGCACCGGCGACAAAGGTCTGGACAAGCACGGCAATCCGAAACCCAACTACGAGCCCGGTGCGGACATTCACGCAAAGATCGTCATCCTGGGCGAAGGCCCGCGCGGCACGCTTGCAAAGCAAGCCGTTGCGCGGCTGAATCTGCACGAGGGGCGCGAGCCTCAAGTATATGCCGCCGGCGTCAAAGAGCTGTGGCAATGCCCTGCCGGTTCGGTTCAAGCGGGCAGCGTGATCCATACGATGGGTTTCCCGTTGCCGAACGACACGTTCGGCGGCGGATTCATCTACGGCATGGGCGGCGACATTCTGGACGTCGGCTTCGTCACGGGATTGGATTACCGCGATCCCACGACGGATCCGCACAACGTCTTCCAGCTCTTTAAAACGCATCCGGCGGTGCGATCGCTGCTCGAGGGAGCCAAGCTCGTGCGCTACGGCGCCAAGGCGATTCCCGAGGGCGGCTTGTACGCGATGCCGCGTCTGTATTCCGACGGGCTGCTGCTGATCGGCGATTCCGGCGGTTTCTTGAACGGCATGCGGCTCAAAGGCGTGCATTTGGCGACGAAGTCCGGAATGCTCGCGGCCGAAGCGGCGTTCGAGGCACTGCAGGCCGAACGCTTCGATGCCGCGCAGCTCGCGTCGTTCGAGCAGAAGTTCCAGTCCTCGTGGGCCTACGACGAGTTATATTCGGCCCGCAACTTCCACCAAGGCTTTCGCAACGGTTTGATCAACGGCATGCTCAACACGGGTCTGGGCATGTTCACAAAAGGCCGCGGCTTCGGTATCTCGGACCGGCTGCGGGGCGAGCCGGGCTTCGAGCGCATGGAGAAACGCGGGTACCGCCCCGCGCCGTCGCGCCGCGCGGCGATCGACAACGTCGTGACGTTCGATAAACTTACGGACGTCTACAACAGCGGCACGATGCACGAAGAAGATCAGCCGTGTCACCTCAAAGTCGCCGACACGGGGATCTGTCGCGACAAATGCACGACGGAGTATGGGAATCCTTGCCAGTACTTCTGCCCCGCTCAGGTTTACGAGCCGGTCTTCGAGCGCACCGGCGACGGCATTCGCGGCGAACTGGTCATTAATTTCACGAACTGCGTGCACTGCAAGACGTGCGACATCGCGGACCCCTATCAGATCATCACGTGGGTTCCTCCGCAGGGCGGAGAAGGGCCGGTCTACACCGCGATGTAGACGGAGGCGATTCGCTCGCTCTTGCGAAGTGCGAACGAATGAACGTCAACGTGCGAAGCGGCGGCGACGTAGCCGTTATCGGCGCCGGCGTCATCGGGCTCTCCGTCGCCTTCGAACTCGCCGCACGCGGTGCGCAAGTCCGCGTCTACGACACCGGGGAGCCGGCAAAAGCCGCATCGTGGGCCGCCGCCGGCATGCTCGCGCCGTACTCGGAGACGATCGCGGACGACGAGTTGCAGAAGCTGTGCGAAGAGTCGCTCGCCATCTATCCGTCTTTTGTTCGAACCGTCGCGAACGTCAGCGGAATCGATCCGCACCTCAAACTCGACGGGATCCTGCATGCCGCGTACTCCGAGCAATCGTGGGATCGGCTGCGGGCGCGTGCCGAGCAATTGCATGCACGCGGGCGCGGGGCGACGTTATGCGATCGCGCGCAAACGCTCGCTTACGAACCCGCCCTTGCAAGCGCCGTCGCCGGTTCGCTGCTGGTCGAAGGCGAGGGGCAGGTCGACAACCGGCGCCTCGGCCGCGCCCTCGTCGCGGCCTGCGAAATGCACGCCGTGCGGATCCATACGGCGCTCGACTCGATCGCGGTCGAATGCGATGCGCGTCGCGTCCTCGGCGTCCGGACCGATCGCGGCTTTTTCGCCGCGGATTACGTGATTAACGCGGCCGGAGCATGGGCTGCGCAAGTCGAGGGAGTCCCCGAAGAGTGCGTCCCGCCCGTGCACCCGGTGAAGGGGCAGATCCTCGCGATCGAGATCCCGGTCGGTTTCGTCCGGCGCACCACGTGGCTGCCGGGCGCGTACTTGGTTCCGCGCCAGGACGGGCGGTTGCTCGTGGGTGCGACCTCCGAACATGCCGGCTTCGACGCCCGGGTCACCGCCGGCGGTTTGCACGCACTTTTGCAAGCTGCCGTCACAGCGGCACCCGCCCTGCGCGATTTTACCGTGAGCGAGGCGTGGGCGGGCTTACGCCCTGGAACTCCCGACGAGCGTCCGTTCCTTGGCCCCACCTCGCTCTCCGGCTATATGCTCGCGGCGGGCCACTATCGCAACGGCATCCTGCTCGCGCCGATTACGGCGCGCTTGATCGCGCAGGCGGTTCAAACCGGCGAACCGATATCGGAATTTTCGCTGCAGCGTCGAAGGCTTTTCGCGTGAGAGCCTCGGTCAACGGCCGCCCGCACGAGCTTCCGGAAGGAACGACGGTCGCGCAACTGCTCGAACGTCTGGGCGCGCCCAGCGCGGGCATTGCGGTCGCAAAGAACGATCGCGTCGTGCGGCGCAGCGCCTTCCCGGACGAAGCAGTCCAGGACGGCGATCGCATCGAGATCATCCAGGCGGTATCCGGAGGCTGACATGGACACGCTCAAAATCGGAAAGTACGAACTGCACTCGCGCTTGATCGTCGGAACCGGAAAATACCCCAGTCCCGAGGTGATGCAAGCCTGCCACGAAGCCAGCGGGGCCGAGATGGTCACGGTCGCCATCCGCCGCATCAATCTGGACGATCCCACCGGCAGAACGCTGCTCGATTACATCGATCGCGGCCGCTATCGCGTGCTGCCGAATACCGCCGGATGCTACACCGCAAAGGAAGCGGTGGTTACCGCACAGCTCGCCCGCGAACTGCTCGAGACGGATTTGATCAAGCTCGAAGTCATCGGCGACAGCGACACGCTCTATCCCGATACGCGTCAAACACTCGAGGCGGCTGCTGCGCTCGTCGCCGACGGATTTACCGTGCTGCCGTACGTGTGCGACGATCCGGTCGCGTGCAAGCAGCTCGAAGAGGCGGGCTGCGCCGCGGTGATGCCGCTGGCAGCTCCCATCGGCAGCGGGCTGGGCGTCTGCAACCCGTATTCGATTCGAATCATCAAGGAGCGTGCGAACGTGCCGGTGATCGTCGACGCGGGCGTAGGGACTGCAAGCGATGCGGCCGTTGCCATGGAGCTGGGAGCGGATGCCGTCCTGATGAACACGGGCATTGCGGCAGCGCAAGATCCGATCGGGATGGCGGCCGCGATGCGGTTAGCCGTGCAGGCCGGAAGAGCCGCGTTCCTGGCGGGGCGCATGCCCAAACGTCTCTATGCGAACGCATCGAGCCCGATGCACGATCTCATCGCCGTACAGCGATAACGAAGAAATGCACGCTTCCGCGCGGCGGTTCGGCGTGCGCCCACGTTCCGACGATATCGGCGACGTTCACCTCGCGGATCGACTCGATCGCAAAATGCTCGTCGAGTAACGCGCTCAGCCGCGCCTGGTCGAAAAAGGCGTGCGGCACCCCGGCCTCGTCGCCGGTCTGAGCAGCATACACGTCCGGTGCAACGCGAACGCCCTTTCCCCAGCGCTGGTCGGCGATGGAAGCGAAGGTCGCATACAACGGCGCTCCGGTTTTTAGGAGTGCGGCAATGTCTTGCAGTTGCGCAGCGATCGTTTCGTGCGTTCCGTGGAGCAGTCCGTGCGTGCTGAGCGCTGCGTCGAATGTACTGCCGTGCGTGGGACGCGGTTCAAAGGCGGTGACGTAAAAGCCGGCAGCTTCGAGTGCGTCGCGGTTGCGGCGGCTGCCGCTTCCAATCTCGAGCACGCTCGCGCCCATGCGTCCGCGCAGCCGCCGGGCGAGTTGTTCCGCCAGCGGGTGTGGACGGAGGTTGCCGCGGTGCGGCGAAGCGTCGTTCATGCCGTCGCTGCCTCTGATTATCGTGGTGGGCGCGAATGACCTCGCGCTTCGCGTCTGCGAGGAGCTCTATGCGACGGAAGGTCACGAGGTCGTCGTTATGTGGCCCGTGCGCACGGAGATCGCGGCGCGCGTCGAGCGAATCGGCGCGGCGTTCGAGGCCGGCGAGCCGACCGACGTCGAGGCGCTGCAGCGTGCGGGCATCGCGCAGGCCGCGTGCATTATTCCCGTCTGCGACGACGACCGTCTCAACCTGCAGGCGGCGCTTAAAGCCCGCGACGTCAATCCGGAGATCCGCGTCGTCCTTCGGCAGTTCAACCGGCGCTTGGGACGCAAGATCGAACAAAATTTGCCCGACTGCACGGCGCTCTCGCCGGCGACCCACGCCGCCGCCACGTTTGCGGCCGCGGCGCTCGATTCGTCCTGCCTGTACGGCGTGCAGTTCCCTTCTGCGGAAGGGCCGCTGCTGGGATTTTCGGAGCGGTCCGCGCGTGAGTTCGGTCTTGACGATACGACGATAGGCGAAGCGGAACAGCGGCTGGGCCTGCGGATCGTCTCGGTCAACGGTGCATTGCGTTTGGGCGCCGATCATCCGATCCGCCCGGACGACGCGATCGCGGCATGCGGCACGATGCGCGGGCTGCAGCGTTCGTTCCAGCGGCGCGGCTCGCGCATGCGTTCGGCGCCGCGTGCGCGCACGTCGGTGCGTGACGTGCTCCGGGCAGCAGCGCGCCTCGAACCGCTGCTGCTCTACACTTTCGGCGCAGGGCTTCTGTTGTATGCTTGCGCCACGCTGTATTTTATGAGCGCGATGCATTTGTCGCCCATCGAATCGCTGTACTTCGTCGCGGCGACCATGTTCACGGTGGGGTACGGCGACATTACTCCGCATACGCGCAATGCGCAATGGCCGGCATACCTTGCCGCGATCGGCGTGATGGGCGTCGGCGTGACGATCGGCGGCGTCTTCATCGCTACGATCGCCGCGGCACTCAACCGCGCACAGGAGACCGCCCTTCGAGGGCTGCGGCGCATTCACGCCGAGGGGCACATCGTCGTGTGCGGCGCGGGCAACGTCGGCACGCGCGTGATCGAGTTCCTGCTCGACATGGATCAGCGAGTCGTCGTGATCGAACCGCAGCCGAACGCGATCGTGCTCGAGCTCGCGCGGACGCGCCGCGTCGAATTGCTCGCCTCCGATGCGACCGACGACGAAACCCTGGCGTTTTGCGATCTACACTCCGCTGCCGGCCTCGTAGCCGTGACCGACAGCGATACGGCCAATCTGGAAGCCGCGCTCGGAGCGCTGGTCTACAATCCGCAGCTTCCCGTCGTGATGCGCATTCAAGATCCCGAGTTCTCGCGCTCGATCGCCCGCAACTTCCGGATAGCGCGTTCGTTCTCCGCGACGGACCTGACCGCTCCCGCGCTCGCCGGTTTAGCCCGCTTTCCGGCGAGCCGCGGCCGCGTAACGCTGGGCGGCGAAACCTTCAACATCGGCGAGCGCGGCGCAGAGATGCACATCCCGCGCGCGGGCGGCATTCCGCTGTACTTATGGCGTGAAGGAAAGCTCGTCCCCGTACACGATTACGTCGACATGCGGCCGTCGGACCGTTTGCTGGACGTCGTTCCGCTTTCGAAATTTAAAGCGCAGGGCCGCGCAGAGAAGGAGACGCCGAATGCTGCAAGCGGGTGACGCCATGCCGCGCATGACGGTGAATGACGACGCGGGACGCCCCGTCGACACGGCGGAGTTTCTCGGCAAACCCCTGGTGCTGTGGTTCTATCCCAAAGACGACACGCCGGGTTGAACGAACGAAGCGTCGCAGTTTCGCGACGCCTACGCGCGATTCGAAGAGAAGGGCGTGCGGATCGTGGGCGTGAGCAAAGACTCGGTCGCCTCGCACAAGAAGTTCAAGCAGAAATACGGTCTGCCGTTTACGCTGCTGGCGGACGTGGACGCAGCGCTCTGCAACGCATTCGGCGTCATCAGCGATAAGAGCATGTACGGCAAGATCCTCAAAGGGGTGACGCGCTCGACGTTCCTCATCGATGCATCGGGCACGATCGTGAAAGTCTGGCCGAAGGTCAGCGTGCAAGGACACGCACAGGACGTGTACTCGTCGCTACCCTAAACGCCGGCATGCGGCTGCGCGTCGTCGGCAGCAGCTCGGCCGTGCCGCGCGCCGGCAGCGCGTGCAGTTGCTACCTGATCGAGACTGAGCGGCAGAGGGTGATCGTCGATTGCGGCAGCGGAGCCGTGCAGAGCTTACGGCGCTTCACGGATCCGTTGACCCTGGACGCCGTCCTGATCTCGCACTTTCACCCCGACCACGTCTTCGATCTGGTCCCGCTGCGCTATCTGCGCGCCTTCGGCGGCGCCGCGGCGCTGCTCGACGTGTACGTGCATCCCGGAGGCGATGAAAGTTTGCGGCGCTTGGCGCTCGCCTGCGCATCGGCGGACGGGGAGCGTTTCTTCGATCGTTCGATGCGAATTCTGCAGTACGAGCCGGATTCGGCGCTGCAGCTCAAAGCGCTCCGCGTGACTTTCGCACCGGCCCGCCACTACATTCCCGCGTACGCGATGCGATTCGATTGCGGCGCCAAGTCCATCGTCTACTCAGCGGATACCGCTCCCGCGCCGGGCGTCGTCGACCTGGCGCGCGGCGCCGACCTGTTCGTCTGCGAGTCTTCGCTCGGGCCCGGCGGAGCGGATCGCGAACCCCGCGGACACTCCAACGCGCGCGAAGCGGGAGTGATGGCGCGCGACGCGGGCGTGAAGCAGCTGCTGCTGACCCATTACGGGGACGGAATCGATATCGGTGAACTGGTGAGCGCCGCGCGAACTGCGTTCGACGGGCCTGTTACGGCCGCGCAGGACGGATTGCTGCTCGAAGTGTAGCGGCGTGCTGCGGCCGCTTAATTATCCGTTTTCGCCGCCCCGCGCGGCAGCGAGAATTGGATCAGCGAACGAACCGGCGCAAGGCCGCGGCTCACGACCGCGCAGCACGTGACGCGAAGATTGAGCTCTTCCAGGCGCGCTTTGGCGGCGAGCAGCTCGCGGCCGCTGCTGACGATATCCTCGATGAGCAGAACGCGCTGCCCTGGCTGGTAGGGCCCTTCGACGAACTCGTCGGGAAAGGCGCCGAAACCTTTGGGCTGTTTGCGCACGGCGAGCAGGGCGATATTGCTCATCTGCGAGACGGCGGTCGCGATGACGACGCCGCCCAGCTCCGTCCCAGCGATAAGATCGGGATTGATCTCGGAGATGATCGGAACGAAGAGGCGCGCGATGCGGCGCAGGACGGGCGGATCGGAGAAGAGCCGGAATTTATCGATGTAGTAATCGCTCCGCGCGCCGCCCGAGAGCACGTAGTCGCCGCGCGTGAGCGCACGTTCGACGATGATCTTCCGCAGCCAGGCGATATCCGCCGCGCGGCCGAGCGGTTCGGGGGAGCCTAGATACTCCATTGCCACGAATTCCAATTCTCGATCGCGGGGTTCGGGGAGAACCCTTTGAAATCGACGTTTACCGGCTGCATGAACCGCTGCCACCACAGAAAGAGCATCGGCTTGTCCCGGTACAGGTAGTGCTGAATGAGCGAGTAGGCCTTCTTGCGCGTCGGCTGATCGTAGTTTTCCAGCGCCGTCTTTTGCGCCGCTTCCATATCGGGATTACAGTACCGCGAGTAGTTGTAGCCGGCCGGCGCCAGATTCGCGCACGTGAATTGCGTCGAATCGTCCGGATCGATGCCGGCACTCCATCCCGCGAGCGAGAGATCGAACTTGCCCGATTGGAGGATGCCGCCTTCGCCCGCCGGCGCGAACAGCACGTCGCCCGGGAAATACTTGATCTGGACCTCGATGCCGGCCTGACGCAGCGAAGCCTGAATGACGACGCTGTTCTTGCGGCGCGTGCGGTTGCTGTTGTTGCTGACCATCACCAGCGTGAGCCGCTGCCCGTTCTTGGTCATGATTCCATCGGGGCCGGGGGTCCACCCGGCCGATTCGAGCAGCGCGCGGGCCTTGGCCGGGTCGAACGGTACCAGCGGAACGTTGGGATCGAACGACCACATGAACGGCGGCTGATCCTCGGTGGCGATGCGCTGCTGCCCATACGTGGATGTCTGAATCAGGCGCTTCTTATCGATTCCGTACGCGACCGCGTCGCGCACCCGAGTGTCCTGCAGGTACGGGCGCGAGACGTTCAACTGGACGTCTTCGTAGCCGTTGATCTCATCCCATGCGATGCGCACGCCCGGGACGCTTTGTATCGAAGGATAGTTGTCGATCGACGCTTCGAACATCCAATCGATTTCATGCGTGCGCAGCAGGTTCACCGTCGTGTTTTCGTCGGGAATGATTCGCAGGTAGATGTGCTGCAGGCCCGGCTTGCCCAAGAAGAAGCGGTCGTTCGAGGCCAGCTCGACGTGGTCGCCGTGGACCCACCGCACGAACTTGAACGGCCCGTCGCTCACGGACGGATCGCTGTTGAACGGGATCTGATTGATGTTGGGATACTTCGAGAGCACGTGCGCGGGAGCGATGGCGTACGGTGCGTCGCTGTCCGCGAAGAACGTATTGATGAACGGCGAGAAGCGGTTTTTTAAATGCACCACGACGGTCGCCGGATCGGGAGTGTCGATGCTCTTGACGTCGTCGTAACCGTGACGCGTCACGACGTTGTTGTCGGGATTCATCATGGCCTGCCAGGTCCATTTGACGTCGGCGGCGGTGACCGGCACGCCGTCGGTCCATTTGACGTCGCGGCGTAAGTGATACGTGATCGTCAGCCCGTCTTTGCTGATTCCGCCGTTGGACTGCGTCGGAACCGACGCGGCGAGCATGGGAATCGGGTTGGCCTTGGCATCCGCGGCCAGCAGCGGTACGAACATGAAGCGCTCGGCGAGCGCGTCCGTCGTGTTCGACGTCAGCAGCGGATTGAGGTTCTTGAAATCGGATTGGATCGCAACCCGAAGCGTGCCGTGCTCGGTACCGCTCGGCGCGCCGCCGCCGGTACCTGTTTGCGTGCATGCCGCCAGCGACGCTGCGAGCGCCGCGAACGCAAGGAGGCGGCGCACTATACTGCTGCTTTCGGGCCGGTCCACTTTCCGGGAACGGGATCGAAGCGCTCGTGCCGCCACGAGTACGTTCCCATGCCTTGCGTGGCGGTTCGCAGCTCGGTGATGTAGCGCGCGAGCTCGACCTGCGGAACGTCCGCCTCCACCAGATCGAAGCCGGGGCGGTCGGCGGGGTTCATACCCAGTATCTGACCGCGTTTGCCGGTCAGTTGCTGGATGACGGCTGACGTGTATGGCGTCGGAACGGTGACGGCTACGTGCACGATCGGTTCGAGCACGACCGGGTTGCACTTAGGCAGTGCGTCGCGCACGCCCATCCCGGCCGCGGTCTTGAACGATTGCTCGCTCGAATCGACGTCGTGGTAGGCTCCGTCGAAGAGCACGACGTGGATGTCCGTCACCGGATATCCGCCGACGCTGCCGTGGAGCAGCGCTTCGCGCACGCCCTTCTCGACGGCGGGAATGAACTGCCGCGGGACGACGCCGCCGACGATTTGCTCTTCGAACGTCACGCCGTTGCCTCGTTCGCGCGGGGCAAAGCGCAGCCACACGTCGCCGAACTGTCCGTGTCCGCCGGTCTGGTGTTTGTAGCGCGAGTGGACTTCGGTACCCGACGTGATGGTTTCCTGATACGGCACGGTGGGCGCCGCGGTCGTCACTTCGACTTTGAATTTGCGCGTAAGCCGTTCGACCGCGATCGAAACGTGCTGCTCGCCGTTGCCCAACAGCAGCAGCTCGTTCGTGATCGCCGCGCGCTCCAAGCGCAGGGACGGGTCTTCATCGATGATGCGCGCGAGCATCTGCGAGATCTTCGCTTCGTCCATGCGCTCTTTGGGCTTAATGGCCACCGCAAAGACCGGCGCCGACGCCTGGACGCGGGGCAGAAGCACCTTTAGCCCGCCCTCGGTGAGCGTGTCGCCCGTGGAGACGCTCTCGAGCCGCGCGATGGCGACGATGCTGCCCGGACCGGCTTCCGTTACCGCTTCCTGCTTCTTGCCCTGCAGCCGGTACAGACCCGCCGAGCGCACTTTTTCCGAGTTCTTGGAAACGTTGGTGAGCGTCGCGTCCGAACGAAGTGTGCCGGTGAGCACGCGAACGACGGAAAGCTTTCCGGATTGCGGATGGATGATCGTTTTGATCACGGTCGCGATCGCCGGGCCGTCGGCTTTGGGTTCGATGGGCCGTCCCTCGGCGTCGATCATCGGCGCATCGGCTGGCGACGGAAACCACTTGGTCATGGCATTTAGGAGCGCCTCGATGCCGAAACCGGGCAATCCCGCCGCGACGAGAACCGGAACGATTTGATCGTGCGAGCACTCCTCGCAGAGATCTTTTTGGACCTCGTCCTGCGGCGGTTCGAGGCCTTCGAGCAGCTCCTCCATGAGATGGTCGTCGAAGTCGGCCATCGCTTCGAGCAGCTGCGCGTGCGCGGCGTCGACTTGCGCCTGCAGCTCGGCGGGGATGTCGGCCGGCTTGGAAGCCGTGCCGTCATAGAGATGCGCCGAACGTTCCGCCAGATCGACGAAGCCTTTGAACGTTTCCGCCGCTCCGATGGGCCATTGTTCGGCGACGACGTGCCGCCCGTAACAGGTCTGCAGCGCTTCGAGCGTGCCGGCGAAATCCGCGCCGGGGCGGTCCATCTTGTTGACGACGAACAGGTGCGGCATCTTGCGCGACTCGATGAAGTCGACCAGCGCCCGCGTTTGATACACTCGAGAGGGATCGGCATCCAGGACGACGACCGCCGCGTCGCATCCCGAGAGCGCGACCTTCGTCTCCTCGAAAAAGTCGATGAAGCCGGGCGCGTCGACGATCGTCAGGTCGATCGCGTCGCCGCCGCTCCCGCAGGACGCATGCGCGAATCCTACCGTGGTCGATTGCGCGTGATTGATGCATTCGGGTTCGAAATCGGTCGTCGTCGTCCCATCGATCGCCGACCCTTTGCGCGCGATCGCGCCGCAATGCGCGAGAATGGCTTCGGTGAGCGTCGTCTTGCCGGCGTGGTGTGAACCGGCGATGCCGATATTGCGTACGCGGGTGATGTCCGGCGCCATAACGTCTCCTTGGGTGCTATTAGCGGCGTTTCGCCGAGGTTTTCTTCGTGGACGCTCGCTTGGATGGTGAGGACTTGTGCTTGGGGGCAGCGGGTTTTTTGCCGGCTGGCTTCTTCGCCGCCGGTTTTTTCGCGGCTGCCTTCTTCGGCGCCGGCGCCTTTTTCACGGCTCGTTTCGGCGCTGCGGTTTTCTTCTTTGCCGCGGGCGCTTTCTTCGCCGGCGCGCGCTTTGAAGCGGCTGCTCCCTTGGCGGGCTTTGCGCCGGCCGCCGCCTTTTTGGCGGCTGCCTTCGGCGCGGCGGTTTTGGCTCGCGACGGCGCGGTTTTGGCGGAGGCCTTTGCGGGTGCCGCCGCTTTCGACGGCGGGCGCGCAGGGGCGGCGGCTTTGGGCGCAGGCTTGACCTTTGCGGCTTTCGGTTCGCGCGCGGCCGAGCCCGCGGCGGCGGTCTTAATCGGCTTCTTGGTCTCGCGCGCTGGACCGCTGGCGCGTTTGCGCGGCCCCTTGTCGTGCCCTGTCTTCGAACCGGCGCGTTCCCTCGCTTCTTCGGCCTCGTCGCGCTCGGGCAGGCCGAGCTCGGCCCGGCCGAAACCGCTGATGCTGCTCCCCGGCAGCTGGACGGGCTCTTGGGATTTCACCGCTTGCAGATGCTCTTTGGTGGCTCGCAGTGCGACGCGCGCAAGGCGCCCGGCGACCGGAAAAACGATCTCGTTGATGCCGGCTTCGTCGAGCATGCGCAGCACCTGGTCGAAACCGTTCCCTTGATCTTTGGGGCTGTGCGCGCCCGAACCGATCGCGATGCCGACGCCGCGCGCTTTTGCTTTTTTCATGAGACGCAGCAGAGCGGCCCGGTATGCCGTCTTGAGCTCTTCGGGATGATCGCGGTACAGGTACCGCGTGTTGACCTCGACGGCCATCCCTCGCGCGGCGCACGCATCCAGAAGCCGGTCTTCGTGTTCCTCCAGCCGCCGCTGCGCGGGCCAATGGCCGAAAACCGCGGGCGAGTAGAAGTGCGCGACGATGTGGCCGGGCA
This sequence comes from Vulcanimicrobiaceae bacterium, assembly GCA_035652755.1. Taxonomy (GTDB): domain Bacteria; phylum Vulcanimicrobiota; class Vulcanimicrobiia; order Vulcanimicrobiales; family Vulcanimicrobiaceae; genus DASRDE01. Next base: position 10,436 of record DASRDE010000099.1, on the reverse strand, counting down.
GTTTCTCGACGTCGTCGACCAGCTTGGCCACGTACAGCTCCCAAACGCGTTCCGTACCGACGGTCTCGAAGAGATCGCGGTATTCGGGGTTTTCGATGGGCCACTGCCAGTCGGCGCCCTTCTCCGGATGGTCGATCGTCAAGAAGTGCACGGCGCGCAGCATGCCGTCGGGGCGCATGGCGTCGACGATATTTTGTGCATCGGGGCGAGCGCGGGGATCGTTGTCAACCTCGGCGCCGATCGAAAAGCGCATGCCGCGCCGCAGCCCTTGGGAGACCGTCGCCGCGTGCGAAACGTCGACGCCGGCCGTCTCGGCCGCGCCGTAGAGATCCCCCGCTTCGGCGAGCTTGAGTGCACGGCGCACCGTGTGAACGGCCCCGGGATCTTCAAACGTGAGGTAGTTCACGTGATCCGCGACCATCATGAACCGCGGCGAGCCGCGCCGGCACGCATGATAAAACCACAGGAAGAGCATGCGCGCCGAATATGCGATGGGTCGTTCCTCGGCGAACGGTTTGTGTTCGCCCTTCGCGTGCCCGTGGACGTCGGGTATCGCGGCTATCCGTGGATCGTTCAGCGCTGCACTTCCTTTACGCCGCGAGGGATCCAAACTTGACCCGGCTTCGAAGCGGCGCGGCTTCCCGGTTTTTCAGGCGCGGGCCGCTGATCGACCCACGCGATAATCGTTTCCAGCGCGAGCTCGGCCGCGCGCTTCATCAGGTCGATGGACATCGACGGTGCGGTTGCCGGAGCCGCGGCGGCGGCTTGAGCCGGAAGGTACGGCAGTTGCATGAGGCCCGCAACGATCGGCGGCGACGCCGCTTCGGCAAGCCCTAGGACCTCGTACAGCGCCTGATTCGGAATGCCGGTGCCGGGCGTATCGGAGACGTAGCCGGGAATCCCGTTTTCCAGCCACACGCGCACGATCTGCGCCAAAGGCAACGCGGATATCCTCGCGGCCGGTCCGCCGCGAGAGACGGCGTCGTCCGTGCGCATCACGCCGACGCTGTCGGGACGTTCGAAGTCCAAGACGTTGAGCGCGATCCGCTCGAGCGCGATCGAAGCGCGGCCGGGAGCCTGCGAGGCGATCAGCACGGCGTCGGGCGCTTCCTCGGTAAGCGCGCGCGAAAGTCGCTCCGCAACGTTGCGCGTTTCGGCCGGCAAGACGCGGACGGCAAGAGGACGCCCCGCGATGAGGCGCCCTTCGAAACTTCGTGCGACCAGCGCACCGGCATCGGTCTTCTCGCCGCCGAACGGCTCGAATCCCACGAAAAGGACGTGCTTAGCCACCTTTTCTAAAGTGTTAACCGTGATTTGCACATTCCCTCGCTGGCTCGAGCGCTCTCCAACGAAAAGGCCTCGTCGCAGACGAGGCCTTTTCGGTTATCGCGAAGGCTGCCGCCCTAAGGGGCGGCACCTCCGATCATCATGTTGTTCTTACTGTCCGAACTAACGACGACCACCTCCTTCGTCCAGCCGTTTGCCCCCGTTTTGTCTCTCTCTGGGGGATCTGCGGACCGTTATGCGCACCGAGTTCAGCGCGCGCGGCGCCGTACCTTCAGCGCCGATAGCCTTCCATCTTCAGTAGACGCGCTTTCATTTCGATGCCGTAGCCGTAGTTGTGGAGATCGCCGCTCGAATCGACGACGCGGTGGCACGGGAAGAAGAGCGGAAGCGGATTGCGCGCCATGACTTGGCCGACCGCGCGCGCGGCCTTGGGGCGCCCGATCATCTGGGCGACCCAGGCGTAACTGCGTACTTCGCCGGGCGGAATCTGCGCCGCAGCCTTGAGCGCGGCTTGCTCGAACGGGGTGAGGTCGCTGATGTCGACGACGTTCTCGTCGACGCGCCAGGTGCGGAAGAATCCGTCGAAGAGTGAGCGCAGCCAGGGCGGCGTGGTCCCCGAAAGCACGCGGCGGTGCAGGCGCCGTTCGATTCGTTCGCGCACCGCCTCGAGCGGCTCGCCGCGATCCAGACCGATGTACGCGATGCGCGTATCTTTATAACCGACGTGCACGCGCCCGATCGGCGTGTCGACGACCGTCAGCGTGATCGGCGCGCCGTGGCGATGCTTGATGGCGGCGATGTGTTCGACGATTTTTTTGGCGAGATTGCACGAAGGCTCGGGATCCGGAAGGCACGACAGGCAGTATGCGACGCCTTCGTATTGTTCGTAGAGATCCTGGCACGGCGGGCAGGCCCGAAGGTGACCCAGAACGGCTTCGCGCAGGGGGACGTCGCCGTCGCGTACGTCATCCCACAGCGCTTCGACTTCACGACACCGCATGGACAGCAGCTCCTTGTGGAACGATTCGGCCGATCTCCGGACCGAGAATCCGGCGCAGTACGCGGACCGCACGATGCACGTGCGACTTCACAGTCCCGATCGGCTGGTCGAGAATCTCCGCGATCTCGGGATGGCTGCGCCCCTCGATGAATCTGAGCGTGGCCGCGGCGCGCAAATGCATCGGCAGCTGCAGCAGCGCCTGTTCGACCAGCGCCATGTCGGCGTTTTGCTCCACCAGTTTTTCGGGCTGCGGCGGCCCTTCCCGAGTCGAGCTGCGCAGCACCGCATCCGCATCGGCCATGGCATCGAGGGCGACGTTGGCCGGACGCTTGCTGCGCAGGCGGTTGCGTGTAACGTTGAGCGTGATCGTGTAGAGCCACGGCTGCAGGCGAAGCTCGGAGCGCTGTTCCCCGGACATCTTGGCCAGCGCGCGATATGCCCGCACGAACGCGTCCTGGACGATCTCCTCGGCATCCTCGCGGTTGCCCGTCATGCGCAGCGCGAATCCGTACAAGCGGCGCTGGTACTCTTCGACGATCCGATCGAAATCTTCAATACCGGGCGAGCCCGCGGCCGGTGCGGCGGGACGGAGGGTGCGGGCCGAGCTCTTGTTCGCCTTATTAGGTGCCGCGGAAGGCACGATATACTCCCTTGTCAGGAGTGGCGCTGCGACGCTCATACAGGCGTCCAGACACCACGACTCGCCGAATTGGTTTCACTCCCGGCGGAGAAGGTCCCTCACCTCGGCAGCGCTTGCAGCGCTGACGGCAGAAAGGGGTCGCTTTGAGCGGTGGGCGAACCTTCCGTCATGACGCCTGATGCGTTCATGCACGAAACTCGAACCGCTGGTGCGCCGCGCGCCCAGCGGTTTTCTGTTATAGAAGAGGATAAGCGCAGCATGGAACATGCGATCGAACCGCGGGACATCTCCTTCGACGCGTATACGATGTGCAGCTTCCTTCCGGATCTGGACTCGTCGCGAGCGATTCCGCTCGTGCTCATCGGCTACCGTCACGGGCAGGATCCGTGGTTCGTATGGCTCGTGCCCAAGGAAGGTCTTTCACCCGATGCGCTCACGCAGGATCCGTACTACGCGAAGGTCTTGCGCGATCCGCACGGCTACTTCGTCAAGAAGCTCGGCAAGTACGTCGAAGAGACGGGCAGCGTGCGCCGGGGCATCGAGATGCTCATCGACTGCCATCAAAACCACTTGGCGTTCACGCCGCTGGTGTCGCTCGCCGAGCGTCCGTTCGCGCACCCAATGGCGGTCGAACTGCTGGCGGCGGTCTAGCGCAGGCTCAGCGTGAGCTGGCAGTCGCTCGGGGCGGCGGCGAATCCTGGGCTTTGATCGATCGGCGGTACACGATGGTCACGGGCGAGACGCGGCCGCGATCGCGCAGCGAACCCGATATCGTCAAGGATTCGTCAAGCGCGAGCAGCAGCGGATCGCCCCGCAGCGCGTAATAGGCCGTGCCGCGCATGCGCATCGTTCCGCTCATCGACATCTCGGCGTGATCGGGGAGCGGCCCCGCCATCGGGCCGCGTGCGTCGAAGTCGACGGCAAGCACCGGCCGGCCGTTGACGCGCGCGGTGCTTCCGCGCTCGAGGTAACCGCGCAGGGTCCCTCCGGTCATTGGTGCCGGGAAGACGAACGGGACGCGTCCCCGCAGATGAAGCAGATCGCGCAGGGTCGCTTCGTCCAACTCGATTGCAAACGGCTGGTTAAGCACCGTCAAATAATCGGGATCCAAGTTCGCACGGTCGCGCAGTTCGCCGGCGCGGCTCATCATCTGCTCGAACGAGGCCTGTGCGCCGACCGCTCCGGCGGCGTCGGAACGCGTGTAGCGCGCTTGGGCCGTAAAGCGGGTCTGGCCCGCTTCCTTACGGATTTGCAACACCTGAACGCCGTTGTAGGCGATGCTCGTATTGAGGTCGCTGCGGCCGATTTGGTAGGTGTCGTTCCCGGTCACCGCGTAGCGCTGGTCGGCCCAGGCGGGGGTCCAGAGGGCCAGCAGCGCCGCCGCCGTGCAGCTGCCGAACTTGATGCCCTGCGAAGTGATGATTCCCGCTCTCTTTCTAGGTGGTATCTGGGGTACTGGTGTATCTATTATCCCAGGGAACCGCGTTTTGCGAAACGTCTGTTAGACACGTTTTCGTTGAACCTTTGGTGCCGATAACTCGTGTAGGAACGTACGGTGGACATTTCGAGCAGAATTGGTGTGACCGGCTGATGAAGCGACTTCGCGCCGCGGTAGCGATGCTGGCGGCCCTTGCATCGCTATCGGCGGCGCGGCCGGCACTCGCGGCACCGACTGCCGAGATGCCCAGCAAGCCCGTTGCGGTCTCCGCGACGCTGCAGCGAATCTACCAGCGCGCCTACGACGAAGCGTATAGCCGGCACGCCGTCCTGCAGAGCGACGGGACCACGTTCGTTTCGACCGGGGACATCGGCATGGAGTGGCTGCGCGATTCGAGCGCGGTCATGACCGCGTACATCGGATTGGCGCGTACCGACTCCTACGTGCGGGCGATGCTGCACGGCACCATTGCGCGCCAGGCCAAATACATCCGGATCGATCCTTACGCCAATGCTTTCACGGTCGACTACCGCGTCGCCGAGCGGAAGTTCGAAGTCGACTCGCTGCTCTACCCCGTCTGGTTTTCGTACTTGTACTGGAAGGGCACGGGAGACCAGTCGATCTTCACGCCGGAAGTTCACGCGGCGTTCAAGACCGTGCTGGAGACGTTACGCACCGAGCAGCGCCACCGGCAGCGCTCGCGCTACCGCAGCTCGGAACTGGCAAATGGCGGCCTAGGAACCCCCGTCGCCTACACGGGTCTGGTGTGGACCGGCTTCCGGCCGTCCGACGACGCCGCCCGGTTCCAGTTCAACATCCCCGACAATATGCTCGCGGTGGTCGTGCTTCGCGATCTGACCGAGATCGAGCGCACCGTGTACCGCAACCGCCGGATGGCCCAAAACGCGTGGGGACTCTCAGTCGAGATCCAGCGCGCAATCGAGCGATACGGATTGATCAACGATCCGCCGTACGGACGCATCTACGCCTACGAGATCGACGGCTACGGCCACGCCAACCTCATGGACGACGCAAATATTCCTTCGCTGCTCTCGATTCCGTACTTCGGATACGTCGGAACGAACGACGTCGCGTATCAGGCGACGCGCAGATTCGTGCTCTCGCCGAGCGATCCGTACTTCTTCGCCGGAAAATATGCATCGGGCATCGGCAGCCCGCACACCCCGCACGGGTACGTCTGGCCGCTCGCACTGGTGATGCAAGCACTCACGTCGACCGATGCGTCCGAGGTCGGCCGCGTCATGGGTTATCTGGCAGCATCAGACACGGGCGATCATCGCCTGCACGAATCATTCAACAGCGACTGGCCCGAGTCGTACACCCGCGACGATTTCGCCTGGCCCAACGCGCTGTTCGCCCAAATGATGCTCGGCCGGCAGAACCGCCTGCCCCCCGTCCTGGAGTCGATGGCGCGCTACTGAGCCCGGTCAGGGCGCGGTGATCTTCCGTTCTTGAGAAAGCGTGTCCAAATAGGCGACCGCGAAGAGCGCGCTCAAGGGCACGTTGGCAATCGTCCAAAAAACGAAATCCGCCCAAACCGCGGTCTTGAACCAGTGCGTGCAGAGTTGCTCGAGGTAAAGGTCGGCGATGGCGACGGCCAGTTCGAGCGCAAAGAGCGAGAAAACCCGCGACATATTGACCCAGGCCAGCATCATGCTGCGCACGATCGAGAGGGGAATCATCGCCAGCAGCGGCGCCTCGTCGTTCAAGCACAGATACGGCTCGGCGTAAATGAGCATCGCGCCCAGGAAGAGCACGAGCGTGCCGAGCACGACGTTGACCGGATCGCCTTCCTGCATCGCGCCGAATCCCACACCGTTGACGATCGTGAGGCCGACGTCCACGATTATTACGGCCCACGCGCGTTCGACGATGCGGCTCCAGCGTTCGGCCGGCGTGGGGAGCACGTCGCGTGCGTCGCACCCCACGTAGACGATCACGACGGTGATCAGCAGCGGTTCGGCCACGAGCGTCGCGTAAAGTTGCGACGCGCGTACGTGCACGAACAGATAGAAGAGGGCCTCCAGGCCGAAGACGCACGCGGCTCCCGCTGCAAAGAGCGGCCAGCGCCGCGTGAGCAAACGCGCGGCGGCGACACCGATCGGACGATACGAGGGAAGTTGGTTGCGTTCGGGCCTAGGCCAATTCAGATTGGCGTACCGCGGAGCGTCGAATAGGCAGGAAGAAACGCACGTCCGCGATGTCCCCGCACACCACCACGTCTTCGGCGTCGGCAAACGCGCGGCCGTCGATGTCGACGGTGAAGCGTCCGGCGCGCAGGCCGGCAAGCGTCGTTCTCACGTTGCGGACGATCTTGTCGTGCGGTGCGCGCGACCCGAGGACTTCCCGTACGGCGAGCAGGATGAGATCGCGCACGCGCAGCGGCGTTGCAAGCGCAAAGGCTCCCGAGCCGTTGGCGGTGACGGCATGCAAGTCAAGCGGCACGCGGACGCGAATCACGGAGTAAGGTTTTGCCCAGCTTCGAGGACCCGCCTGCCGTCAGGGAGTAACGTTTCCAACGATGTCGGTTTTCGGCGGCTACGCGACCGGCCGGGTCGTTGACGCGGCGGAGAAATTCATCGGTAAGATGGACGAGGGCGACCTCGCCTCCGCTATCGACGAAGGCGAACCGCGTATGACCGCGCAAGGCCGCGCACTCTTGGTCGAAGCGATCTTCGACGCGTTTCGCGCGCGCGGCGAATCCTCGGAGGATGCGGTGGAAGGCGCCGGTACGACGCTCGAAGCGCTCTCCGCGGGAGAGACGAACGCGATGCGCGCGTTGCTGCACTATGCGCGCGCGAATACCGGGCTGCTCAAAGAAGCGGCGATCGCACTGATCGAACGCGAGCCGGCCGCGTTCTCCGAACTCTCGCCGCGGATAGCCGGCGGCATTGCGCAGCGCCTCGCACAGCCATGAGTGACGAACGGCGCCGCCGGCGGCGCCGAACAGCGCAAAACGGTCCGCGGCGATCCGCCGGTCCCGCCTCCGGCGCGACGCCATGGTTGATCACGATCGTCGCCGCCGTCGCCGTGGTTGCCGGAGGCTGGTTTCTCGGACAAGCGCTTGCGCGCGCGTTCGGCGGAAACGATCGGCAGACAGCGCAAACGGGCCCCTCGCCGCTGCCCGTCGTCACGCCGTTCGCGTCGCCTTCCGCGGCCGCCGCAACGCCGGAGGCGTCGCCCGGTACGCCCGCCCCGACTCCGGTGCATACCGCCATCCGCACCCGAACGCCGGGACCCACGCAAACGCCCGAACCGACCCAAAGCCCCGAAGCGACGCCGACGCCGGTGCCCGCGCAGACTCCGCAGCCGACGCCCGCACCCACGCGGGCCGCAACGGCGAATCCCGCGACGCCCAAGCCGCTCCCCGTGCCGACGGCGTTCCCGTCGCGTGCGGCGCACGTTGCTCCAGGAAACGACGCCGGGTCGTCGGCGGCCGAACAGACCGTGCGATCCTATATCGCCGCGCTCGTACGCGGCGACCCCCAGAGTGCGGCGGCGTATTTGGGCAACGGCGTTCCGGACGAGTCGTTCATCGACGGGAGCGCGCGCATCGAGGCGATCTCGCAGACGCCGCACGCGGATGGAAGTTCGACGGTCAGCGTGGAGCTGCGCACGAATTCGGGGCGGTATCGCGAAAACTTCGAGGTCGCGGCGGCGGCCGACGGGAGCCGCATCCTCCAAAAGAGCGTCGCGAAGGAGTAAATCGCTCTTCGATCAGCGCCGCAGCGCCGAGCGCAGTGCGCCGCGAACGTCGTCGCCGATCAAGAACTCGGCGACCAATGCGGCGATGAACGTCACGATGGCCAGCGACGAGAACGTCGCCGCAGGTACGGGAAGCAGAACGTAGAGCGCCGCGAGCGCGGCCAAACCGATGACGCAGCCTGCAACGAAGCGGAGCGCCCCGCCGATGGTGCGCACCGCGCGAAGCACCTGCAGCGTCGCGATGTCCCAAATCTGCAGCGCGGCAAACCACAGCGCGATGACCGCGAGCAACTTGAGGAAGACGCTCACGCCTCGTCCGGCCACGCCGCCAGTTCGCCGACGGCGGCGCTCTTGAGGACCTTCAACCCAAGCATCGCGCACTTCATGCGGGTGGGGCTGATGCCGATGCCGACGTTTTCGAGCACGGCATCCTTGGGAAGGCGCGCGATCTCTTCGAGCGTCTTGCCTTTAATCGCATCGGTCAGCATCGATACGGATGCCTGGCTGATCGCGCAGCCCTTTCCCGAGAAACGCACGTCGCTCACGCGCCGCTGCTCGTCGATCTGCAACTCGACCCGAATCTGATCGCCGCACAACGGATTAGAGTCCTCGGCCACCGCATCCGGAGCGGGCAGATGGCCGTAGTTATGAGGGTTTCTATAGTGATCGAGGATGAAATCTCTGTAGAAATCGTCCATTCAAAGTTTGAAGACTCGGGCAGCTTTTTCCAAGGCGTCGATGAGTGCGTCGACGTCCTCGTCGGTGTTGTACAGGTAGAAGGAGGCGCGCGCGGTAGCCGGCCATCCCATCTTTTCCATCAGCGGCATCGTGCAGTGGTGGCCGGCCCGAATGCAGACGCCTTCGGTATCGAGCAGTGAGGCTAGATCGTGCGGATGGATGTCGCCGAAATTGAACGAGATGACGTCGGCGATCGAGTCCGGATCGCGCGGTCCATAGATGGACAACCCGCGCGGTTCGAGCTCGGCCAGACGCTCGAGCGCGTAACGAACGAGCCGGCGCTCGTGCTCGCGGATCCATTCCATGCCGATACCGTTGAGATAATCGATGGCCGCTCCGAAGGCGATCGCATCGGCGATGTTGCTCGTTCCAGCTTCGAACTTCCAAGGCAGATCGTTGAACGTCGATCCGGCGTACTCCACTTTGCGGATCATGTCGCCGCCGGTCAAAAAGGGCGGCATGCGCTCCAGGATGGCACGCTTGCCGTACAACACGCCGATGCCCGTCGGTCCGCACATCTTGTGCGCGCTGAACGTATAGAAGTCGACGTCGAGGTCCTGCACGTCGACGGGCATGTTCGGCGCCGCCTGCGCGCCGTCGACGAGCACGACGGCGCCGGCCGCATGCGCTCGCGGTACGACCATCTCCAAGGGCGCGATCGTGCCCAGCGTGTTGCTGACGTGCGAGAGCGCGACGAGCTTGCACCCGTCGAGCAGCTCGTCGAGGTCGTCCAAGACGTGCAAGCCGCGATCGTCGACCGGAATGAAGCGCAGCTGCGCCCCGGTTTTATCCGCGAGCAGCTGCCACGGCACGAGGTTCGAGTGGTGTTCGAGCTGGGTCGTCAGGATCGCGTCGCCGCGGCGCAGATTCGTCAAGCCCCACGAGTACGAGACCAGGTTGATGGCTTCGGTCGTGTTCCGGGTCCAGACGATCTCCTGCGGCTGGGCGTTCAAAAATCCGGCGACGTTGCTGCGCGCAGCTTCGAACGCTTCGGTCGCACGCGCGGCCAGTTCGTACACGCCGCGATGGATGTTCGCGTTGTAGTGCGCGTAATAATCCACGAGCGCGTCGATGACGCATTGCGGCTTTTGCGAGGTCGCGGCCGAGTCGAGATAGACCAGGCGCTTTCCTCGTGAGGTCCTCTGCGCGAGAATGGGAAAGTCATGCACGATGGCGGCGAGCTTCGGATCGCGTGCGGCGATCATGCGTTCACCTTTGCCCTCAGTGCCGCCCGCACTTCCTCGCGCAAGGCGTTCGCAGGGAAATGCTCGATCGCCGGTTCGAAAAAGCCAAGCGCGATCATCGTTTCGGCCTGCTGCCGTTCGATGCCGCGGCTGGTCATGTAGAAGATCTGCTCTTCGTCGAGCGCGCCTACGGTCGCGCCGTGATAGGCCTTGACGTCGTTGGCCGCGATCTCGAGCGCCGGCACGGAATCGATATGCGCGCGTTTTGAGAGCAGCAGCGCGTCATCGCGCAGCGCGGCGTCGGTTGCCTGCGCGTGCGGCGCGATGCGGATGTTTCCGAGATAGCGCGCTTGGCCTTGCCCCGCCGCAGCGGATTTGACCAGGGTGCGCGACTGAGATTCGCCGACCTCGTGACTGACCGTC
>DASRDE010000098.1:0-3080 GCA_035652755.1 Vulcanimicrobiaceae bacterium | reverse complement strand
CCAGTACTGCAGAGACCGAACCCAAGGAGTCAGTTCATGCGTGAAGCCGCCATTGTTTCCGCGGCGCGTACCCCAATCGGCAGAGCCTTCCGCGGCGCCTTCAATCAAACGCACGGCGCGACGATGGCCGGCCACGCGATTAAATCGGCCGTCGAACGTGCGGGCGTGGATCCGCAAGAGATCGACGACGTCGTCATCGGCGTCGGCCTGCCCGAAGGCGCGACCGGCAACAATCTCGGCCGCGTCGCCGCACTGCGCGCCGGCTTGCCCGAAACCGTTCCGGGAACGACGATCAACCGCTACTGCGCCTCTGGGCTGCAGGCGATCTCGGTTGCGGCGCAGCGCGTCATCGTCGACGGCGCGAACGTCGTCGTCGCAGGCGGCGCCGAGTCGATCAGTATGGTGCAAAACTCGATGAACGTCGAGTTCTTCACCGAAGAGTGGATGCTCCGCCACGAGCCCGACGTCTACATGCCGATGCTGCAAACGGCCGACTTCGTCGCTAAGAAGTACAAGGTGTCGCGCGAACGGCAAGACGAGTACGCGCTGCAAAGCCAGCAGCGCACCGCGCAGGCGCAAGAGCGCGGCGCCTTCAACGAAGAGATCGTCCCGTTGCCCTCCTGGAAATACGTCGAAGACAAAGAGCGCGGCGAAGTTCGGGAAGAACAAGTCACGCTGCGCAAAGACGAAGGCAATCGCCCGGACACCACGCTCGAAGGCTTGCTCAAGCTCAAGGGCGTGCTCGATCCGCAGTCGTCAATCACTGCCGGCAACTCATCGCAGCTCTCCGACGGTGCGGGCGCAGTCGTCGTCATGGAATCCAAGCTCGCCGAACAGCGCAACCTCAAACCGCTTGGCTTTTACCGCGGCATGGTCGTGGTCGGCAACGCGCCCGGCGAGATGGGCATTGCGCCGGTATACGCGATTCCGAAGTTGCTCAAGCAGCATGGCCTGACGATCGACGACATCGGCTTATGGGAGTTGAACGAAGCATTCGCCGTGCAGACCGTTTACATTCGCGACACGCTCGGCATTCCCAACGATCGTTTCAACGTCGACGGCGGCGCCATCTCGATCGGGCACCCCTACGGCCTGTCGGGCACGCGCATGACGATGCACGCGCTCATCGAAGGCAAGAAGCGCAACGCCAAGCACGTCGTGGTGACAATGTGCATCGGCGGCGGCATGGGCGCCGCAGCCCTTTTCGAAGTAGCCTAAACTGTTGTGCGGAATTGTGTCATCCTAATCTGTGTCATCCTGAGCGGAGCCTACGGCACGCGCAGCGTGCCCTAGCGCAGTCGAAGGACTGGCGTGAGGAAACCCGTGTCGTTCTGATCTGTGTCATCCTGAGCGGAGCCTAAGGCACGCGCAGCGTGCCCTAGCGTAGTCGAAGGACGGGCTAGCTCGGGTCTAGGCAGAGCAGCCAGCCTTATGCCGCCCTATTGCCCCCGTCGTAAAATCGAACGTTGTTCCCGCCGCTGCGTTTCACGGCGTACATGGCCTCGTCGGCTTGATGGATGAGTGTTTCGCCGTCGGTTCCGTCGCCGGGGTAGATGCTTACGCCGATGCTTAGGCGAGGTTCGATGCGTTGCCCGGCGACGGTGACGGGCGCGGCGGCGGCGGTGCGGAGGCGCTCGACGATGCGCTGAACGGTGAGCTGGTCGCCGCAGCGTTCGAGCAGCACGATGAACTCGTCTCCGCCAAGGCGCGCGACGGTGTCGACTTCACGCACGGCGGATTGAAGCGCGGCGGCCACTGCTTGCAGATATTCGTCGCCTGCGGCGTGGCCGAGGGTGTCGTTGATGGATTTGAACTGATCGCAGTCGACGAAGACGACGGCCAAGTCGTGCGCGGCGCGTGCGGCACGCCGAAGCGCGGTGGTCAGCCGCTCGGAAAGAATGATGCGGTTTGGCAGGCCGGTCAAGCCGTCGCGCGTGGCGAGCGCCTCGAGTTCTTGCGCCAACTCCAGATTGACGAATTGCAAGCGCAGCGAACTGCTCAACAAGCGGCAATTGGTATGCGCGATCAGCAGCATCGCGGCGCAATACAGTATCCCGCACAACCCCGCGACGTGCGCCAAATCGCCCGGTTCCAAAAGCATGCGGAACGACGGCGGCAGTACGGTGGGCAACAGAAACAGCGCGTATGAACCCAGCACGCACGAAAGCGTCGAGCTGGCGCCCGCGCAGATGCCGGTGCAAATGATAATGTCGAAAAATTGGTACGAGACGTCGTTCGCGGGAAAGAGCCACAGCGCGCTCAATCCCCACGAGCAGCCCGCCAGGAACACCGCGCCCGAATACGCGTTTGCCCACGTCGACGGTGCTGCGCGTTCCGGAAACTTTTTGTACCCGATCAGAAGCCCCAGGCGCAGCGCTTGAGCCGCTGCGAACGCGCCGGTCCAGGCGGCGATGTTCGCAATCGGCATGCGCCCGTGCACCAGCCACAACAGCAGCGTCGCGACCATTGCGCTTATCGCCAGGCTGGTTGGGCCGTGCCGAAAAAGTTGCCGGATCCGTTCGTCCCGGACCCGGTCCTCGACCGCGTCGGACGACCGCCGCGGCATCATACGAATCATCCCGATTAAGGAATCGGCACCAAGTGTAAACAACGGCGCCGAAAAGTGTAACGCGCGGGTAAAGACTCAATTGCGCAATGGTGTGCCGTGCTCGAGCATGTGCTCCATCCGGGCTCGCGTCTGCGGTTCGAAGACCAGCGACTCGAACCAGTCGGTTTCTGCGTCCAGCAGCTCCTCGTGCGTCGCCATGCGTGGCGGCCCCGGCGAGCCGGTCATGACGCGCGCGATCGCGCGCGCAATTCTGGCGTCATACTCCGTCAGCCGGCCAGCATCCGCGAGCGATTCGACGCGCGCGTCGATCGCCGCATACCCCTCGTCGCCGAGCAGCGGAATCCCACGTCGATGCTGCGGCGTCGTATACGATTGCGCAAGTCGGAGAGCGCGCGACTTCGCGTCCGCGATGAGCCGATCGCCGTCGGCGGTAATCGCATCGTGCGCGCCAAGAAACCGCAGCCCCCGCGCCGATTCCGCGTCGCTCGAAAACTTCATGAACGCGATCGTC
>DASRDE010000097.1:0-3982 GCA_035652755.1 Vulcanimicrobiaceae bacterium | reverse complement strand
CGGCCTTGCCTTCAAGGGAACGAAAAGTGGCAAGGTGCGAATAATCTCCATGCACCAAGACGCGTTTGACGCTTTAAAGCATCATCGCGCCGAGCAAAACAAACATCGTCTTGCGCTTGGCGAGGCGTACGAGGATCATGGGCTAGTTTTTGCGCGGCCCGACGGCACGCCAATTAACCCGCATGCATTCGGGGATGCCTTCCGTACCTTGGTGAAGCGTGCCGATATTCCGCGCATCCGGTTGCACGACTTGCGCCATACGCACGTCAGTTTACTACTCAAGAGCGGCGCATCGCTGAAGGTCGTGTCCGAACGTGCGGGGCACGCGACAGTGGGCATTACCGGCGATATCTATGCCCACGCATTGCCCGGAATGGATCGCACAGCCGCAGACGGCTTCGGTTCGTTGCTGCGCAAAGCGTCGAAGGGTAATGTGCCCGTATGTGGCCGAAATGTGGCCTCAAGGGCCTTATTAGGAACAACAGCAAGCAAGGCAGCAGGTAAGCTCGGCTAAAACGACGATGAAATATGGGTTTTTCGGGCTATGGGAGAGTACGGGTCTGGTGGCCCGCACGGTCTTCAAAACCGCTGAGGCCGGGGCAACTCGGCCGGTAGGTTCGATTCCTACACTTTCCCGCCATATCTCCGCTGACGGCTTAATGGCCGCCGAGCGCGAGCACGATGCGATAGGCGACAAAGCCGAATACAAAGCCTGAGGGCGGGCTTATGGCCCAGCCCTTGACGATGGCGTAGAGATTCGCGCGATTCACGGTGCGATGATTCGCGACGGCGGCTCCGGACATCGCCGAGATCAGCGCCTGATTGATCGAGGTGAAGAAGCCTTGCGTTACGGCGACGATAACGACCAGAGCTTGCACACCCTGCGCTGCGGTAGCGGTCGCATTATCGAGATCGACGATCTCGAACGAGACGCGATGCAGAATGCGCCGCCCCCAGGTCAAAGCTCCGACGGCCATGGCGGCGCCGCCTGCAAATCCGGCGAGCAGCGGCGTTCCGACGTGAACCATGCGCCAAACCCCGACGGCGTTCGCCACGTCATTTGCGCCCAAGACGAACGAAGCGGCCACGCCGGCAAGCACCAGCGCCCACGGCGGGCTTTTAATTCGATGTAACAATCGCGTGCCGGCAAAGCCGAGCACGACCGCGAACAGCGGTGCGGCGATCCATGTGACGGCCAGTTTTAAGATCGTCAGCCAGGTTATCGAGACCCCCGCGGCAAGCGCAGTCCCGACAACGCAGAATACGAGAATCTGGATCGTCGATGTCGGGACTTTCCAATACGTATAGACCGTCGTGAGCAAAAACGCTCCGAGCACCATGACCAGTGCCATCGCGACCGTCACGTGCCCGGGCGCAACGATGTGCAAACCCACCGTGGCCTGAACCGGTTCGCTGGCGAGTCCGGCGCCGAGCGTGCAGAAGACGGCGATCAGAATCAAAGCCCAGCGCTCGCTGATCGCGCCGATCCCAAACGGCATACCCATGACGGCGCCGGTGTAGTGCGCGCCCATGCTCCAAGCGAAGGCCAAGCTCGCGACGATGAGTGCGGCTGTCATGCCGGCGACTGCGCGATTCTATTTCACGGGTTCGGCCAGCGTGCCGGAATGCACGCGGCCGCGTTTGGAAAGCGCGATCGCGGCCAGAATCGGTATCACGCCCGCCAAAGACAGCAGCGCGAGCGCGTTCCACGCTGCAGCGATGCCGCCGTTATTCATGAGGCTTTGAAAGAGCGGCGGAGTGACGACGCCGGCCGCCATCACGATCGTCATGCCAAGGCCGAGCGCGCTTCCCGCATCCTTTTCGCCGCCTGCCTCGGCCATCGCGATGATCGCCAATCCGAACCATCCTTCCGCGCAGAAACCAAGTACGACAGCGACGGCAGCAAGCGCCGGTGCGCGCATGCCGGCGCTGTGCCCGACCGCGAATGCTGCAAGGGCGCAGCAAACGCAAACGATCGCCAGCGGTTTCAAACGGTCGCCCCCAAAACGGCGATCGCTTAGCCAACCCCACGTCAGGCGGCCGGCGGCCCCGGCAAATTGGGAGAGCACGAAAAAGATCGATGCGAATGCAGCTGTTAGGTGCGCCCCGTTCATCAACGTCAACGGAAAAAAGCCCATGAGCGCGACTTGACCGGCGAACAGAATAAATGCGGCCGCCGCGATGAGCAGCAGCCTAGGCTGCAGACCGATCCGCAGCATCTCGGAAAGCAGCACGCCGGCTCGAACGGGATGGCCTTGCAGCGCGCTCGGTTCGCGATACAGCAGCGCGCAGGCCACTGTTACTATCAGTACGAGCGCACCGGCTGCGGCCAATGCGCCGCGATAGCCCGCGTACTCCGCAGCCGTCGCAAGGACGATGCCCCCGGCGACGCCGCCGAGCGGTACGCCCATCTGCCGAACGCCCATCGCCAATCCGCGTTCTTCCGGTTTAAAGAAGAACAGAATCGCGTGGCTGCCCACGGGATTCATCGCGGCAAATCCCATTCCGTAAATCACGAACCACGCCAGAAGCCACGAAAACGACGGGATCGCGGCGGCAGCAAGGAGCGAAACGCCCATGATGCCGCCGCAAACGCCGAGAACCGCGCGATCCCCGAAACGGTCGGTGGCCGCACCGCTGACCGCATTGGTCACCATTGCGCCGAACAGCAGCGCGGTCACCAGATAGCAGACTTGTTCGCGGCTGTGCGGAAACGCCGCCGCGACATATGGAAGGAGCGCGCCGACCGCAACGACCAGCAGCGAAGACGAAATCATCGAGACCGTGAAGAGCGCCAGAACCTCGTAGCGAGATTCGGTCGGGTGAGCGGTCTGACGCAGCATCGCGCGCTAGCCGGGACCGCCTGTTTCCAAGTGGTCCAAGATGTACTTGGCGTACCACGACGGCCAGTCGTCGTCGCGGCGTCCCAGCGACGTCTCGAACGCTGCGTGCGCCTTTTCCGCGTCGCGCAGAAGGCCTGCCAACTCGTCAACCGTTACTTCGTACATAAGCACCTCATCGCCGAGCACTTGGATTAACTCGGCCCACCTCCCGCCTTCTACGCCCGCTGCCGTCAATGGATGATGATGGGGACGGAAAGCGAGTTTCCGGCTTCGTCGCGAATCTGCGCGGTGCAGCTGCCGGGCCCGAGCGGTTTGACCGAATAGGTCGCCGTTGCCTGACCGGTAGCGGCCACGAATACCCCGGCGACACCTTCACAATTGTCCGTCTCTTTGAACGCGGTTACGCGCTCGTTGCTTGAAACCAAGAAGAGATCCGATTCGGTCGAGCGATCGAGCTCCACCCGGGAGGGGCTGGCGGAGATCTTGGCTGCCGAGCCGGCGGAAGTTGCGGGCGTGGTCGTATTCGCGGGCTGCCCTTTGGTCCAGACGGTGCCGTCGGCGAAGCGGACGGAAGCCACTTGGCACGTGACGCTCGGCGCGATGAACGACGGCAGCACGAATGCTTGACCCGAGCCGTTCCTAAAACGATGAACGATCGAAACGTTCGGAGAGAACGTGCCGACGTCGCGAATGACGAACTGCGTTCCGTTCGAGTCGACGTCGAAGTTCACGAGCGTCGCGACCTTGGTCGAATCGTTGACGAATTCGATCTTCATGCCGCTGCTCGTCGACGTAAGCGGAATGCCCGCGACGGACGGCGCATTCGAGCTGCTCGAGAGATCCGGCCCGCAGCTACTGATCGTTACCGGCGATGCGGACGGAGTCTGCTGTGCCGTAACTGCGACAGGCGCGAGGACCAGCGTGACAAGGGCGAGGAGCCGTACGAAGCGGATTGCCATAAGTGCACCTCCAGAGCGCACTCTTGCACGCCCAAAGAAGACGGCCCTCGTGACAAACGAGGGCCGCTCCTTTTGGTGCCGTTGTTGGACGCCGCGTCTAGCCCGCGGAAATCTCCGAAACGACCTGGCCGGTTTTCTCCGGCCGAACGGTTTTTGCAATATCGGCCTGGCTGACGATGC
>DASRDE010000096.1:0-2552 GCA_035652755.1 Vulcanimicrobiaceae bacterium | reverse complement strand
CAAGTTCATCGGCGGCCGCGGAAACGGCGGCGTCTTCTCGTGGTATGACACCGGCTTGCTCATCGGCAGGGACGGCACCGTGCGTGAAGTACGCGACGGCTCACCAGCCTGGAAAGCGGGCCTCTCTCAGGACATGCAGATCGTCGCGGTCAACGGGCGGGCATTCGCTCCCGATCTGTGGACGAACGCGATCACGGATGCAAAAACCTCGAGCGCGCCGATCCATCTGCGGGTCAAACAGGCGGGCTACTTCCAGCGGATCGATCTGCCGTACCACGACGGGCTGCGGTATCCGCACTTGCAGCGCGTTGCGGGAACGACGGATATGCTCACCCAGATCATGACGCCGCGCATTCCGGTGCCGTCGCCGTCGCCTTCCGCGTCGGCTTCCCCCGCGGCGGGCAGTTAGGAAACGGTGCGCCGTGCCTCGCTTCGCGCTTCGGGCGCGGGGCGGGGCGGCGTGCGCGCAAAGATGAGGCCGCGCAATGCGGCCTCCGCGTTCGTTGCTAGCAGGTTGGCAAAACCCCGCGCCACGATGACGATCGCCAGCGCGCAAATGACCGCCGGCAATCCCGTTGCCTCGAAATCGGCATAACGAATTCGAAAGCTTTCCGAGACGCGGGCGATGTCGTCGGCCTTCATTGACCGCCTTCTTGGCCGCCCGCTATCGCATCCCCCTTTTGAATCGCCCTTGAGCGCGGCCGTCTCGGTTCAGTCGTTTCCAGCGTTCCCGCTCTTCGCGCTCTTCCCAGGAGCCGACTTGCCGTTCCAAATGGGCTTGTTCGCGCAGCAACCTTTCGTAGTTCTCGAAGTGCGCGATATCGAGCGAGCCGTCGTCGAGCGCTGTTTGGATGCGGCAGCCCGGTTCTCCGGCGTGGCGACAATCGCCGAAGCGGCACTGAGCCGCGAAAGCGGCAACGTCGGCAAAGGCGTCGTCGACGCGCGCGTCAGCCCAGAGATGTAGCTCGCGCATACCGGGGGTGTCGATGATTGCGCCCCCGGACCCAAGGAGAAACAGCGAGCGTTGCGTCGTGGTGTGGCGTCCCCGTCCGTCATGCTCACGCGTTGCGGCCGTCCCTTGAATTTCCGATTCCAATAGGCGGTTGACGATTGTGGACTTCCCGGCGCCGGATGAACCCGCGAGCGCGACCGTTTTGTCGGGCTGGAAATATGAGAATAGTTCGTCAATGCCCTCGCCACTCCGAGCGCATAGCAAGTGCAGAGGAGCGTCAAGCTGTGCCGCTTCGAGGAGTTCGAGCTTTACCTCCAGATCGTCGCAGAGATCGAGCTTGTTGAGCGCGAGAACCGGCTTCACGCCGCTCGACATGGCAAGCGCCGCGTATCGCTCGATGCGGCGCACGTTGAAGTCATCGTCCAATCCGCTGACGATAAAGAGATAATCGACGTTCGCAGCCACGATTTGTTCGCGTACGCCGGTGCCTGCGGCCTTGCGCACGATGGCCGAGCGGCGCGCGCACACGGCGTGAATGATCGCGGGGCCGTTCGGTGTACGCTCGAACTCAACCCAGTCGCCGACCGCCGGGTACGCTGCAGGCGACGCCGCTTCATGGCTAAAGCGCCCGCTTACGCGGGCTTCCAAGTGCGATGTGGCGTCGAGAATGCGGTAGCGTTCGCGCAGCTGTGCGCAGATTCGTCCAGTTTCCAAGTCCGATGTTCCTCATGAAACGCGTGCGTTGAAAAGGCAAAAGAAGAGATCTGCCTGCGCAACGCGCGGCCGGACTCGCGAACGTGTAGATCTATGCGCTAGATGCGACGCGAGAAAGGACCGCGCTCGATGGCGCAGGGCGACAACGCCGAGGCGACGGCAAGGATCGTCATACGGGCAGCCCTCCTTTCTCTGAACGAAATCTTTGGCGGAAGCCGCCCGCGTCCTGCGGAAAAGTCCGGGTGTGAAGGTGTACGACTTCCTGGACAAGCAGCCGGCGATCGGCAAGCTCGCGATTATCGAGGGCACCGAGCGCGTCTTGGCGGAGCGTGCGCTGGACGCCGCAATCGAGCGCCTTTTGCCCGAAGACCTGCGGGCGATGAACTTGGAGCGTTTTCCGGCCGCGCAGCTGGATAACGCGGGCCGAGTTCAAGAAGCAGTGCAGGCGATGCCGTTTTTGGCGCCGGGCCGCGTGGTTGCGGTCACGGATGCGCAAGACCTTAAAGCGGCAATGCGCCGCGAGCTCTGGGAGGTCGCGCAAAATGTTCCGGAAGGCAACACGCTGGTCATCGTGGACTTGCTGTCGCCGCGTTCGCAGCGGCCGCAACCCTTCGGCGCACTCGCCGGCCGCGCCGCGCTTCGCATCGATACGACGGCGAACGAAGACGTCCGAACGCGTTACATCAACGATTTGCTGCACGAGTTGGGTGCGTCGGCCCAGCCGGCCGTGATCGCGGCACTGGCCCGGAGTGACGCCGATCTGGCATCGGTACGCAACGATCTCGAAAAACTCGCGTTGCTAAAACGCAAGATTACCTATGACGACTTGCAGCTGGAGAGTCTGACCATCGAGGATCCGAAAGCCTATCGCTACGCGGGCGCGCTG
>DASRDE010000095.1:0-2976 GCA_035652755.1 Vulcanimicrobiaceae bacterium | reverse complement strand
GCTCGTGAGATACCGGTTCGCCCGTGGCTGCCCATGACGATGAGATCGGCGTGCTGTTCCTCGGCACAATGCACGATTGACGGCACCGTTTCGCCGCTTAGGCAGACGGACTGCGCCGGAACGAGGTTTTTGATCTTTTCTACGGTTTCGACGACCATCGCGCGCGCCTCGTCGTCGAGTGCGCTAAAGCACGCGGCGCTCATCGCGGGATCGCCGAACGCCATGGCCGAGGCTTTTGCCGGATTGACGACCGTGCAGACGGTCAGCCTTGCACCTTGCTCGGCGGCAAGGCGCGAAGCAATCTCTAGCGCTTCGGCCGCCGTCTCGGATCCGTCAACGGGACACAGGATGGACTTGAACATGAGCTTCTCCATTGGTAGTGCGCGCCCGGCGCTCTTTTTCGTACTCGCGCTCGATGTCGGCCGCGAGATCTTTGAGAAATTGCAGCATCGTCTGCTTGGCGATCGAGCGTCCCACGAACAGATCGAAAACGCGGCCCGCCAGGCCGAACGGTGGCTCGTAGCACCCGTTCAATCGCAGCATCGAACCGCGATGCTGCGGACGTACGGTCACGACGCCGCGAAAATCCGGAAACAGATAGGGCGTTTGCGGCCGCCACGCAACCAGGAGCGCCTCATGTTTGCGCGCTTCGTCAGTCGTATCAGCGGTGCTGGCCGCGGCGAACCGTACGCGCTCGCCCAGCGGCGGCGAGGGCGTGAGATAGAATCCGTCGCGGCGGGCAACGGCTTTTTCAGCGAGCTCGACGGCGGCCGAGAATGGACAGTGCAGATAGCGGTGGACCTGTACGCTCGTCATTGACGTCTCCTTACGAAAGCCTGGCCCATCGCGCCAGCATGGCCACGCGATGCGCGAGTTCCCGGACGAAGCGCTGTACGCTGGCGTGAGCGGCGCCGCGCAGGAACGTGGAGTCGAGTGCCTTGCCCAAAGCGCCCAAAGGAACCTGGTAGCGCCCGTCGAGCTGCAGCTCGCTGCTGCGTTCGCCGGCAGGTGCAAGCCGCAGCCGCCCTTCGAACGTCGGGTACATCTGCGGACGCGACGCCGCGCGAATCTCGAGGTGCCATGCATGGCGTCCGCCGTCGGGCGAGGCCTGCGCCTCAACAGGCACTGAAATCATGGCTTGCAGCGGAATGTGCAGCTCCTGCATGTTCAGCGCGAGCGACGCGCTGCCCGGGTGCTTGTTGAGCTCGGTGAGGACCGTTTCGAGCGCCGGCAGCGCGTAGGCATCGGCTACCGGAATCGCCGTTGCCGTGCTGATGAAAACCCCTTGTGCGCTGCTCACAGTCCCAGTCTACCAATGTAGCAGGAAAAGGACGGGAACCGCGCGCGGGCGGCCTTTCTCAGGACGTTCCCAACCCTTTCCGTCATCCGGCACAGAGTAAGACTTGGAGTGCTTTCGGGAGACTCGCTGATGCTGCAGACCAAAATGCCCGCCGCCTCGCTCGACGCCGTCGATGCGTACTGGCGTGCCGCCAACTACCTGAGCGTCGGGCAGATTTATTTGCTGGACAATCCGCTGCTCCGCGAGCCGCTGCGAATCGAACACGTCAAGCCGCGCCTGCTGGGCCACTGGGGCACGACGCCGGGTTTGAATCTGATCTACGCGCACTTCAACCGCGCGATCAAGCGTGACGGATTGAACGCGATCTTCATCGCAGGCCCCGGCCACGGCGGGCCGGCGGTGGTCGCGAACGCGTACTTGGAGGGGACGTATACCGAGCGGTATCCTGCGATCACGCAAGACGAGGACGGAATGCGCGCGCTCTTCAGGCAGTTTTCGTTTCCCGGCGGCATTCCCAGCCACGCGTCGCCGGAAGCGCCCGGCTCGATTCACGAAGGCGGCGAGCTCGGGTACAGTCTGCTGCACGCGTACGGCGCGGTCTTCGACAATCCGGATCTTATAGCGTGCTGCGTCGTCGGTGACGGCGAGGCCGAGACCGGTCCGCTTGCCGCGAGCTGGCACGGCAACAAGTTTCTCAACCCGCGGCGCGACGGTGCCGTGCTGCCGATTCTGCACCTCAACGGTTATAAGATCGCGGGACCCACGGTGCTCGCGCGCATCGGCGAGGACGAGCTCGCCGCGCTCATCCGCGGGTACGGCTACGATCCGGTAACGGTCGCAGGTGACGAACCGCAAGCGGTGCACGAAACGCTAGCCGCGGCCCTGGACGGCGCCCTCGCGAAGATTCGCGACATTCAAGAGACGGCACGGCGCAGTTCGAGCGCGGCGCGTGCGCCCTGGCCGATGATCGTGCTGCGCACGCCCAAGGGCTGGACGGGCCCCAAAGTCGTCGACGGCGTCCAAATCGAAGGCACGTTCCGCGCGCACCAAGTTCCGCTCGGAGACTTTCGTGCGAAACCCGCGCATCTGCATATCCTCGAAGAGTGGATGCGTTCGTACCGGCCCGAAGAGCTTTTTGACGAACGCGGTGCCTTACGACCGGAAATCGCGGCCTGCGCGCCGGCCGGAAAGCTGCGCATGAGCGCCAACCCTAACGCGAACGGCGGCGAAGTGCTGCGCAGATTGATACTGCCGGACTTCCGGCGCTACGCATTTGACGTGCGCACGCCCGGGACGGAGACGGCGGAAAGCACCCGAGCAGCGGGCCGGTATTTGCGCGACGTTATCGCCGGCAATCCCGAATCGTTCCGGCTGTTTGCGCCGGATGAAACCGCCTCGAACCGGTTGGATGCGGTCTTCGAAGTAACGGAGCGTTGCTCGACGGCGGCTGTGCTGCCGTCGGACGATCGCGTTTCGCCGAACGGCCGCGTCATGGAGGTGCTGAGCGAGCATCTCTGCCAGGGCTGGCTCGAAGGGTATCTGCTCACGGGCAGGCACGGGGTCTTTACGTCATACGAAGCGTTCATTCATATCGTCGATTCCATGTTCAACCAGCACGCGAAGTGGCTCAAGGTCACGCGCGGCTTGCCCTGGCAGAAGAAGATCGCGTCGCTCAC
>DASRDE010000094.1:0-2758 GCA_035652755.1 Vulcanimicrobiaceae bacterium | reverse complement strand
CGGACAGAACAATCTTCGCTGGTGCGACCGAACGGCACAGCATGCTATGGATGCGCTGCTCGCACATTATTCGCAGCGCGAGCGGAATGCCGACGTGCGCACGGTGATGGAGCGCTTCATCCAAGAAGCGCCGTCGATCGTCTGCGCGATTCGAGAGGACCTGTTCGCCTACAACAGCGATCTCAAAAACTATCGCCCCAACAACGTCACGCCCTTCGACAACATGATGGACGTGGATATTTAGGTTACCCGGCCGCTGCGGCGGGTGCGGCCGAAACGCGATAGGGTTCGCTCAAATCGACGTGGCGCGTCTCCGCGATTAAGTAGATGGAGAGCAGCGAAATGACCGCCATAATCGCCAGGTAGAGAGCAAGCACCCAAGAGCTGCCGCCGGACAGCCGCAGCAGCACGGTCGCAATCAGCGGCGCCAATCCGCCGGCGAAAATCGCCGCGCCCTGGTAGCCCAGCGATGCGCCGCTGTACCGCACGTTTGCTCCGAACAACTCGCTGAACATCGCTGCAAGCGCGCCGTATGCGGCGGACGACGGCACTTGGTACAAACAGACCGCCGCGACGATGAGCCGCGGATCTTTCGTATCGACCAGTGCGTAAATCGGGAACGCGAAGACCAGGAGGAGCGCCACGCCGGCCATGTACACAGGGCGCCTGCCCAATCGGTCCGAGAGCCACCCTCCGAACGGAGTTGCGAGCAGCGCCACCGCGCTGCCTATCAAGTTTGCGGTAAAAAAGATGCGGGGATCGAGCTTGAGAACCGAATGCGGCCCGCCGCCGTAGCTTACCAGCTGCGTGGTGATGAGATAGAAGCCGCCGTTGATTGCGACGAAGGCGCCGCCCGCGAGCACGACGGTCCTCCAGTTGTTGCGAAGCACCGACAGGATCGGTGCAGCGACCACTGCGGCCTGCGCCTTTACGCGCTCGAACGCCGGCGTCTCCGCTACGCTCAAGCGAACCGCCAATCCGATGACGACGAGCACAATGCTGAGCAGGAACGGAGCTCGCCACGCGATGCTCGCAAACGACGCGCTTGCCCCGCCGCCGCTGTAGTACTGCCGCGTAACGAGATTGAAAATGACACTGGCGAGGATGAGTCCGATGGGAACGCCCATTTGAGGGCAGCTGGCCAGCAAGCCTTTGTGCCGCGCTTGCGCGTGTTCGGCGGCCATCACGACCGCGCCGCCCCATTCCCCGCCGACCGCGATGCCTTGGCAGAAGCGCAGTAGTACCAGCAGCACAGGCGCGAGGATTCCGATTTGGCTATATGTTGGGAGCAGGCCGACGATGAACGTCGCCAGCCCCATAATGGACAGCGTCATGACGAGCATGAGCTTGCGTCCGACCTTGTCGCCGAAATGCCCGAAGACCATACCGCCCAACGGTCTGCCGAGGAACCCGACCCAGAAGATGCCGTACGATGCCATTTGACCCATGAACGGATCGGATTTCGGGAAAAAGATCGTCGGAAAGATCAGCGCCGCGGCGTAACCGTAGACGTAGAAGTCATACCACTCGATCGACGTGCCGATGAGCGTGGCCGCCGCGACCAATGCGGTCGGAGTCCGCTTCTGAACCGCGGTTTTCATACGCGCCTCCAGGGTGGAGGATGCACCGTGTTGGCCGTCCAGGCCTTGCCGTCCCCCAAGCCGAACCGGCGCCGTCACCTATGACCCCCGGCGCCGTTCACCTCATCGACGGAACCTACGAACTGTTCCGGCACTTTTACGGTCTGCGGCGCGCCAAGAGCGAGAAGATGCCTCGCTTCGGCGCGGTTGCCGGAGTCCTGAACACCGTCTTGCAGATGATTGCCGAGGGGGCTACGCACATCGGGGTGGCCACCGATCACGTCATCGAGTCGTTTCGCAACCAGCTGTGGCCCGGCTACAAGACCGGAGACGGCATCGAGCCCGCGCTGCTGGCGCAATTCTGGCCGCTCGAAGACGCGCTGCGCTCGATGGGTGTCGCCGTTTGGGCGATGGTCGATCTCGAAGCCGACGATGCGCTCGCGTCCGCCGCGGAGATTGCTTCGCGCGATTCCCGCGTTCAAAAAGTCTGCATTTGGACGCCGGACAAAGATCTCGCGCAGTGCGTTCGAGGCGACCGCGTCGTACAAGTCGATCGCAGAAGCAATGCGGTTCGCGATGCCGCCGCAGTGCGCTCGAAATTCGGCGTTGACCCGGAATTTATCCCGGACTACCTGGCGCTGGTCGGCGACGCCGCCGACGGCTTTCCCGGCATCAAGGGCATCGGAGCAAAAGGTGCGGCGACCGCGATCGTACGCTACGGCAAAATCGAGGATTTCCCGCCGGAAGTGCTGGGCGAACAACGCGCGCTCGCGCTGCTGTTCAAGCGATTGGCAACGCTGCGAACGGATGCGCCGCTCTTCGCCCGCGTGGACGAGTTACGGTGGACTGGTCCCACCGCCGAATTCGCAGCGTTCTGCGAGCATCTCGGCATACCAGATGTGAGCGCGCGTGCAGCACGCGTTGCGGCGCGGGCCGGCTAAGCTGCGAATGGGAATGCAAAAGAGCCGCGGAAAGCCCGCGGCTCTTTGCTAGGCGACGCAACCCCTATGCGCAGGTGCCCTGTACGGTCGTGAACGTTCCCTCAAAGGAATATTTACCGCCCGTGCCTTGCGACGGCGTTCGGTAGAACCAATCGAAGAACGTAAGTTCCTGAGGATGATAATGGAATCCGTTAAAGGTCAACGGGAACGCCGTGCCCGTTAAAGGATCGCCGACTT
>DASRDE010000093.1:0-6338 GCA_035652755.1 Vulcanimicrobiaceae bacterium | reverse complement strand
ATTTTGTTCATTGGCGGAGGCGGACTTCGATGGCCCGATTTGGCGGCTGTCCTATGGTTTCTTCCGGACGCGCTGTACAATGCACTCCTGTTCCCCACTCATGTCCTAGCATCGATCTTTCCGGTGCTCGTTTTGGCATCGTTCGCCATCCGGCTGCCGAACGATCGTCCTATTCCATCTAAACGAACCGCGGTTCGCGTCATCGACGTCATTGTCGTAGCCGGATTTATCGTAGAAATGTTCCGGTTCACTCGAATTCAGGGAAACGTGTTTGTGGCCGTTTCGGCCATCGTCGTTATCATCGCGTGCATGCTCTCGCTGCGCTTTGCGCAGCCAAGCGACCGCAGCCGCGTCGGGATCGTCTTCGCAGCCGTAATGCTCGGCGGCGTGGGCTACGCGATCAGCTTGATCGTAGAATCGTACACCGGCGCGTCGGCCATATTTTACGCATACGTCGGCTTGTCCGTGATTGTGGTCCCCGTCGCCGTCGCGTATGCCATCTTACGTCATCGCGTCTTCGATATAGGCTTCGTCCTAAACCGGACGCTGGTTTACGCTTTAACGTCCGCGTTCATCCTGATTATCCTGGCGGCGCTGGAGTTTCTGGCCGAACGCTACGTGACCGCGCTCACCCACGTTGAAGGCGTGCTGGTCGAATTCCTCATCGCGCTCATAGTAATCGTTAGTGCAAGGCTAATCCACCGCAAGATCGATCAGCTGGTCGATACAATACTTTTCCGTACGCGGCACCAGCAGGAATCCGCCCTGCGGCGATTTTCGGTAGCGGCGCAATTCTATACGGCCCAAGGACCCCTCGTGCGTGATACACTGGATGCTCTCGTTCGCTTTGGACGGGTCGAAGGTGCCGCGTTGTATCTCAACGCCGGAAACGACTTGGAACGCGCCGCTTCGACGTTCGACTCGGCGACAGACCGCGTCGACGAAAACGATCCGGCCTACGTCGCCCTGCGGGCGCATCGCGACGAAATTGACACGCATGAGTTCAAGACCGTTCTTCCCGGGGCGCGCCTTTATCCGATGGTCCTGGCCGGGCGGCTCGCCGGAGCGATCGCGACGGGGGATCGGGAAAGCGGGGAAATCATGCCGCCGGACATCGACGACGCCATCAAACGCGTCGTAGCCGCCGTAACGATTGCACTCGCCGCGATTGAAAGCGATCGAGTGCGCCAAGAGAATGCCGTGCTCAAAAAACGTTTGGGGGGTATCCAAGCGGTTTAATCTTCGTTCGGCCGCCCGTTCCCGCCGACGGCGAGGGCGCCGGTTCCTGACGGGAACCGCCATCTACTAAAACTTTAGTTGACAACGGAGCCTTCA
Source organism: Vulcanimicrobiaceae bacterium (assembly GCA_035652755.1). Taxonomy (GTDB): domain Bacteria; phylum Vulcanimicrobiota; class Vulcanimicrobiia; order Vulcanimicrobiales; family Vulcanimicrobiaceae; genus DASRDE01. Next base: position 5,003 of record DASRDE010000093.1, on the reverse strand, counting down.
GGCGGTACTATCTACTAAACCTTTAGTAGATGCACCGGGAGGAGCCGTGGCAGGGCCAAAACGCAGAACCCTCACCAAAGCGGAACTTCGAATCATGGAAGTGCTTTGGCAGCTCCGGCGAGCGACCGTCGCCGACGTCGTAGCCGCGCTTCCGCGGCCGCCGCTGGCATATACGACCGTTCTGACGATGCTGCGGATTCTGGAACAAAAACGCTTCGTAAAACGCGAGGCCGGAGCTCGTGCTCATATTTATGCGCCGCTGGTCGAACGCGAAGCCGCTGCAACGTCGGCAATCGGCGATTTGGTTGCATCATTTTTTTCCAACAGTAAGACGGCGCTCGCCGTTCGCTTGATGGCCGATGCACGGCCTTCCGCCGAAGAACTCGACGAAATCAAGTCGCTGATTGCGCGCTACGAGGAGGACCACCGATGAACGCGCTTGCCGACTCCGCACTTCAATTTGCTTTTGCGATGCTGCTCAATAGTCTTTGGGAAGGCATCGCGATCGCGCTGCTGTGCGCGGTCATCTTACGATTCACGGCGAAGGCGAATGCCACGACGCGCGCCAGCGTACTTACGGTAGCACTAATTGCGACCATCGCCGTACCGGTGCTGACTACCGTCGCGGCAATGTCGCTTCGTTCCGTGCCTCCGCTGCCGCCGGCCTGGACCGCGACGGCAAGGCACGCCGCGTCACGTCCTGCAACGCATACGGTTTCGCGTCCGCAAGCGCATGCCGCGACGCGACCAACGGCGCAGCACGAAATCTTGTTGTCGCGGCCGATTCAGGCCACGGCGCAACCGAAAACAGCCTTCCCGCGCCTTCACATTTCTATTCCGCGTGTGGTCGTCGACGCAATCGTCGGTCTTTGGATCGTTGCTGCTTTGATCGCCCTGTTGCGGCTGGCTTCGAGCCTGCTGCATCTGGAGCGCCTGAAACACGATGCGCTTCCGCTCTCAATCGAGTACCGCTCGCGCATGGAGCGCTGGACCAGCGCCGCAAAAGGCGGACGCGGCGTACGACTGTGCCGCTCGCCTGAAATCGTGATCCCTATCGCCGTCGGACTGTTCGACGCGATGATTCTCGTGCCGGAAACGCTGATCGACGAGCTCAGCCCAGAAGATGTCGACCGCATCGTTCTGCACGAACTCGCTCATCTGCGCCGCGGCGACGACTGGATCAACGCCATCGAACGCATCGCGCAAGCCCTCTTTTTCTTCAATCCCGGCATTTTGTGGATCGTTGGGCAGCTCGACCTGGAACGTGAAGTCGTGTGCGACGACTGGGTGTTGAACCAAACCGCGGAGATTCGGCAATATGCAACGTGCCTTGCGCGCGTTGCCGAAATAACCGCTTGGCCGTACCGCGCAATGGCGGCCCCGGGCGCGTTCATAACGCGGCGCAGCATGTCGATCCGCGTCGAGCGTTTGCTGGAGGCGGGCCGCGATATCCGTACCCGGACGTCGTTGGGCCCTGCCGGATCGGCCGTCGCCATCCTTGCCGTGCTGGGGATCCTTGCAGCTTTCGTCTCGCCCTCCGTCGCGTACACAACGCAAGCGCGGCAGGCTCAACACGCCGCAAACATGTGGAAGCAATTGGCCAAGCGCTCCGCGTCCCCGGCGCCGCTTACAAAGAATCGAACCGTAACCAAAGCGCCGCTCGCTCAAACAGCGCCTTCTCCTGCTGAAGCGGCAACCACCCCCGTAAGCCCTCCGCCGCTCATGCGCACCATACCGTCCGCACCGGCTGGAGTAAGCACGCGAGCGACGGCAATAAGCCGCTTTGAACTGAAACAGACGTTCGCAATCCGAACGCAAACTCACGCAAAAGCTAACGCAACGGTTCAGGTGGCGCTGAACGCGCAACCAGCACCTGCGGGGGGCACGCCGGCGCTCCGTTCGGAGACGCTCGCCGCGTCGTCACCGGATTACATCTCGGAGCTCGAAAGCCAAGGATACCGCAATCTTTCGCTGGACGATCTGATTCGTCTGAAGAGCGTGGGCGTTACGGCGCAATACATACGTGATTTGGAATCTGCCGGGCTGCCGCATCCTTCGGTTGAAGACCTGATCCGGCTCGCCGCCGTGGGAGTAGACGGTAATTACGTCCGCCAGATGCGCCGCATGTTTGCGGGTGTAAGCGCCAACGATCTCGCGGGCATAAAAGCAGTCGGCGTAACGGGAGACTACATCAACGCGTTGCGCGCGGCCGGCTATGCCAATCTGTCGTTCGACGACGTCCGCCGCATGAGGGCGGTCGGCGTAGACTCGGCCTACATCCGCGAGATGCGCGCGACGTTTCCAAACGTAACGGCCGACGATCTCGCCGGGATGAAAGCAGTCGGCGTGACGAGCGACTACATCAACGCGTTGCGAGCGGCCGGCTATACCGATTTGTCGTTCGACGACGTCCGCCGCATGAGGGCCGTCGGCGTAGACTCTGCCTATGTCCGCGAGTTGCGTGCGAAGTTTCCAGGCGTAACCGCCGGCGAGTTGACCCGCTTGCGCGCGGTCGGAGTAACGAGCGAATTTATCCGTGACGCGGAGGCGCACGGATTCCATAATCTGACGATCGATCAACTGATTCGCCTGAAAGCAAGTGGAATTCTATGAAACACGCGATCCTCGCGGCCTCGATGGCGCTCGCGGCCTTAATGCCGGCAACCGGCGCGGCACAACAGCAGATTTCCGGGTCGTGGTCGATCGCGTCGCCGCGCGATTCGCAAACCGTACGGCTGGAATTGCGCACGGAAAATGAGTCCGGCGGATACCACGACGAAAGCTCGGAAGACGTCAGCTTGCATGACCTGCATCTTACGCAGGCCCAGCTGCAATCACCGGGTGGACACGTGACCTTCTCGCTCGAACGGGAGGCGGGGACGCTTTCCTTTGACGGCTGGCTGCAGCAAGGCCAAGGCGGCGGGCGGTTCACCTTCGCACCTAGCTTGCAATACGGCGGTGCGATGCGGCAACGCGGCTACACGATCGGTGAACCTCGCAAGGTACTCGCTGCCGCAATGCTTGACGTTTCCAGCGCATTCACCGATGAAATGAACGGCGCGGGCATTGGGCACTTGACGTTCGACCAGCTGATAACGTTTCGCGCGCTGCGTATCGATGTGCCATATCTGCGGCAAATGCGATCCAGGTTCGGCGACGTCGACGCGCAGCAACTTACTTCATTGCGGGCTCTGAACGTCGATGAGGCTTACCTGCAAGAGATGGCCTCGGTTGGATACGCGCACCTCGAAGCTCGTCAAGCCATCGAGCTGCGCGCGCTGAGAGTCGATGCCGAATTTGTCCGCCGCTTGCAAGCGCACGGGTTCCATAACTTGACGGTGCAAAAACTCGTGGAAGCAAAAGCGCTTGGTGTTTTGTAGCAGCCGGTGGCGATCCGCGGGATGTACACCGTAAGTATGACGACGCTGCTCGCTCTACTGTTCGCGATAAGCGCGACTGCCGCCGCGACCGCTCCGCCGGTTTATCCGGGCGCGGTCGCAACGAGCCGGCCGGCGGGCGTTGCATTGAAAGCGCCGCCGATGTCGTCGAAGACCTACGTCACGCGGGACGGTTTCACCAAAGTCAAGACCTGGTACAAGGCGCACCTCCGCGGCGCCCAAGAAATAGCTCAGCCGGGCATGGAGAAGACCGAGGATGCATTCCTCGTCGGAAGCGGTAGATCGGCAATGGTCGTCCTGGTCCAGAGTTATAAGGGCAAAACGTACATCGTTATTGGACCGCCGTTTTAGCTGACGCTACCAACCCGCGCGCACGTCCGAAGGCGACTTCCGCTCGGCCGCTAAGCATTGGCGCCGCGGACCGGGGAATCATCGTGACGTGAAGATCCAACACGTCACTCTGGTGGGCGTCAGCCAAATCAACGGGGAGAAGGTCCTGTTGACCTTGGCGCTCATCGGCGCCGTGGTCGTCGTCCGCTACTCGCTGCATTACCTGATTCGGCTTCTCCGCGGCGGCGGAGCGAACACCGATCGCGTTCGATTCTGGGGACACCAGGGCGTCAATCTGGCGACGACCGCGTTTTTCATTGTTGCGCTGCTCTCGATCTGGATCGGGCCGGGCACGCACCTGGCAACCGTCGGCGGATTGATCGGCGCCGGTATCGCATTCGCGCTGCAGCAGTTCATCATCGCGATCGCCGGCTATTTCGTGATTTTGCGGGGCAAGCATTTCAGCATCGGCGATCGCATCATCATCGGCGGCGTTCGAGGCGAAGTCATCGCGCTCGACTTCATTCAGACGACGGTGCTCGAAATGGGCCAGCCGCCGTCGGTGCAGCAGCAGGCCGATCCGGCGATGTGGGTGATGGCCCGTCAGTATACCGGAAGAATTGCGGTGGTGAGCAATGGCCTGATTTTTAGCAAGCCGGTGTTCAATTATTCTCGCGACTTTCCGTTTATCTGGGAAGAGATCCACATCGGCGTCGGCTACAGCGACAACTACGAACGCGCCGAAGCGATTCTTCTGGATACCGCGAAGAAGCACACGTCCGCTATTGCGGAAATGAGCGAAGGCGCGCGGCAGCATTTGGAACGCATCTACGACCTAAAGCCGCCGGACGTCGAGCCGCGCGTATACTACCGCATGACCGACAATTGGGTCGAGCTCGCCCTTCGATTCCTCGTTCCGGACCGCGGCATTCGGGAAATCCGTGATGCGATGTTTCGCGACATTCTCCGTGCGTTTAAAGCAGAAGGAATCAGCATTGCGTCCGGGACGTACGACATCGTCGGGCTTCCTCCGGTTCGGATCGAGGGCGTGACGCTGCAAGACCGGAAGCAACCGCTCACGAGCGCACCGCAAGCCGGCAAGTGAAGTCCTAGCCGTTGGGGTCGAAAGTGACTCGGAAAAAGTAATACGACGGCACGGCCTGGCAATACGCAATTTTGCCGCTGTACGTGGAATCGCGTGCAGTCTTTAGAGCGGCATTGTCTATGTCCGCCAAACCCGACGAACCAAAGACCCAGCTGTCGGCCAGCGATCCG
>DASRDE010000092.1:0-7290 GCA_035652755.1 Vulcanimicrobiaceae bacterium | reverse complement strand
GTGATGAGGACGGTCGAACTGACGAGCACGTCGTATGCGCCTTTGACGCTCGTGCCGCCCTGGCCCGCGAAGATGAACAGCACCGATATTCCCGCCTGCGCCAGCAGCGCGGCGACAGGCGAGTGCCAGCGCGGATGCATGCGTCCGAACGACTCCGGCAAGTAGCGGTCGATGCCCGCAACGAACGGGATGCGCGCGACGGCACCGAGCCAGAGCGTCACGCTGCCGAGACAGCTGATCGTAACCAGCAGCGCGGATACGGGGACGGCCGCGTTCCAGCCGATGCGGTGCGCAACCTCGCCGACCGCCTGCATGACGCCGTAGAGCGGGTTCACGTCGTGAGCTCGCACCGCAACGAGTACCGCCAGCGTGCCCAAGATGTAGATTGCGGCGATCGCCGGTCCGGCCAGAATCAAACCGCGCGGTATCGTGCGCGGCGCATCCTTGACTTCACCGGCCATGAACGGAATCGCCTCAGGGCCCGTCCAGGCAAAGGCGATGACGGACCAAAAGATCACGTCCTTGAGTTGCACGGAAGGCCGCAGCGTCTGCGCGGTCAGCGGCGTTGCCGAACCGAACTTCCACCACGCGAGCGCACCAAGTCCGACGAGCACGAGCGTCACCGCCCATCGGGCGACCGCCCCGGCATCGTCGAGCCATTTGCCGACGTCCAGACCGAACACGTTCACGAGCGTAGCGACCGCGAACGCGATCAGCGACACGGTGATGTAATAACTCGGCGATGCCGAAAGTCCGCTCGCGCGCCCGCCGGCGATGAACAGCGCGTTGCCCGCCGTGAAGTAGAGCAGCGCCGGAAAATACGGAAGATTCGAGCACCAGTACGTCCATCCGGTGATAAATCCGCCGAACGGCCCGAAGGCGCGTTTGCTCCACACGTACATGCCGCCCTCGTCCGGAAAACGGCGGGAGAGGTGCATCACCACGATCGAGAGCGGCACGAACATGGCCGCGCAGCCGATCAGCCAGACCGGGAGCGAGCTCGCACCTGCGGCGGCAGCCGTCGCAACCCATTGCAGATTCGTGCAGGCAACGACGAAGAACAGCGCGACGTCGGTCAATCCGAGCGATCGCCGCAGCTGAACGCTCACACCATGTACGTCTTGGGCGGCGCCGCAAGGCGCAGAAGCTGCCGGTCGAACGCGAAGGTCTCGATCGCGCTGCGCGTCGTCCCTTCGGCTGCCAATTCGCTCAGCACGCGGCCGATCGCGGACGCGAATTTGAACGCGTGCCCCGCACCGACCGCAACGAAGACTCTGGGATGTTCCGGCAGCGAGTCGATGACGAAATCGCGGTCGGGCGTCAGCGTGTACAAGCACGTTTTTACCAGGTGCTCCGGACCGAGCGCGGCCGGCAGCGTGCGCTCCAGGAAGGAGCGTACGCGCGACGCGATCTCCGGGTCGGGTTCGAACGAGCGCGTGTCCGGATCCACCGCTTTCCCGCCGGCGTCCTGCGTCACTTTGACGGCCGGCTCACCGAAGACGGGAAAGCCGTAAAATGACGGATCGTCCATCCAAATCCAGACGGGAAAACGTCCCAGCACGAACACCTCGGGCTGCGCAGGCCTAAAATACATCGCCTGTTCCTTGGTCACTTCGAGCGGCAGATGCATGTCGAAATGCGCGAGAACCTGATTGGTCCACGGGCCCGCCGCGACGATCAGCGTTCCCGCCGAAAAGCGGCCGCTCTGCGTTTCGACGTCGATCGCACCGTCGCGGTCGCGAATCGCGACGACGCGCTCGCGCTCGAGCAACTGCGCGCCCATCTCCCGCGCGAGCCGCTGATGCGCGGCGGTGGCACGCTCGGCCGCGACGATACCGCCGTCTTCCTGAAAGAGGCCATGCACGTCGCCGCCGATCGTGAATGCCGGAAACCTGCGGCGGATTGCAGACGCGTCCAGCCGTTCGTAGCGTACGCCGCAGGCGCGCATCGCGCTCGCGTATCCTTCGAGCGCAATGGCGCCGTCGATCGGTCCCAAATCCAGGCCGCCCGTTTTTACAACGAGCGGAACGCGCCCGGCCTGCTCGACGTCCGCCCACGCCTCGTACGCTTCTTTGGCAAATCGCACGTACTGCGGCGCGTGATACGAGAGACGAATGATGCGCGAGTGATCGTGCGATTCGCCCCGCGCGTGGCCGAGCTCGAACTGCTCGAGCCCGAGCACCTTCGCACCGCGTTTGGCCAGCCAGTACGCGGCACCGCTTCCAATGCCGCCCAGCCCGAGTACGACCGCGTCGAACTCGCGCTTCATGCCTCGCCCAGCCGCCTTGCGATGTAACGCCGGATATCCAAGCTCGCGTCTTCCATCGGCGCGTAGTAGCCGAATTCGAACATGCGGCTGCGCATGCCGTCCTGCACGCGCTCGCACGTCGTCCAATCCTGGCGGTTGACCAAATCCCAGAACTCGACGGCATCGGACGGATCGAAGCCGGGTTTTTCCATTTCGAGCGGATGAAAGAGAAAATCGCAGACGATGGCGGTCCGCTCGGGTCCGTCGGGCAAGAGCCGGAAGGCGGCAACGTGGTCCGAAGAGAGGCTGAGCATGAAATTGGGGTAGATCAGCTCGCCGTTGTGACGCGTGCGCTGCGCTTCGTCAAGCCCGGGGAACGGCTCGCGACGCGTCGTTCCCGAAAACGTGAACGTGTACGCGCCCTCGCGATGCGGTATGCCGTGTTCCCAATCGAGATCGGCCCCGCCGTTGCGTTTGAAGGCGGGAACGACGCGGCAAAGCTCGGGATGGACGATCGCGCAGTGGTAACACTCGTTGTAATTTTCGAGCAGCACTTTCCAATTGGCGCGCACGTCGTAGAGAATCGAACGGGCCGCGCGCAGATCCGCCAGCGGATACCGGGCCAGCCGTTCGGGGATTGCGCCGAGGTGCTCCCAAAGCGATCCGCCGGGTGCTGCGGCGTTTTCGGGCGTTAAGTGCACGAAGACGAATCCGGCCCACTGCGCGAGCGCAACGGCGTGAAGGCGGCGCGATTCGTCGGGAACCTCTTCCAGCGCAACGAAGGGCGCGGCCAGCAGCGCACCGTCGAGATCGTAGGCCCAGCCATGATAGGGACAGCGGATCGCACCGCGCAGGGTTCCGTCGCCGCAGAGGAGCCGGCTGCCGCGGTGGCGGCAGAGGTTGACGTGCGCATGCAGCTCGCCGTCGCGCCCGCGCACGACGATGATGCTCTCGCCGGAAACGTCGAGCACGGTGTACGAACCGGGCTCGCTCCAGCTTTCCGCCCGGCCCGCGTAAACCCACTGATCCCAAAAGATGCGACGCTGCTCGCGCTGGTAAAATCCGGCGTCCACATAAGCGCCCTTTGGAAGTGAACGCTGCAAAGCAGTCATAGCCGAACTTCTTTCGGTGATTCGCGAAAATGACCGAACAAACCAGGGGTAATGCTGAAGGTTCGCCCACACTGCACGCGAATCCTCGAACGATCGGACAAAGGTAGGACCGCCATGACGACCTTCGCCAAACCGCGCGTGCGCGCGAACGCGATGACGCTCGACCGCACGTGGTACACTTCGCCGGACGTTTTCGAACGCGAAGTCGACGTGATATTCGGCAAGCGGTGGATCTGTGCGGGCAGAGCCGAGCAACTGCGCTCGCCGGGCGATTATTTTCTGGCCGAGATCGCCGGCGAGAGTCTCATCGTCACGCGCGACAAGTCGTCGCGGACGCGCGCCTTCTACAACGTGTGCCGTCACCGCGGAACGCGCATGTGCACGCAGCAAAGCGGCCGTTTCTCGGGATCGATCCAATGCCCGTACCATGCGTGGACCTACGGTTTGGACGGCACGCTGCTGGCAGCACGCAACATGAACGAAGTCGAGGGATTCGACCGGAGCGAATATCCGCTGCACGAAGCGCGTGCGGCCGAGTTCGAGGGCTTCATCTTCTTGAATCTCGACCCGAACGCCGGCGACTTCGAATCGGAATTCGCTCCCCTCATCGGGCGGTTCGCCGACTGGAATATCGCGCGGCTGCGCACCGCGCGGACGATCCGTTACGATCTCGCGTGCAACTGGAAGCTAATCTTCCTGAACTACTCGGAGTGCTACCACTGCCCGCTCGTCCATCCGCAGCTGGACAAGCTTTCACCGTCCGACAGCGGACGGAACGACTTGGCCGAGGGTCCGTTCTTGGGCGGGTACTCCGAGATGCGCGAACACGGCGGGAGCCTGACGACGACGGGAGCGACGAACCGGCGCGCGCTCGGTACGGTGCACGGCGACGACTTGAACCGCGTCTACTACTACACGATCTTCCCGTCGATGCTCCTGAGCTTGCATCCCGATTACGTGATGGTGCATTACGCGCGGCCCGCCGGACCAGATCGTACGCAAGTCCTGTGCGCGTGGATGTTCGATCCGGATACGATGGAGGAATCCGGATTCGATCCGAGCGATGCCGTCGATTTTTGGGATCTCACGAACCGCCAGGATTGGCACGTCAACGAATTGACGCAGCTCGGCATGCAGTCGCGGGCGTATACGCCGGGTCCGTACTCGAACGCCGAAGGGCTGCTCAGCGCCTTCGACGCGTATTATACGGCGGTGATGACGCCCCGCTGACGTGCTGCATGTTTTGGCGCTTGCGGCTGCACTCGCACCCGCGCTGAGCTGGCGGCAGATCGGACCGTCGGAAGCGGGCGGGCGCGTCGCGGCCGTTGCCGGCAGCGACGACGACGCGCAGTTGTATTATCTAGGATCGGCCGGCGGCGGCGTCTTTAAGACCGTCAACGGCGGTCTGCAGTGGACCGATGTCTGGCCGCAGGGATCCGTCGGCGCGATCGGCGCAATCGCGATCGCACCGCACCACGCGAACGTCGTTTGGGCGGGTACCGGTGAAGCGACGCCGCGCAACGATTCCTCGTACGGCGACGGCATTTGGCAGACGTCGGACGGCGGCGCGCACTGGCGGTGGTCGGGACTGCGCGACTCCTATGCGATCTCGCGCATCATCATCGATCCGGCCCAACCGCGAACCGTGCTTGCAGGCGTTTTGGGCAATCCGTTCGTCGACAGCCGCACGCGCGGCGTTTACCGCACTACGGACGGCGGAAGGCATTGGGTGCGAACGCTCTATGCCGGGCCGCAAAGCGGGATCTCGGACATGGCGTGCGCGCGCGGCTGCCGGGTGGTGTACGCGGGCGTTTGGCAGTTTCGGCGCCTTCCATGGACGTTTATCAGCGGCGGACGCAATGACGGGATCTATAAATCGAACGACGGCGGACGCAGCTGGCGGCGGCTGCACGGCGGTGGTTTGCCGGCCGGGCCGATGGGGCGCATCGGGATCGCCGTGGCACCGTCGGACTCCAACCGCGTGTACGCGCTCATCCAGTCGCGCAGCGGATTGCTATGGCGTTCGGATGATGCGGGTGCGCATTGGCGCATGCTCTCGCGCGACACGCTCGTCGATCAGCGGCCGTTCTATATGAGCCGCCTGATCGTCGATCCGTCGAATCGCAATCGCGTCTTCTTCGCCTCCGAAAATTTGATCGAAACGCGCGACGGCGGCAAGACGCTGCGCGACGTCCACGACGCGGTGCATCAGGATCACCACGACTTTTGGATGTCGCGAGACGGACGCCGCGTCATCGAGGCCGACGACGGCGGCGCACCCATCTCGACCGACGGCGGACGCACGTGGGACTGGCGCTTCAACGTCGTACTCGCGCAGACGTATCACGTCGGCTACGACGAACAGAATCCGTATCACGTGTGCGGAGCGTTCCAGGACGACGACTCGTTCTGCGGGCCGGCGGACGCGCTCAGCCCGCTCGGCATTATTGCATCGGACTGGCGCGACGTCGCCAACGACGCGGACGGCGTCTGGGTGTGGCCCGAACCCGGCAATCCGCAAGCAATTTGGAACGTGGGCGTGAACGAGCTCAACGGTCAGCTCGGAATCTACGACATGCCGTCGCGACAGAACGTCGATATTACGCCCAGCGTGACGGACACGAACGGGCGCGCTCTCGCCGGCGTTCCGTATCGCTTCAACTGGGAAGCGCCCATCGCGTTCGGCTCCGACGGCAGCGCGTACTTCGGCGCGAACGTGGTCTTTCACACGCTCGATCGCGGCAAAGCGTGGACGCGCCTAGGCCCGGATCTCACGCGCAACGACCCGGCCAAGCAGCAGCTCCCGGGCGGCCCGATCAATACCGACGTCTCCGGCGCCGAATTTTACGATACGATCTCGGACATCGCGCCGTCGCGCGCGGATCCTCGCGTTCTTTGGGTGGGGACGGACGACGGATTGGTTCAGCATACGAGCGACGGCGGTTCCCACTGGTCGGACGTGACCCCGCAGATCCTGCGCGAGATCCTCGCGTGGGGACGAGTCGAGTGCGTCGAGCCTTCGTCGTTCTCATCGCTGCGCGCGTACGCGGTCGTCGATCGGCACATGCTCGGGGACCGGACGCCGTACATTTTCGCGACCGAGGACGGCGGTGCGAACTGGCGCCGAGTCGATGCCGGGCTCCCCGCAAACCAATATGCGCACGTGGTTCGCGAGGATCCGGTTTCGCCCGACGTGCTGTACGCAGGTCTCGAGCAGGGCGTTTGGCTGAGCATCGATCGCGGCGCGCACTGGCAACCGCTGCGTTTGGGCATGCCGCCGGTCGCGATACACGATCTCCGCGTGCAGCCCGTGCAGCACGACCTGATCGCCGGAACGCACGGCCGCGGGATCTGGGTGCTCGACGACGTCACGCCAATCGAACAGCTCGCGCGTGCGCGCCGCAGCGCTTCGCCCACGCTATTTCCTGCGCGCACGTCGTTTACGTGGTACCAATGGTGGACCTCGCAATATGGGATGCACGACGACGAGTGCTGCGTGCCCGCGGGCGAGTTCAGCGGCGAGAACCCGCCCTATGGCGCGCTAATTTCCTATTATCTCCCGCGTGCGATTCGCACGCCCCGGATCGACGTGACCGACGCCGCCGGAAGCGTCGTTCGGTCCTTGCCCGTCGACGGATCGGCCGGGCTGCACCGCATTTCGTGGGACCTCGCGTTCCCTGCGCCCGTCCCTTGGCGCCGCGCGCGCCAATGGAACCGGGGCCCATCCAGCGGCCCAACGGTGCTGCCCGGATCGTATACCGTGACGCTGCATACGGATGCGCAGCGTTCTGCTCAGCAGCTCGAGGTTCGAGCGGATCCCCGAACGCAGTGGTCGGGCGCGCAGTACGCCGCACGCTTTGCGTTCGTGAAAGAATTGGACGACGAGCTCTCCGCGATCGACGTCGCGCTCAATCGTCTGGATTCGATGCA
>DASRDE010000091.1:0-2138 GCA_035652755.1 Vulcanimicrobiaceae bacterium | reverse complement strand
GCCGCGTGCAAGGCCTGGTCCACGATGAGAAGGCGTATCTGATGGGCGGCGTCGCCGGCCATGCGGGCCTGTTCGGAACGGCGCAAGATGTCGCGTGGCTTGCCGAGCAGTATCTAAAACCGCGGCGCGGCGATGCCGGTGTGCTGTCCGGCGCGCTCGCGGATGAAGCGATCGCGCAGCAGGCCGATGATGCGGTTCTGCGCCGCGGCCTGGGATGGGCGCTCAAGACGCGCGACGACAATTCGTGCGGGCGCTGGTTTTCGCGCGAAACGTTCGGTCACACGGGCTTTGTCGGAACGTGCGTTTGGGCCGACCCGGTGCGCGATTGCAGCGGCGTACTGCTCACGAACAGCGTCTACTTCGGGCGGAACGATTCGCGCGATCTGCGCGCGGCGTTTTACGAGGCGCTCATTGAGGATCTCGGCCTGAAATGATCGCAGTCGGTCTGATGAGCGGTACGTCGCTCGACGGAATCGATGCCGCGCTGGTCCGCATCCGGCCGTCGGGCGCGAGCTATCGCATCGATCTCTTCAATTTCCGGACCGTGCCGTACGAACCCGAACTGCTGGAGTCGTTGCGCGCCGCGCTCTCGCCCAATGAGGGCAGCGTTCGTGCGGTCGCGCAGCTGAATCGCGCGCTCGGCCTGGCCTACGCCGCCGCGGCCGAAAGCGTGCGCAGCGATATGCCGATCGATTACGTCGCCTGTCACGGGCAAACGCTCTGGCACGACGGGCCGGCGCAGATCACGCTGCAGGCCGGCGATCCGTTCGTGATTCGCGATGCCGTCCGCGCGAGCGTATGCTACAACTTTCGCTCGGGGGATTGCGCCGCCGGCGGGCAAGGCGCGCCGCTCGTTCCGTACGTCGACGCGCTGTTGATGCGCAGCGCGCAGGAGGATCGCGTCGCGGTGAATATCGGCGGGATTGCGAACATCACGGTGCTTCCGCGCGGCGAGGCGCTCGACGACGTCGTGGCGTTCGACACGGGGCCGGGCGTCATGCTGCTCGATGCGTTCCTCGCGCAGCGGACGGGCGGCGAGCGAACCGTCGATCTCGGCGGCGAATCTGCGCTGCGGGGCACGTGCGATACGCAGGCGCTGCGCGCGATGCTCGACGATCCGTTTTTTACGGATTCGCCTCCGAAAACGACCGGCCGCGAACGCTTCGGCGCGGATTTTCTGGAGCGCCACGCGCCCGTGCTTGCGCCGCTTTCGTTCGAAGACGGCCTTGCGACGCTGGCCGCGCTGACCGCGCAGAGCATCGCGGATGCGGTGCGCGCGTTCGCGCCCAAAGGCGCACGGGTGCTGGTCAGCGGCGGAGGCCGCCGGAACGAGGCCGTCATGCGCGCGCTTCGCGAGCGGCTCGCGGGGTTTTCCGTCGAAGGGTCCGACGCCATGATCCATTCCGATGCCAAGGAAGCCATTGCGTTCGCAGTTCTGGGCTATGAGACGCTGCGCGGGCGGCCGGCCAACGTCCCGCGCGCGACGGGCGCGCGCGAGCCCGCGGTCCTCGGCGCGATCGCGCCGTATCGTCTGCTGAGTCTGCTTTCAAAGGTGGAAACCGAATGCCGCACGTCGCCGTAGGAGTCGATGCGGGCGGAACGTCGACGGTCGCCGTCGTTGCGCAAGACGGCGAGGTGCTGCGCACGCGCGCGGGCGGCGGGGCGAATGCGAGCGTCGCCGGTGCCGAAGCCGCGGCCGATACGATTGCGACGACGATTTTGGCGGCGCTCGACGGCGCGCTGCCGCATGCGATCTTCGTGGGCGCGGCCGGAGCGGGACGCGGCGACGTCGCTTCGACGATTTGTGCTGCGCTGGAGTCGCGCTTTCCGAGCGCGCGGATCGGCGTTCGCGACGACGCGCACATCGCGTTGCGCGCGAGCGTCCCCGAAGGCGACGGCGCAGTCCTGATCGCGGGCACCGGATCGATCGCTTACGCGATCAACGGCGAAACGCAAACGCGCTGCGGCGGCTACGGCTATTTGATCGGCGATGAAGGCTCCGGATTTGCAATCGGATGCGCGGCCGTTCGATCCGCGCTGCGCGTGCTGGACGGGCGCGGACAGCGCGATTCGCTCGTCGACGCGGTCTTGGCTCGCCTGGATGCCGGCGATCTTCCGCAAGTGCTGACAAATCTGTA
>DASRDE010000090.1:0-8647 GCA_035652755.1 Vulcanimicrobiaceae bacterium | reverse complement strand
TTGCAATACTTCGGTGACCGTTGTTTTTGCGGCCGCGTCGTCCCCGCAGATGAACATCGTGGGAGCGCCCTCTTCGAAGGCCGGATCGACCATCGAGTTGTGACCGATGATGTTGAACGCCTTGACTACCTTGGCGCCGGGAAGCCACCGCTGAATCGACTCGCCCGCCGAATCGTCGAAGCCGATCGAGAGCCCCGGTAGACGCCCTTCTTCGAACTTCAGCGGGTTCGTCGTGTCGATTACCACCTTGCCGGCGAAGTTTGCGGGGCCGGAGATGTCGAGCGCGGATTTCGTTCCGTCGAATGCCGTCGCCACCACCAGCAATTCGCCGAAGCGCGCCACTTCTTCAAACGTTCCGGCTCGGACGTTCGCGTTTTCCTTCGCGAAGTCGCGCAGCTTCGCCGGATCGCGGGAACCGATCGTCACCTCGTGACCACGCGAGGCAAACCCGCGCGCGAGCGACGTCCCCACATCTCCGCTGCCTATGATCCCAACCTTCATAACTTCCTTTCCGTTATGCTCGTCCTTCGACTGCGCGGGCGCGCACGAGGTGCGCGCGTGCCTCCGCTCAGGATGACACAGGTTGTTCACGAGCACACAACTTCCTCATGCCAGTCCTTCGACTGCGCTATGGCACGCATTGCGTGCCTTAGGCTCCGCTCAGGATGACACAGGTTGTTCACGACCACACAACTTCCTCATGCCAGTCCTTCGACTGCGCGGGCGCGCACGAGGTGCGCGCGTGCCTCCGCTCAGGATGACACAAGTTGCTCAGGATGACACAGGGGGTCGCGATGCAGTTGCTACATCGTGCGGAGCGAGCAATACTCTGCGATCCGTTCTATCCCCGTGCGGACGTCCGGCGGCGACGAAACCCAGCTCAGCCGCAGCCAGCCTTCAAACGATTTTCCGAACGCAATGCCCGGGATCGCTACGACGTCGTGATGGTCGGCGAGATCGAGCGCGGCCGGCAGCGATTCCATGCCGTCGGGCAGACGGACGCACGCGTAGAAGCTGCCCTCGGGATCGATGTACCGGATGCCGCTGGCGGCAAGCGCGTCGACGACCTGCTCGTGGCGTTCCTTGTACCACCACGTCTGCTCGCGGACTCCGCCGGGATGCTCGAAGACGCTGCGGGCCACCGCTTGCGCGAACGTGTCCGCGCACGACGTCAGCCATGCGTGCACCTTGACGATATTGGCCGCAACGTCCGCCGGTGCAATCGCCCATCCCAGGCGCAAGCCGGTGAGCGCGTTGCTCTTGCTCAGGCTGTTCGTGACGATCGTATACGGATAGACCTCCGCGAAGTATCCGGCATCGTCGACGAACGTCTGCTCGCGGTAGATCTCGTCGTGCAGCACCCACACCGGCTCTCCGCCGCGCCGCTGCAGGATCTCCGAGAGCGCGGTAACCTGCGCCCGGCGGATGACGCGCGCGGTAGGATTGCACGGCGAACAGATCACGATCAGGCGCGTGCGCGCCGTTAGCGCGGCCTGGATTCTTTCCGGATCGAAAGCGAAGCCGTCGTCTTCCTGCATCTGAACGGTGCGCACCGTAACGCCTTCGAGCGCCGCCATCTTCCCGTAAGACGGGAATGCGGGCTCGACGACCAGCAACTCGTCGCGCGCCGGGTCGAGCACGGTCTTGAGTACCGCGTACGTGGCTTCTTGGGATCCGGTCGTGACGCAGACGTTCTCGGCGCCGCGCATGTGCGGGTAGCCGTAGTGGGCCGCGATCAGCTCGCGCAAGTGCGGATCGCCCGCGTTGACGGTGTACCGCAATCCGTGCCGCTGCGCATACACCATACCCGCTTCCAGATGCACGGGATTGGGCATAAGCGACGGCTCGCCCAGCCCGAGATCGATGCCGCCCGGCTTGCGTTTTGCCGCGACTTCCCGGATGAGCGACCCGGCGATCGCGGTCACGCGCGGATTCATGCTAGACGGCCACCTCGTATTCGCGCAGCACGGCGTTGAGCGACGTCTTCCTATCGGTGGATTCCGATCGCGAGCCGATGATCAGCGCGCACGGGACGCCGAACGTGCCGGCGGGAAACGCTTTGGGCGTCGTTCCGGGAATCACCACCGCCCGCGCCGGAATTCGCCCGCGCGTGACGATTGGCTCGCTGCCGCGCACGTCGACGATCGGCGTGCTCGCCGTCAAGACGACGCCCGCGCCCAAGACCGCTTCGCGTTCGACGCGCACGCCTTCAACCACGATGCAGCGCGAACCGACGAAGGCCCCATCTTCGACGATCACGGGCTGCGCCTGCGGCGGTTCCAGCACGCCGCCGATCCCGACGCCGCCCGAGAGATGGACGTTTTTGCCGATCTGTGCGCACGAGCCGACCGTTGCCCACGTGTCAACCATCGTTCCGTCGTCGACATATGCACCGATATTGACGTAGCCCGGCATCAAGATCGCGCCGCGCCCGAGGTAACTGCCGTAACGCGCAACCCCGGGCGGGACGCAGCGCGCGCCGGACGCCGCGTAGTTTTGCTTGAGCGGAATCTTGTCGAAGTACGCGATGTCGTGCCCGCCCATCGGAGCTGCCGCGCGAAGCGCGAAGTACTGCAGGATCGCTTCCTTGATCCACGCGTGCGTGACCCATTGGCCGCCGGCGGGCTCGCAGACGCGTAACCTTCCGTCGTCGAGCCGCGCGATGACCTCGTTGACGCAAGTCTCATCGCGCGCTCGAACGCCTTCCTCCAGCGCTTCGCGCGTCATTACATCGCGGGCGACGGCGACGGCTGCGCCTGTGCGCCGTTTGCGCCGCCGTTCGTGTGGTGATGGCGGCGGGAACCGGCGGCGTGATAACCGGCAGCGATCGCGTCGCTCTTGCACATGTACTTGCCGTGCTTGGTGTGCCCGTACATCGGGTCGGACGGGAGATGGTACACGTGCGTACGCGTGTTGGCCCACACCGGGCGCTCGCCGCCCGCGCAGCTCATGGTCGCCGAACCGGCGCCTGCACCCGACCCGGGAGCCATGGCGGCGGGCGATCCCGGGGCCATGGCTGCCGGCGAACTCTGCGTCGTGGTAGTGGTCGTGGTCGTCGACGAGCTGCTGCCGTTCTTGCCGCCCGAACAAGCCGCAAGCGCCAGCGCGGCCGTGACGGCAACAACAATGGTGAAGTGCTGAGGTATTCGCATGAACGCTCCTTCTGGAGTACGACGGCGGGAGTATGCCTGTTTTCGCAGCATTATAGCCAGCCCGGCTCGCCCCTCCGGCGGCCTGGGTACAACCGGGAGAGGGAGGACGAGCAGTGCCCAACACGCGCGACGACGAGCAGCGTATCAACGCCATCCGCTTTCTATCCGTCGACGCGGTGCAGAAGGCCAATTCCGGACATCCCGGCATGCCGCTTGGCGCGGCGGCGACGGCTTACACGCTTTGGACCAAGCACTTGCGTTTCAACCCGCAGGATCCGGCGTGGTTCAACCGCGACCGTTTCGTCTTGAGCGCCGGTCACGCGTCGATGCTGCTGTACTCGCTGCTCTACCTGACCGGGTACGACCTCACGCTCGACGATCTAAAATCGTTCCGCCAGTTCGGCAGCAAGACGCCCGGGCATCCGGAAGCGCATCATACGCCGGGAGTCGAGGTCACCACCGGACCGCTGGGCCAAGGCTTCTCCAACGCGGTCGGACTTGCGATCGCGGAGGCGCATCTGGCTGCCGTTTATAATCGCGGCTCGGACCTGGTCGACCACTACACGTACGTGATGTGCAGCGACGGCGACATGATGGAAGGCGTCGCGTCGGAAGCGGCGTCGATGGCCGGCCACTTGCAGCTGGGCAAGCTCATCGCGCTGTACGACGACAATAAAGTTTCGCTCGCGGCCGCGACCGACGTCTGCTTCACCGAAAATGCCGTGCAGCGCTTCGAATCGTATGGCTGGCACACCGAGTACGTTGATATCGAGCACGGCAACGACGTCGCGACGATCGACGCGGCGATCTCGCGGGCCAAAGGCGTGACCGACCGGCCGTCGATGATCGTCGTGCGTACGCACATCGGCTACGGTTCGCCCAAACAAGATTCGTTCAAAGCGCACGGCGAGCCGCTGGGGCCCGACGACGTGAAGGCGACCAAAGAGCGCTTGGGCTGGCCGCTCGAACCGGATTTCTACGTACCGGACGACGTTCTAGCGTTCTACCGCGAGGCCGGCAAACGCGGTGCCGCGCTGCAGGAGCAGTGGCAGCGCACGTACGATGCGTGGGCCGCCGCAAATCCCGGCTTGGCCGCGCAGCTGCGCAGAACGCTGCAAAAGGACGTGCCCGGCAATCTTCCGTGGCCGGCCGTCACCAAGCAGAACGGCGATAATATCGCGACCCGCGAGGCCGGAGGGATGGTAATGAACGCGATTGCCGCGCAGCTGCCCGAACTGGTGGGCGGCTCGGCAGATCTGGACCCGTCGACCAAGACGTACCTAAAGGATGAAGGCGACTTTCAACCCGGATCGTATGCCGGCCGCAATATCCATTACGGCGTTCGCGAGCACGCGATGGCCGGCTTGAACAACGGCATCGCGCTGCACGGCGGGCTGCTCCCGTTCGGCGCGACGTTCATGAACTTCTTGGATTATATGAAGGGCGCCGTCCGGCTGGCCGCCATCAACAAGATCCGCTGCTACTATATACTCACGCACGATTCGGTCTTCTTGGGCGAGGACGGCCCGACGCATCAGCCGATCGAACACCTCGCGCACCTTCGTGCCACGCCCAACGTCTACGTCGTGCGGCCCGCGGACGCGCTCGAGACGCTCGAAGCCTGGAAGGTGATGGTAAACGCGAAGGAAGGGCCGTGGACGCTCGTGCTCTCGCGGCAGAAACTGCCGTACCTGGGCGATCGCACCGCCGCGGTCGCGCAAGGCGCGTACGTGCTGCGCGACAGCGAGCAAACGCCCGAGTTAATCTTGATCGCAACGGGTTCCGAAGTCTCGCTCGCCGCCGCGGCCGCCGAGATTCTGACCGATCGCGGCATGCGGGTGCGCGTGGTCTCCATGCCCTGCTGGGAGCTGTTCGAACAGCAGCCGCAGAGCTACCGCGACGACGTGCTGCCGCCCGACGTGACAGCGCGCATGTCGATCGAAGCTGCCGCGACCTTCGGGTGGGAGCGCTGGATCGGCACGCGCGGCTACGCCTACGGCATCGATCATTTCGGCACGTCGGCGCCCGCGGCAAAAATTGCCGAAGCTTACGGCTTTACGCCCGAACACATCGCGCAAGTCGCGCTCGAACGGTTCGCAGCCGTTCGCCGTTAAAGTTATCGCTAACGCAACGAGGAGTAGATGAGCAACCAACTCGACCAACTGCTGCAAGCCGGACAGAGCGTTTGGCTCGACAACCTGCGCCGCGGCATGTTCGCCTCAGGCGAGCTGCAGGAACTCATCGACAGCGGCCTGCGCGGGATGACCTCCAACCCGACGATCTTCGAGAAGGCGATCGGCGCGGGCAACGATTACGACGAGCAGCTGCGCACGCTGATCGGGCGCGAACAGGACGCCGGCAAGCTCTTCTGGGATTTGGCGGTCAAAGACATTCAGAGCGCGTGCGACGCGTTCCGGCCGCTCTACGATCGAGTCAACGGCGACGACGGCTTCGTGAGTCTGGAAGTCTCGCCGCTGCTGGCCAAAGACACCGCGGGCACCATCGCGATGGCCAAAGAGCTCTGGAAGCGCGTCGACCGGCCCAACGTCATGATCAAGATCCCCGGCACGAACGAAGGCATTCCAGCCATTGAGGAGTGCACGGCCGAGGGTCTGAACATTAACGTCACGCTCGTGTTCGCCGTCGAGTACTACGAGAAGACGGCGCTGGCGTATATTCGCGGCCTGGAGCGCCGCGTCGAGAAAGGCCTGCCCGTCGACCGGATTCGCTCGGTTAACAGCGTCTTCGTCAGCCGCATCGACACCGCAATCGACAAGTTACTCCAGGGGCGGATCGATCGCGGGGAGACGCAGTTACGCGATCTCCTCGGCAAGGCGGGCGTCGCCAACCTCAAGTTGACCTACCAGCGGTTCTTGAGCCTGTTCGGAACGGATCGCTGGAAAGCGATTGCCGCCAAGGGCGGACGCGAGCAGCGTCCGCTGTGGGCGTCCACGTCGACCAAGAACCCGACGTATTACGATCTGATGTACGTCGAGCCGGTCGTCGGTCACCACACCGTCAACACCATGCCGCCGCAGACGCTGGACGCGCTCTGCGACCACGGGAAGATTACGCCCGACACGGTGCTGCAGGGGCTGGACGATGCCCGCGCCGTCATGAAGCAGCTGGCCGACAATCAGATCTCGTTTTACGACGTGACGCACCAGCTCCAAGTCGAAGGCGTCAAGCTCTTCAGCGATTCCTGGGGCGCGCTGCTCGGCGCTATCGTGTATAAACAAAAGCAGCTCAGCTCCGGCGAGGAGCGGGTCGCGCTCGACCTGGGTTCGTACAAAGCCCAGTACGAGGCGGCGCTGCAGGCGCTGGGCCAACGCGATTTTCTCAAGCGGTTGTGGGCCAAGGATCCCGGCGTATGGTCGAACGATCCCGCGCACGCCGAGATCATCAAACACGCGCTCGGATGGCTCGACATTCCGCAGCAGATGCTCGAATCGGTTTCCAACCTGCGGCAGTTCGCAAAGGAAGTCGCGTCGGAATTCAGCTACGCCGTCGTTTTGGGCATGGGCGGCAGCTCGCTGGCGCCCGACATTATGAGCGACACCTTCGGTCAGACGACGGGCTATCCGCAGTTACTGGTCCTGGATTCGACGGACCCGCAGCAGATCCGCGAGCTCGAAGAACAGATCGATCTAGAACGCACGCTCTTTATCGTCGCCAGCAAGAGCGGCACCACGACCGAGCCCGACGCGTTCTACCGCTACTTCTTCGAGCGCGTTTCGAAAGTGGTCGGCGCAGATAAATGCGGCCGGCATTTCGTCGCGATCACCGATCCCGGCACGGCGCTGGAGACCGAAGCGAAATCGCAGAACTTCCGCGCGTGCTTCGTGAACGATCCCAACATCGGCGGCCGCTACTCGGCACTCTCCTTCTTCGGCATGCTGCCCGCCGCGCTCGCCGGCTACGACGTCGACCTAATCCTTGACCGAGGCCTCGGGGCGATGCACGCCAACGACAAGAGCGTCGCACCCGATTCCGCACCGGCCGTGCGTTTCGGAGCGGCAATCGGCGCGCTCGCGCTGGCCGGACGAAACAAACTCACGATCGTCACGCACCCCGACGTGAGCGCGTTCGGCGCGTGGGCCGAGCAGCTGATCGCGGAATCGACCGGAAAGAACGGCAAAGGCATTCTCCCGGTCGAGGGCGAGCCGCTTGCCGATCCGGACGTGTACGGAAGCGACCGCGCCTTCGTCTACGTCGGATCCCATCTGCCCGAACAGGACGCCAAGACCGAAGAACGGCTGCGCGCGCTGAGCGCGGCAGGACACCCGGTGATTCGCTTGGCGATGAACGACACGTACGACGTCGGCGAGCAGTTTTATCTGTGGGAGATTGCGACCGCGGCCGCGGGTTCGCTGCTGGAGATCGACGCGTTCGACCAGCCCAACGTTCAGGAATCCAAAGACAACACCAAGGCGCTGCTCGCGCAGTACGCGCAGAGCGGCCGGCTCGACGAGCCGACACCGTCCATCGCAAGCGGCACAATCGATCTCTCCTTCATTGCGGGCAGCGCGTCGATTCGCGCGGACGACGTCGCATCGGCGCTGGCGCAGCTCTTCAACGAGGTGCGCGCCGGCGACTATGTGGCATTTTGCGCCTATATCGCGCGCAACGAACGGCACTTGCGCCTGCTCGACGAGATGCGCGTCAAGGTGCGGGACGCCAAAAAAGCCGCAACGACCGTCGGCTTCGGTCCGCGTTTCCTGCATTCGACCGGACAGGAGCACAAGGGCGGCCCCGACACCGGCGTCTTCGTGCAGATCACCGCAGAGCCCGAGTTCGATCTGCCGATTCCCGGCATGCGCGTCGGCTTCAAGACGCTGATCGCCGCTCAAGCGCTGGGCGACCTGCAATCGCTCGACAGCCGCAAACGCCGCGGCGTTCGCGTGCGCCTCAAGGGCGACCTCGAACGCGCGCTGCGCGATCTCAACGACGCCATCGACGACGCGCTCACGGCGAAAACCTGATGCAGATCGGAATGGTCGGCCTGGGCCGCATGGGCGCGAACATGACGACGCGGCTGCTCAAGGGCGGCCATAGCGTGGTCGCCTACGACCAATCTCCGGATGCGGTCTCGCGATCGGCAGCCGAAGGTGCCGCGGGGGCGAGCTCGCTTTCGGATCTGGTTTCCAAGCTGCAATCCAAGCCGAAAGTCGTCTGGATCATGGTGCCGTCGGGTGCGCCGACGGACCAAACGATCGACGCGCTGACGGGACTGCTCGAGCGCGGCGACGTCATCGTCGACGGCGGCAATACGAATTGGAAGGACGGCCTTGCGGCGTATCAACGCTGCAAGGACAAAGGCGTCGCGCTCGTGGATGCCGGCACCAGCGGCGGCGTGTGGGGACTCAAGGAAGGCTATTGCTTGATGGTCGGCGGCGACGACGATGCAGTTCGCGCAGCGGAGCCCGCGTTTTTGACGCTCGCGCCGCCGGGCGGGTACGCGCACGTGGGACCTGCGGGCGCGGGTCATTTCTCCA
>DASRDE010000089.1:0-2206 GCA_035652755.1 Vulcanimicrobiaceae bacterium | reverse complement strand
AAGAGCGACTCGTTGGCCATGACGCGCTGCGCGAAATCGCGCTCGTCGCCGTCGTCGTCCAAAACCCAAATTTGCGAGCGTTCCACGCGCCCGGCTTGCACGCCCAGACGCCGCAGCGCCGCCAGCGCCGTATAGGCTTCGTTGTCCGGAATCTTCAGGCGAATCGCCGCCGCTCGCATCGTCATGCCAGGGCCTTCGCCATGGATTCGAAAAGACGCGCGCCGCCCGAAGGCGCAAGGATGTTCGAACCCTCGCGCCTGTCGGGATGATTGAAGTTCCACGCATCCCGTTCCGCGTGCGGCATTACCGCGAGGACGTTGCCTTGCACGTTCGTGATGCCCGCGCAAAAAAGCGCGGAAGCGTTCGGCGTCGTATCGGCATCAACGCGCCCGTGCTCGTCCGCATAGAGAAAGGTGACGTGACCGCCTTGCTCGATTTCGCGGAGGTGGTCGCCCGTTGCGGCCAATCGGCCCTGCCCGTGCGCGGCCCATGCCGGAATCAGCTCATCCGGTTCGAGCGCCGCCGTAATGGCACAGCGCGACGCATCGCCGGCGAGCTTGATGTAGACGTGCCGGCAGACGAAATGCGCGCCCGGCGCGTTGTACGTGAACGCGGCGGTCGGCTTGCGCAACTCACCCGTGCCGGGCACCAAGCCGGCCTCCAGGAGAATTTGCGCGCCGTTGCAGACGCCGAGCACCAGTTTGCCGCGCATCGCGCCTTCGATGACGTAGTCCATCATCGGGTCGTGCGCCGGAACCGCGCCCGCGCGAATGCGATCCTCGTATGCAAAACCGCCGGGGAGCACGTACGCATTGTACTGCGGCAGCGTTGCGGCCCGGCTCCAGTGCACGACGTGCGCGTCCATGCCGGCGTCGCGGCAGATGCGCCAGGTCTCGGTTTCGCTGTTCGTGCCGGGAAAGACGAGCACCGCAACTTTCGCGCTCACGGATACACCTCCGAGAGCGGCGCGTGCCAGGCTTGGTGCAGCTCGTGCAGATCGAACGTTTCCGCGCCGAGCACGAAGTGGGGCTCGGCAATCGTTTCGCCGATGCAGACGATCTCGACGAGGTCGGAGGCGATGGCCTCGAGCGCCGCAGGCTGCTGCGTTTCCACGACAAATCCGGACGCTTCGCCGAAATAGGCTTCGAGCTCGCCGAGCTCGCCGTTGGCCCAGGTTCCCGCAGGCGCTAGACGCACGCCGATCGGCTCGCGCCGCAGCGTCGCAAATGCCATCTCCGCGAGCGCCGCCGCGATTCCGCCGTTGCCCGTGCTGCGCGCCGAGAGCAGCAGCCCCGCGTCGTTTGCCGCGTGCATGAATGCGATTTCAGCATTGGCGTGCGCGTAATCGATCGGCGGCACCGGGCCGCCCGTCTGCTCGAGCAGCTCGGCAAAGACCGCGCCGCCCGCCGCGTTCCGAGGCACGCCGACGGCGTAGATCGCCGAACCCGGCTGCTTTAGGGACGACGTGATCGTCGTTGCGACGTCGTCGAGCACGCCCACGCAGGCGACGATGGCCGAAGCCGGAATAGCGTTGCCGCCGCGCGACTCGTTGTACAAGCTCACGTTTCCGGATACGTACGGCGTGCCCAGCTCGCGCGCCGCACCGGCCAACCCGTCGATGCTGTGCGCCAGCTCCGAGTAGTGATCGACGTTTTGCGGATTGCCGAAGTTCAAGCAGTCCGTCAGGCCGAGCGCTCGCGCACCGACCGAGGTGACGCGGCGAACCGACTCGAGCACGGCGTGCTCGGCGGCCAGAAACGGATCGAGCTTGGCGTAGCGCGGATTGCCCGCAACGGCCAGCGCAACGCCCAGCGGCGAACCGGCGAGCGGCGCGATGACGCCCGCGCACGCTCGTCCGCGCGGAATAACCGTCGTGCCGCGGACGACGGCGTCGTAGCGGTCGAAAAGTGGCTCGCGCGAACAGACGTCGCGGTGCGCCAGCACGCGCGGAAAGAGTTCGGCCAGATCGTAGGGGCCTTCGACGTAGCGGCGTGCGGGATCGGTGACCTTGCGTTCGCTCATCGCGCGAATCGGCAGTTCGTCGCGGATGGTCCCCGTGAGAAAGTCGATCGGCACATCCATCACGATGTCGTCGCCGTGGCGCATGACGTACCGCTTTTCGCCCTGCACGCAGCCGATCACGGTCGCGCATGCGCCGCGCGCGATCTCCGGAAGCGAAAATTCGGTATTGTAGATTTGCAGCACG
>DASRDE010000088.1:0-6513 GCA_035652755.1 Vulcanimicrobiaceae bacterium | reverse complement strand
TACTTCGGCAGCCGCCGCGCCGACCAGTGACGCGCTGGCTTTGAGCAGGGCGGCCGAAAGCGCGTTGGGGACCTTCACGCGTAGGACGCCCTCCTCGACAGCGTCGGGCATCGCGCGCCGAAGTTCTCCGCGCAGCGACTGCTTCTCGGCCGCCACCTTGGTGACGATCGATTCCCACGCGGCCTTGACGCGCTGGATCGTGATCGGTCCGGCCGGACCGTTCGACGGGGGCGCCGTCTCAACGCTCGTTGCCGGCGGCGCGGCCGCCGCCGCCGCGGGTGGGGGCGCCGCCGTCGCCGGCTGGGTGCGAGGCGCCGAAGTTGCGCGCGGGGCCTGCGATGCTTCCTCCAGCGCGGCCACGCGGGCCGATAATCCCGCGGCCGTCTGGTCTTCGGAGGCGAGCACGAAACGCAGCAGCGCCGTTTCGAGCTCCAGGCGCGGGTTGCCCGAGGATCGTCCGGTGCTCAGCGCATCGGAGAGCAGCCGCAGCGCGTGGACGATCTGCGCTTGGGTGAGCCGGGCGCTGCGTGCGACGGCAGCCTGCGCGTCGCCGGGCGCCAGGTCGCGCGCGAGCAGCCCCGGATCGATGCGCGCTACCAGCAGGTTGCGCAGCTCGGCGATCAGGCGCCGGATCAGCACGGCCATGTCGGTGCCGGCGTCGCTGGCCTCGTCGACGTGCTTGAGCACTCCGGCTGCGTCGCGCGCGATCAGACTTTCGAGCAGTGCGCCGGCGAAATCGCGTCCGCTCGCTCCAAAAGCCAACTCGATCGTCTCGAGGCCGATCGCGCCGTCGGCAAAAGCTGCGGCCTGCTCGAGCATCGTGAGCGCGTCGCGCAGCCCTCCGTCCGCGCGATAAGCGATCGCCGAAAGCGCCGCGTCGTCTATCGCGATCCGCTCGGCTTGGGCGATCTGACGCATGCGCGCGATCATCGTCGGGATCGCAATGCGCCGGAACGCGTACCGCTGGCAGCGCGAAAGAATGGTGACCGGGAGTTTCTCCGGCTCGGTCGTCGCCAGAATGAACACCGCGTGCGGCGGCGGCTCTTCCAGCGTTTTCAAGAACGCGTTCGCGCCTTCTTTGGTGAGCATGTGGGCTTCATCGATAATATAGACTTTCATGCGCATCGTCGAAGGAGCGAATTTCACCGCTTCGCGCAGCGAGCGGATCTCGTCGATGCCGCGGTTGCTGGCGGCGTCGATCTCCAGGACGTCGAGCGCGGTCCCGGCGATAATGGCCCGGCAGTTCTCGCACGTGTTGTCCGGGGTGGCTGTGGGGCCGTTCACGCAGTCGATGCACCGGGCCAGAATCTTCGCGGCGGAGGTCTTGCCCGAACCGCGCGGCCCGGAGAACAGGTACGCGTGGGCGAGCTTGCCGGTTTCGATGGCACTGGTGAGGGTGCGCACCACTGCATCCTGTCCGACTAAGTCGGCAAAGGTCTTGGGGCGCCAGGTGCGGTACAGGGACACTCCCTTTAGTACTTTTTAAAGTTTCGCGGTGCCTGCCATAGGGTATACTGGCAGCACGGCGCTTCTTTGCCATTACTGAAGAAGCGGCGCCGTCGTTCGCGCGAACAAGAAGAAGGATATATCGTGGATCTGCGGGCTGCACTTCGTGAGAAGTTCGGTTTCGAGTCGTTCCAGCCCGGCCAAGAAGAGGTCGTCAACCGCGTCGTTGCCGGGCAGGACACGCTTGCCATTCTCGCGACCGGGGCCGGAAAGAGTTTGACCTATCAGCTGCCGGCGCTGCTGCTCGACGGAACGACCGTCGTCGTCAGCCCGCTCATCGCGCTGATGAAGGACCAGATCGACATGCTGCGCGCGCTGGATATCACGCAGGTCGTCGCGCTCAACTCCACGCTGTCGGAAGATCAGGAAGCCGCGGCCCTCGAACGCATCCGCACCCGTTCGATCAAGATCGTCTTCGTCACGCCTGAAAAGCTGGAAGACGAAGCCTTTATGTCGCTGCTGCAATCGATTCGCGTGCCGCTCTTCGTCGTCGACGAAGCGCACTGCATCAGCCAATGGGGACACGATTTCCGTCCCGCGTATCTGGCGCTGGGCCACGTCATCGAATGGCTCGGACACCCGACGGTGCTCGCGTTGACCGCCACCGCAACCCCGGCCGTGCGCGAAGACATCCTGCATCAACTGGGGATTCCGCACGTCAAGCCGATCGTCAAAGGGTTCGACCGTCCGAATTTGATCTATCGCGTCCGCCGGGCGGAAAAAGAAGCCGACAAACTCAAGATCTTAAAATCGATCTTCGAGCGGGATCTGCACGGCACCGGAATCATCTACACCGCGACGATCAAGAACGCGCTCGAAGTGCAGAAGTATCTGCAGGACCAGTTGGAAATTCCGGCCGCCGTCTACCACTCCAAACTGCAGAAGCACGATCGCACCGCCGTCCACGAGCTGTTCATGGGCGAGCACATTCGCGCGGTCGTCGCCACCAACGCGTTCGGACTGGGCATCGACAAGCCGAACATCCGCTTCGTCGTCCACTACGATCTGCCCGGCTCGGTCGAAGCGTATACGCAGGAAGCCGGCCGTTCGGGACGAGACGGCCTGCCGTCGAACTGCGTGCTCATCTACCGCATGAGCGACACGCGCGTGCAGAACTACTTCCTGACCGGAAAGTATCCCGACATCGAAGAGGTGCAGAAAGTCTTCGGCACGCTCGAGATCTTCGGGGCGCAGGAAGGCGGCGTTTCGATGACCGATCTGCGCAAGATTCTGCAGCTGCCGCTGACCAAACTCAAAGTGATTCTCGCGCTGCTCAAAAAGGGCGGGTTCATCGAAACCAGCAGCCGCTCGAAATACCGCCTCACGGAAGCGGCCCGCAAGAACCGCGACTTGGTCCTCAACCTGGCGAGCTACGAGACCAAAAAATCCTACGATCAGAGCAAACTGGCGATGATGCTCCAGTATGCCGAGACGACCTCGTGCCGGCGGCGGTTCATCCTGAACTATTTCGGCGAGGATTACGAGGCCGCAAACTGCGGAGCGTGCGACAACTGCCTGCGCGTTTCGCAAGCGGCCAAGGTCGAGCAAGGCGAGGTGCTGGGATCGGCGTACCGCATCGCCGACGTCGTCTTTCACCCCAAATTCGGACAGGGCACGGTCGAGCGCGCCGAAAAGGACCTCGTGACCGTGCTGTTTCCGAGTGTGGGGTACAAGACGCTGCTCGCGTCCGCAGTCACCCGTACCGAGATCAAAATCGCCTGATCGCGTGAACCGCAGGCGGCTTTTTGCGGCGGCTGCCGCATGTGCTTGCATACTTTCGAGCGGTGCGCTGCTGCGCGCGCAGCAGGTCAATCCGGCCCCGTCGCCGTCGCCCGCGCCGCCCGGCGTCGCCATTCCGCAAACGCTGCCGCCGGCTGCCACTGCTACGCCGCTGCCCACGCCCGTGCCGACGCAGCCGCCCATCGTCGTGCAGCCCGCCGCCGCGTCGGTCCCGGTCGGCCAGAGCCAAACGCTGCGCGTTGGGTCGGCGCTTGGAAACATCACGGCGACGCCCGCGAACCCCAATACCGTCGATGTCGCCGTCGATCAGGTTGCGCGTACCGTGACGATTACGGGCAAAGCGCCCGGCACCGTCACAATCGTCATCTCGGATCAGCGCAACGTGAGCGCGACGGTGCCCGTGCGCGTCGCCTACAGCGCAGGATCGATCGGCGATTGGGCGTCGATCCGCATCACCGGCGATCCCGCTTCCGGTTCCTTCGTCAAGGCCGAAGCCGTCGCGGCAGCGGCGGCGCTCGCTCAGCCTCGCTCCGGCGCGCAGGTCGTCGCGTCGGCCGATATGGTGGAGTACTCGCAGCCGCTCGCGCAGGACGACGTTGCGACGGTCGACGTTCCGATCTTGATTCAGGGAAACCAGTACTTCACGTCCGAGGGCACGACGCACGTTCGCGTCGAGAACGTGGCCGCACCGAAGATCGTCCCTGATTCGCTGCTCGTGAGCGACTTTCCGGAACGTCTGACCGAGAACGGCGTGCTGTTCACCGCCGATCTGCGG
Organism: Vulcanimicrobiaceae bacterium; assembly: GCA_035652755.1. Taxonomy (GTDB): domain Bacteria; phylum Vulcanimicrobiota; class Vulcanimicrobiia; order Vulcanimicrobiales; family Vulcanimicrobiaceae; genus DASRDE01. The sequence goes on along the minus strand of DASRDE010000088.1, from coordinate 2,492 downwards.
CGAACGCAGCCGTCGCGGTTCCTCTACTTTCACTACAATCCGCCCGGCGAACCCGACCGCCGCATCGTCCTGCGCGCGCAAAACCCGTCGCCCGAGCCCGCCATCCTGCAGTTCATCGACGGCGAAGGCACGACCAGCGCGAACGAGATGCTCACCGGTCATGAGGCGACCTCGGAGTTTCTCAAGAACCTGGTTCAAAACCAGGGGCACATTCTCGTCGTTCCGGGCAACGGTTCGCTCAACGTCATCGAACAGGATCTGCCCGCAAAGAACATCGTCTGCAATCTGCTGCAGCTGCGCGTGCTCAGCGGTGCGACCGTACACCTGACGCTCTTTGCGCAAAATGCCGCCGATTCGCCCGATGCGCTCCCCGCCCAGACCGCCCTGCTGTCGGGCGATCATCCGCACGCGCGCGGCATCTACGAAATTCCCGAGTTTCACTACAGCCGGCTGTGGAACGTCGGCGACGAGTACTTGGAGCTGTCGATCGGCCAAATTCCGCTGCCCAACTTCATGAAAGGCGAAGCGCTGGCGGGCGATTACGGCGTGCTCCAAACGTTCGTGATCAAAGTGCAGAACTCGAGCTCCGCGCCGCAGCCGATCGCCATCTACGAAAATCCGCGCGGAGGGCGGGCGACGGGCACCTATCTGGTCGACGGAGTGCTCATCCAGTCGCACCAAGTGCCGCCGTTCTCGCGCTACAAGATTCGCCAGTACGTGGTGCCCGCGCGCGGGTTCGTACGCGTCACCATCGCAACGATTCCGGACAGCGGCTCGAGCTATCCGCTGCGGTTGGTGTTTGCGCCCGACGACGGAAGCGTGCAGCCCGGCGCTCCGGGCTCGCCCATCTACTAGAGCGCTCGAGTTACATCGTCGATTCGTACATCGCGATCATCCGCGACGCCGAGGCGGACCACGCGAAGCGCTCGATGCTGCGCGCACGGCCGCGGGCAGCCTGCTCCTCGGCCGAAACGGGATCGGCGAAGATCGCGCCCAGCGCCCGCGCCCACGCCGCCGGATCTTCCGCGGGCAGCGCCGGCGCGCTCTGCGCGACTTCCGGGAGCGAGGAACGATCCGAGACGGCGACGGGGACGCCGGCGCACATCGCCTGCGCGGCCGCATAACCGAAGCCTTCGTATTTCGACGGCACTGCGACCGCAGCGCACGTCGCATACAGCTCGAGCAGCTCCCGGCGGCTCACGTATCCGCGAAACTCTACTCGTTGCCGAACGTCCAGTTCGTCCGCGAGCCGCTCGCAGTGCGCGCGATACGGCGTGGGCGGTCCGACCGAAACGATCCGTGCGCCGCGCAGATGCGGGAGCGCACGGATCAGCACTTCCAGATTCTTGCGGCGCTCCACCGTGCCGGGCACGAGCACGACGTGCTCGCCGGCCGGCCGGCGCTCGAGCTGGCAGAAATCGCGCGCGACGCCGGGATACACGACGTGCACGCGATCGCCGGGCACGTCCAGGACGTCCAGCAACTCGCGCTTGGAAAACTCCGAGTCGACCGCAATCGCAGCGGCGCTCCGGTACCGGCGCAGCGCGAACGGGCCGAAATAATAGCGCGCGTACGGCCGTGCGTGCGCCTGCACTTTGAGCCAAGCGACGTCGTGCACGGTCACGACCGTGCGCGGCGGGTGCAGCAGCGGCATCGTGCCCGAGGCGCAGTGCAGCAAGTCGGCGTGCGTCGCCGCCGCCCGCTGCGGCAGCACGATCTGATCCCAAATCACGCGCCGGTCGAAACGCCAGGGGTCCAGACGCGGCTCGTAGAGTGCGGCGACGTGCACGCCTGCATCTCGAAGCGCGCTTTGCAGGCCGCGAACGTACTCGCCGATTCCCGTCGCCGTGCCGATGGCCAGCTGCGCGTCGAGCGCGACGTTCACCGCAGCGCTTCTTGAAGCGTGTGCAGTCCCATCGAGTGCGGATTGAGCGCCTTGGCACGCGCTCGATCCGAAAACGCGGTGGCGCGATCGCCCCTGGCGAGCGCGACCAGTCCCGCGCCGGCGTACGCGTCCGCGCTGGTCGGATCGGCCGCGACCGCGCGATCGAAGTAGCCCGCCGCGGTATCGAGCCGGTGAAGATCGTACGCCTCGAAGCCGGCCCAAATCAGAAAGCGTTCCGAGAGCGGTGAGATGTGCACGGCTTGCTCGAAATCGTTCAGAGACAGTCGCGGGCGGTGCAGCGCGATCGCGAGCGTCCCCATGCGCCAATAGGCGAGCGCCAGCGCGTCGGGGTGCGTGCCCGAGGCGGAAAGCTGATCCTTCAGATCGCGTTCGAGCGCGTATGCTGCCGGAGGGTCGGCTTTCCACGTCTGAATGACGTAGGCATCGACGGCCGCGCTGTCCTGAGCGGCAACGAAATGCTGCAGCGCTATCTTTGTCTGACCGCGAGCGAGCGCGATGCGGCCGAGATCGTCCTCTCGCCGGCCCGATGCCGGCAGACGCAGCGCGTACGCGTGCGCCGCCTCGAGATCGCCGCTGGTAAAGGCCG
>DASRDE010000087.1:0-2190 GCA_035652755.1 Vulcanimicrobiaceae bacterium | reverse complement strand
CGTACGATGGCATGGAGCGTGTTTTCTCTCTTTCGGGCGGCAATCACCCTTGCGGCGCCGCGTCCGCAGGCGGATCGGGGGCACGTTCGGCCGCAACGAAACCGCACGTCCGGTGCGTCGCGTCGCAGAACGGCTTGGTCGAGGATTGTCCGCATCGGCAGAGGGCCACGTTTTCGCCGGTGACGGTGTACTCTTTGCCGTCGCAGTCCACGATCGTCACCGGCCCGGTGACCAAATATGGCCCGCTCTCGCGGACTTTAATTCGCACGTCGCTCACGCGGGGTTCTTTTGGAAGCATGCCGCAGTATTCCCCGTGTGAGCATCCTTGCAGCGGCGCTGCTTGCCGCGGCGCAGACGCCGTCTCCGGCGCCGAGCCCGCCGGTGTATTGGGGAGCGCCCGCGGTACGCTTCCGCGTCGAGTCCCGGCCGCTCGGTTTCGACCCCGACGGAAACGCGCGCTGGCTCGTCGTGGCGCACTTCTACGATGCTCGCGGACGGCGCACGCGCATCATGGCCAACAGCGATCTGGACTGGATCTCGCCGGGCTCCTACGTGCAGTGGCAAACCCGATTGCGTTTCGGCCAGCCCTCCGCGATTTTAAAGACCGCGCGCGACGGCACGGTATCGATGCTCGTGCGGTGCAACATTCCGAACCTGGGCACTGCGCGAATCTCGACCGACACGCGCGCGTGGAGCGGCCCCCGTGCAGTCGCGGCGGCGCTCGGCCCGTATGCGGTGCAGATCGGCTGGTTTCCGCGGTCCGCCGGTCCCGTGCGGCTGATTCGCATCGACGCCGCCGGAAAGCGGAGCGTCGCAGCTGCGATCGCAGGACCGAGCTCGACGTATCGCGACACGCACGTGCAGCCCGGACGGCGCTACCGCTACGTCTTGTATCGCGCGGGAATCCCGCCGGCGCGGATCGCTCCGGTCGAGATTCCACAGCTGCCGCCGCGCACCGCTCTTTCAAACGTTTCGGGCAAAGGCATGTGGCTGTATTTCACGGCAAACCCCGTCGACGATCTGTACTACAAGCATCTGAACCCGGCTGCAATCGTCGACCGCGCGGTGCACGCCGGACTGCGGTACGTCGAGCTGCGCACGGCATATGGTGCCTACTGGGAGATTACGCCCGAAGCCAAACCCACGATCGACGCTATTATCGACGGTTTAGCCGCGCACGGGATCGGAACCATCGGCTGGACCGTACCCCGCGACGCAACGTTCGAGGACATCGAGCAGACCGTGCGCAGCGCGTGTTATCGCACGGCGCGCGGTACGCCGCTGACCGGGATCGCCGTCGATCTGGAACGCGGGGGCGAGTTCATGGGACCGGCGCCGCACGGGTTGGATGAGCTGTGGCTCTATCTGCAGGCGCTGCGCGATGCACTGGGCCCGCACTACCTGATCGCGTCGAACGTCGAGGATCCATATTTGGAACAGCTCGATCAGCGCAAATATCCGTACGAACAGATTGCGCGCTACAGCGACGTGCTCCAGCCGATGACGTACTGGCGCATGCTCTCGCCCGCGCCGTTCAAGGCAGACGTCGCGCAGACCATCCGCGCGTCATACGCGCTCGTCGCACGGCTGGCGCGCCGACCAATTTCGATCGGCATCGGCGGTCAAACAAACGCGCTCGGCCCCAACGGCGCTCCGCCGCCGTCCGAGATCGCCGCCTCGCTGCAAGCGGCCAAAGCTGCGGGCGCGATCGGTGAATGTTTTTTTGCGTGGGACGGCACGCAGCCGCCGCAATGGTCGGCGCTTTCGGCCTTCCAGTGGTAAGCCGTGTCGACTAGCGCGCGCTGTATAAGCCGGTGAGCGATGCTTTCGCGATCGTATGCCGTGAGATGGCGGCCTGCAGCTGCGGCCCGGTGAGATGCGGCGCCGGAATCGACGCGACGTCGAGCGCGTAAAGGGTGAAGTGATAGTGATGCGTGCCGCTGGGCGGACACGGGCCGCCCCAAGGGTGTTCGCCGAACGATGTCGTGCCGAGCTCCGGATCCGGGATCGCGGCGCCCGCGCCCAACCGCGTGGTTGCCGCCGGCACGTTGTACACGACCCAATGGTACCAGCCGCCGCGTACGGGCGCATCCGGATCGTGCACGATGAGCGCGAAGCTGCGCGTGCCTTTTGGGGCGCCCGACCAATGCAGCTCGGGCGATCGGTTTCCGCCGCTGCATCCGCCCTTGT
>DASRDE010000086.1:0-2750 GCA_035652755.1 Vulcanimicrobiaceae bacterium | reverse complement strand
CGACGCGCAAGCCCGCTGGGCCGTGCGCGAAATTCAAGAGCAGATGATCGCGGAAGCTTTGCGCAAAGCCGGCGCCGGCCAGGAGCAACTCGTTCTAGCTTAAAGCGCGCATCAGTACCGGACCGCTCGGCCGCAGGGTGATGACCGGGTCCGGCGCGACCTCCGCGCCGTTCGCAAGGTGGAACGTGTAACGCGACGCCAGCGTGGACAGCGTGATGCACGCCTCGGTCCACGCGAACTGATCGCCGATGCACTTACGCGACCCGCCGCCGAACGGAAAATAGGCGAATGCGGGCAATTGTGGCCGCTCGAGCCACCGTTCGGGGCAAAACTGCGGCGCGTCGGTGAAGAACTCGGGCGAACGGTGCATGACCAGCTGACTCATCAGCACCGTGGCCCCCTTGCGAATGCGCCATCCCGCCGCATCGACTTCGCGCGTGGCGTCGCGGCCGAGAATCCATGCAGGCGGGTAGAGGCGTAGCGTCTCGTTGAGCACGGCGTCCAAATACGGGGGATGCGCGTCCTGCCGCAACGCCTCTTGCAGCACGGCGCGCTTATCGGGATGCTGCGCGAGAAGATACCATGCCCATGTGAGCGCGTTCGCGGTCGTTTCGTGGCCCGCCACGAAGAGCGTCATGACTTCATCGCGTACTTGGCGATCGTTCATGGCCTGACCGGTTTCGGCATCGCGCGAGGCCAGCAGCATCGAGAGCGCGTCCCCGCGATCCTCACCGCTGTTGCGGCGCTGCGCGATTAAACGCAGGACGATATCGTCCAAGATTTTGCGGGCTCGGCGAAAACGGGCGGCCGGACCCCACGGCAGGCGGCGAACGATCGAGCCCAGCGGCCCCAGCACATCCGGGAAAATCGTCACGACTTCGTGCAGCGCCGCGCCCACGCGATCGGCCTCTTCGCCTGCATCCGCGCCGAACAGCGTCGTAGAAGCGATCCGCAGCGTCAGCTCCATCATCTGCGCGTGCATGTCGAAAATGCCTTCGGGAGCGCGCCACCGCGAGGCGTAGTCGCGCATCGTCGCTTCGTACGATGCGATGCGTTCGCGGTGAAACGCCGGCTGCACGATTCGGCGCATCGTACGGTGGAGCGGCTCCTCGCTGGTCACGAGCCCCTCTCCGAGCAGCTGGCGCATCGCGCGGGTGCCTTCGGATTTAACGAAGGCGTGCTGATGCGTGATCAGGACGTCTTTGATCGCGGCAGGGTCGTTGAGGAAGTAAAACCGCCGCCACGGCACGCGAAACGACGTGACGGGACCATGGGCGCGCGAGACGTCGCGCAAAAACGCCGGAAATTCACGAAGCGGTCTACCGCGGAGCCGGCGATACGTCTGCCACATTCCGGGACCGGGCGGTTCACGAAGCATGCGAACGAACTTATCCCCCGGCCTTTTTGACCGAATGACCTTGCGCCTGAAGGTGCGCGATGACCTTATCTCGGTGATCGCCTTGAATTTCCACGACGCCGTGTTTGGCGGTGCCGCCCGTGCCGCACAAGCGTTTGAGCGCGCTCGCAACCTCCGAGAGCGAGCGTTCCGGAATTCCCGTGATGATCGTCATGGTCCCCGCTCGGCGGCGCTCGCGAAAAACGCGCACCACGCCGTCGTCGGGTACGCGCGGTACGCGTTCCTGCTTCACTTTCACGCGCTTCGGCAGGCGCGCAGCAGCGCCCCGCCAAACGCGGTGCGCGACATGCGAGTAGCGATCTTTTGCGGTGCGCGTTCGGGAACCGGGGATCGTTATGCCGACATTGCGTCCGCAGCGGCGCGCGCGATTATTTCACGGGGCGCAGGAATCGTGTACGGCGGCGGACGCGTCGGGTTGATGGGGGTCGTTGCCGATGCGGCGTTGCAGGCGGGCGGCGAAGTCATCGGCGTCATTCCGCGCGCCCTTGCCGGCGAAGAGATCGCGCACGGCGGGATCACGCAGTTGCACGTGGTCGACAGCATGCACGAACGCAAAGCCTTAATGGCCGAACTAAGCGACGGTTTCGTCGCCCTCCCCGGCGGCTTCGGCACGATGGACGAGTTCTGCGAGATCGTGACCTGGGCCCAGCTGCGCATCCACGCAAAGCCGGTGGGCTTGCTCAATGCCGCCGGCTACTACGACGAATTGATCGCGCTCTTCGACAAGATGGTGCGCGAAGGTTTCGTCACGCCGCGTAACCGCGGCCTGGTCCAGAGCGCAGCCTCGATAGACACGCTGCTCGACGCGATGTTTCCCGGCTAGAACGATCCCGGAAGGGAGACGTGCAGGTTGCGTACCAGGAACGCATACTCGTCGGCGTAGTCCTCGATGACCTTGGCCAGCGGTTTGCCGCCGCCGTGCCCCGCCTTGAGATCCACGCGCAGCAGAATCGGCGCGTCTCCGGCTTGAGCGTGCTGCATTGCCGCGGCGAATTTGAAGCTGTGCGCGGGGAAGACCCTGTCGTCGTGGTCGGCCGTCGAAATGAGCGTGGGCGGGTAGTGCGTCCCGTCTTTGACGTTCTGGTACGGGGAATAGGCTAGGAGCGTCTTGAACTGCGCGGCCGAGCACGTCGAGCAGCCGTACTCCGCCTCCCATCCCACGCCCGCCGTGAAGTTTTGAAAGCGCAGCATATCCATGACGCCGACGTTGGGCAGCGCCGCGCCGAAAAGATCGGGGCGCTGCGTTTCGACTGCACCGATGAGCAAACCGCCGTTGGAGGCGCCCGAGATTGCGAGTTTCGGGGTGGACGTGTACCGGCGATCGATTAAATAC
>DASRDE010000085.1:0-7038 GCA_035652755.1 Vulcanimicrobiaceae bacterium | reverse complement strand
AGGCCGCGCCACGGCAATCGCGCTGGCGCAGCGCGGCGCACATATCGTCGCATACGACGTTGCGGCACCGCTCGCGTATCCGGCGTACGAAATGGGGTCGGCGGGCGACCTTGCGAGCCTCGAAAGCGATTGCCTTGCGTGCGGTGTAGGCTACCTGGGCGTCACCGGCGACGTGCGCGATGCCGCTGCCGTCGCTTCAGCCGTTGCTCGAACGCTCGACCGTTTCGGCAGAATCGACATTTTGTTCAATAATGCCGGCATTTGCGCGTACGGCTACGCCCACGAGCTGACCGAGGAACAGTGGGATGCGATGCTCGACATCAATCTCAAAGGCCCTTGGCTCGTGGCAAAGCACGTCATCCCGTCGATGATCGAGCGGCGCTCGGGAGCGATCGTCAATAATTCGTCGATCGCCGGGCTGCGCGGCCTCGCACGCCTGAGCCACTATGCGGCGTCCAAATGGGGACTCACGGGCCTGACCAAGTCGCTGGCGATCGAGCTTGCGCCTTACGGCATTCGCGTGAACTCGATACACCCGACCGGCGTGAACACGCCGATGAACGACGGGCTTGCGCAGCTCGAGGGCACGACCGCGATCGAGATCGCCGAACGCTCGGCCGGCAACCTGCTGCCGGTGCCGTGGATCGAACCCGAAGACGTCGCGCACGCAGTCGTGTATCTGTCCTCCGACCGCGCGCGCTACATCACCGGCGCGCAGTTCGTCATCGACGCCGGGCTGCTGACGCGCTAACCGCTACGGCGTGATGCTGAAGATCGTTCCGCTTCCGCCCGTACCGCCGGCGACCGTCGACGAATAGAGCGATTTCCCCGACGCCGTCAGGCCGAAGTACGGGCTCTGGCCGTCGTGGCTTGCACCGAAGCTATGCAGAACGCTTTCGGCAAACGAACCCGGCGCGAGCGAAAACACCGTCCCGCAGCCGCAGCCGGATCCGCCGGCGGATGTCGTGCCGTACAAGACGCCCGAGCCTGAGGCGAGCAGCGACGACGTCGGCGAGCTGCCGTCCTTGCCGCCCTTGAAGCTGTACACGACGCGTTCGCCGTACACGCCGGCTTTGGGCGTGAGTTCGAAAACCGAACCCGCGCCGTTGCGGCCTCCGAAGTAGGTCGTTCCATACAGCTTGCCGCCGCTGCTGATGAGGCCGCCGTACGGGTTGCCGCCGTCGGGCGTTCCTTTGAACGCGTACACGGGCGTGAACGTCCACGCCGATCCGTTCGGCGTCAACGTGTATGCAATTCCGGCCTGATGCGCTCCGCCGGTCTCGGTCACGCCGAAGATCGTGCCGTGCGAATCGACGAGCAGCGCGCCGAGCGAACCGGTGCCGCCGCCGTTTCCGCCGCTGAATTGATGGATCGCGTGAAAATGCCACGATCCGCCGCTCTGCTGCAGCGTGAACACCGTGCCGAAACCGAATTTTCCGCCGTCCGGCGCCATTCCGTACAAGTTGCCGGCAGCATCGAACGTGAGCGGCGAACCCGGCCCGAATCCGTCGCCGCCTCCCGCGAACGTGTGCAGCGTCGCTATCGCGCCGGTATGTTTGAGCTCGAAAACGACGCCGCATCCATCACCGGTGCAGCCGCCGTTCAAGCCTCCCGCCGTCGTCGTACCATACAGATTGCCCAGCGCGTCGCGCACGACGCCGCCGTGCGGATTCTTTCCATCGGCAAAGCACGTGAAGTTGTACAGAACGCTCTCCTGCCATTTGCCCTGCGCCGCGGGATGAAGCCGGAATATCGTCCCGCAGCCCGCGCTTCCGCCTTGCACGGTCGTACCGTACGCGTTGCCTTGCGGGTCGAACACGAGCGGCGTCTCGGGATTTCCGCCGTCGTTGCCGCCGCTGAACGGATAGATCACCTGATACGGTACGGACGGAGCTGACGAGCCGGCAGTTTGCACCAGAGTACGCGCCGTTTGCGGCAGGGACGCCTGCGTGCCGTGCGCGCACGCGGTGAACAGGATCGCGCCGGCGGCAACCGCCGCAATGCCGAGCCGAGAGTTTCCAAAAACAAGCATGGCGCGGGCCCTTTGCGAGAAAGAAGATGGTACGCCCAAGCGTACTGCGCGCGCACGCATCGGGCAAGCGTTGGTTACTCCGCGAAACCGCAAAGTAAGCAAGCGTGCGGCCGCCATTACGCTTGCGCCGCCCGCTTGCTGTATGATCGAGTACCAAGCACTCGCGCAGGGCGGTACATGAATCTTCGGCCTCTTGCTTTTCGCGCGTTTTTGGCCGGCACGCTCCTTCTAAGCGTGCCGGTCTGGTCGTGCTCGCGCCAGGCGCCTGGGAACGACCCGTCGCCGCAGCCGGCGGTGCGCACGGCGCTCCTCGTCCGCGGAAGCATCGTCCCGTCGATCTCGCTCTCGGGGTTGATCGCGCCGCTCCAGAATGTCGCGATATCCAGCAGCCTTCAAGAGCCCGCCGAGGCTGTGTACGTCCGCGAGGGCGATCGCGTTCGCGCCGGTCAGCTGCTGGCGCAACTCGACGTCGCGGACCTACGCGCCAATTACATCGCGGCCAAGCGGAACGCCGAAGACGCATCGAGCCGCATCGCGCAGACCCGCGATCAAGGAACGCTGTCGATCGCGCAAGCGCGAGCCAATTTGGAGTCGGCGCAAGCCCAGCTCGCGCAAGCGCAGCAAAAATTTTCGCTGACGGACGTTACGCTGCGGCGCGACCGGCAGCTCTACGCCCAGGGATTCTTGTCCAAACAACTTCTCGATAACGACACGACGCAATACGAGACCGATCGTCAAGCGGTCTCTTCCGCGCAGGCGGCGGTCGATTCGGCAGAAGCTGCCGTTCGCGTCAACGGCAATGATGCGGCAGGCCTGCAGCGCGAAAACTTGGCCTCCGCACAAGCAGCCGCAGCATCAGCCAACGCGCAAGCCGACCAGATCGCCGTGCAGATCCGGAAGGCGGCGATCGTTTCGCCGGTCGACGGCGTGGTCGTCAACCGCACGATCAACCCCGGCCAATACCCCGGCAGTGCGCAGCTTTTCACCGTTCAGGAAATCGACGAAGTTTACGCGATGCTCAACGCATCCAGCGATCAGATCTTCGCGCTTCGGCCGGGAGCTTCGGCCGACGTCACCGTCGGGGCACTGCATCGGAGCCATCTGCACGGCATCGTCGAAGCGGTGCTCGGACAAGCGCAACCGGGAGGAACCAATTTCGTCGTCAAGGTGCGCATTCCCAATCGCGACGGCATGCTGCAGTCCGGTATGGTCGTCTCGGCGTCGATCGCCATGCCGGCGGTCACCGGCTGGATGATTCCTACACGAGCGTTCATCGACGCCGCGCACGACAGCGTTCGCGTCGCGCAGTCCGACGGCAGCACGCGCGTTGCGGCGGTACGCGACGTGGCCGAAGACGGCTCGCATTCCATCGTCGAAGGGCTCGCACCGGGCAGCCGCGTGGTGCTGCAAGAGTGAACCGCCTGACGGCGCTGTTCGTTCAGCGCCCGGCGCTGGCGACCGTTCTCGTGCTGATTACGGTTCTTGCCGGTCTGCTGTCGTATCCCGGTTTGGTCCAACAGCAATTTCCCAACGTCGATTTGCCGGTGATGCAGATCGTAGCGCTCTATCCGGGCGCCTCGCCCAATACGATTCGCGATACGATCGTGCGTCCCATAGAAGATCAGCTCGCCGGAGCTCCGGACCTGGATCACATCCAGACGACGATTCAGCAAGGCGGCGCGACCGTTTCGGCCTTCTTCTCTCTCGCATCCGACAAAACCGCAGATCTGAGCGAGGTGCAGCGCAGGCTGCAATCCGCCGAAGCCTACCTGCCCACGGACCTCAAAGCCCCGTCGATTAATACCTACGATCCCAGCCAAGGCACCGTCGTTGAGCTCGCGGTTTCGACGACGCGAGTGGACCCGCACGACCTCTCGAACTTGGTCGATAATACGATCGTACCGCAGATGGAGCAGCTCTCCGGCGTCTCGTTCGTACAAACGTCGGGCGACGTGACGCCGTCGATAGAGGTGGCGGTCGATCCGGATCGCCTGCGAGCTCAAGGCGGGACACTCAATGACGTGATCAATGCGGTCGCGAACAACAACGTCCGCGCGCCGGGCGGTATTGCGACGGCCCACGGGCGCGAAACCACCTTGGACGTACGCGGCGACATTCAAACCCCCGCGTCGGTCGGCAACCTGCTCCTGGGTTCTGCGGCAGCCGCACCGCAGCAGCTCAACGCATGGAGCAGTGCGCCGCGTGCGCTGCAGATTCGGGACGTTGCGGCCGTTTCGTACGGCTACGAGACGCAGCGGGTCTTCGCGTATCACCGCGGAAGCCCGGCAATTATTTTGGACGTTCGCAAGGCCAGCGGCGCCAGCGAAGTCAGCGTTTCGGATGCGGTGCTCAAGGCGCTTCCGAGCTTCCGAACGCGATTCCCCGACCTGGACTTTGCCGTCGTCAACGTTCAAGCCGATTACACCAAGGAGCAGATCGGCGAGGTGTGGCGCGCGCTTATCGAGGCGATCGCGTTAACCGCGCTCGTCATGCTCTTCTTTTTGAGATCGTGGCGCAACGCGGTCGTCGTGTGCGTCGCGATACCGACGTCGCTTTTCGTCGCGCTCACCGCTATGCGCGTGCTGCACTTTACGCTCGATACGGTCTCTTTGGCGGCGATGACGCTCGTCATCGGCATACTCGTCGACGACTCGACCGTGGTGCTCGAAAACATCGAACGCCATCGCGACGCCGGCGAACCGGCGAAAAACGCCGCGATCGCGGGCCGCGGCGAAATCGCGCTTGCGGCGATCACGCTGACGCTCGTTGACGTCGTGGTATTCTTGCCGCTGGCGTTCTTGCCCGGGACCGTCGGCCGGTTCATGAAAGAGTTCGGCTTTGTCGTCACGATAGCGACGCTTACATCCCTGGCGATCTCTTTCACGGTCACGCCAGCGATGGCGGGCTGCTGGTCGATGTTTTCAACGTGGAAGCCGGGGCGCATCGTCGACCGCTTTACCGCGATCTTTCAGCGCCTCGGCACCGCGTACGCGACGCGCGTGCTGCCGTGGGCGCTGAACCATCCCAGGCTCGTCGCCTCGATTAGCGCCGCGAGTTTCGTCGTTGCGCTGCTGCTTATACCGCTGGGGCTGGTCGGCTTCGAATTCCTGCCGGCGGTCGATAATGGCGAGGTTGCCGTTCAGGTCAGTTATCCGGTGGGCACTGCGCTGGCAACGACCCGTGACGCCATCCTCGCACTCGAACGCGAAATCGACTCGATGCCGCAGGTCAAGGGCGAAACCGCGATTGCCGGAAGTTACCAAGCCGAGTTCGGCGGGTTCGTGCAGGAAGGCTTCGTCGGTCAAGTGCACGCGTTTCTTCGCGTCGGAAAGGGCGCATCGACTGCGGATTGGCTGGCGACTCTGCTGCCGCGCGCGCATAAGCTCTTGCCCGGCGCCTCCATTACGGCGATTCCCTCCACCGGAATTACCGGCGGCACGCAGCAGCCGATCAATTATGTCGTAAGCGCGCCGCCCGCGAAGCTCGACGCCGTCGCGCGAAGCGTCTACGCCGCTATGCGGCAGACTCCGGGAACCGCGAACGTCACCGATTCCGCTCTCGAACCGATGCCGAACGTCGACGTGGAGTTCAATCGCGACGCGGCACGTGCGACCGGCGTCGATATCGGCACCGCTGCGAACGCGCTTCGAGCCGCGTTCGGCGGCGTCATCGCAACGCAATACAGCTCCCCTTACGGGTCGCAGGACGTGCAAGTCGTCTATCCGTTCGACTCCCGCGACTCGCTGCGCGCTTTGGCGAGCATCCCGATCCGCTCGACCAACCAAGGCTTGGTGTATGCCGGCGACATCGCGCGCTTCGTTTCGCGGCCGTCCGATCCGCTCATCACGCGGCTGAACCGGCAAGACATCGTCTTTGTCGGCAGCAACGTCCAGCCCGGCTACCAGCTCTCGCGTGTCACGGGGGCCTTCCGCAAACGCCTTGGAGCGCTACCCGCCGGCGCGTCGCTCAGCCCGGCCCCGAACGGCAGCCAGCAAAACCTCTTGGACACCGTCTCGGGCATTGCCGTCGCGCTCGTCCTGTCGTTCGTGCTCGTGTACTTGCTCATGGTAGCACTGTACGACAGCTTCAAGACGCCGTTCGTCATGATGTTTGCCATCCCGGTTACGGCGTTCGGTGCGCTCGGATCGCTCGCCGTGACGCACTTGACCCTCAACCTGTTTTCGATGATCGGCACGCTGCTGCTGGTCGCGCTGGTCACGAAGAACGGTATCCTGCTGGTCGACTTCGCAAACCGCCTGCGCGAAAGCGGGCTCTCCACGATCGAAGCAATCGCGCAGAGTGCAGCAACCCGGTTCCGGCCGATCGTGATGACGACGTTTTCCATGGTCGTCGCGATGCTGCCCATCGCGCTCGCGCTCGAGCCCGGCTCCGAAGTGCGCCAAGCGTTGGGCGTGGTCGTGGTCGGCGGATTGTTCAGCTCCCTCGGCCTGACGCTTTTACTCGTCCCCGTCGTCTACGTCGCGATGTCGGGTGAACATCGTCGAACCCCTACGCACAGAAAGGATCCTTCATTGAAAATCGCCGCATCCGTCGCCACGGCACTCCTGCTGGCCGCGATCGCGCTGCCCGCGCTGGCCGAGACGCTCACGCCCTCCAAACTGCTCGAGAATCCCGCTGCCTACGAAGGCAAGTCCGTAACAGTAGCGGGCACGGTTTCGCACCTGCAAGTCAGCAAGACGCTTTTCCGAAAGGTCACCGGGTTCCAGTTATGCGACGAAAAGTGCATCGTCGTGATCGATCAAACGAACGCCGCGCGCCATGACGGCGAGTCCGCCACCGTATCCGGTACGTTTCAAGAGTCCTTTAAAGGCCCTAAACGCACGTTCAAAAACGTCGTGCTGATTCGTTAGGTTCCGGACTCTAAGAATCGCGGACCCGGGCCCGTTTCGCCGGCGACGTCGCCCGGGTTGCGCAGCGGACAGCTGCGAATCGATAGGCAGCCGCAGCCGATGCACTCGCCGAGTTGGTCGCGCAGCTGCGTGAGG
>DASRDE010000084.1:0-2999 GCA_035652755.1 Vulcanimicrobiaceae bacterium | reverse complement strand
GGACTGCACCTGCTGCGGTTGACTGATATCCGCTTCCACTGCGCACGCGGTTCCGCCGAAGCCTTGAATCTCGCTAAGGAGCTCGTTCGCCGGTTTGGCATCGCCGCGATAGTCCACGACGACGCTCGCGCCTTCCTGCGCCATCGCTACGCAGATCGCACGGCCGATGCCCGTGTCGCCGCCGGTAACAATAGCGACCTTGCCGCTCAATGCCGGGCTTTGATTCATCGTTTACCCTTCGAGAGCCACACCGAGCCCGCAATTATCAGGGCGGCCGCCCCCGCCAAAACCGCGTAGCCTTTTGCGATCAACGCTTTGCGCCGCGCCTCCTCATCGGGGAAGAAACGCCGTTCGGGATATGCGTCGTGCGCGCGGTCACCTTGCGCGTGCGGGCGCGTACGCGCGTCGATGGCCATACGCAGCACTTCGGCCGGATGGAGCGCTCGGCGGTTCGTCGTCTGCATGATCTGTTCGCGGCAACTAAAACCGTCGGCCACGACGAGCGTTTCCGGCAGCGCTTGACGGACTTTGGGCAGCAGCACGCGTTCGCCGCACGCAATGGACATCGAATAATGCTCGGCCTCGAAACCGAAGGCACCGGCCATTCCGCAGCATCCGCTCTCCAACCGCTCGTGATCGACGGCCATGCGGTCGAAGATGTGCGTTTCGGCAAGAGGGTCGAGCAGCGACTTCTTATGACAGTGCTCGTGCACGATCGCATGGCGTTCGAGTTTGGGTGCGACGTATCGCCGGTCGCCTTCGGCCTTATTTTTCAGAAACGCATCCAGCGAAAAGCACTGCGATGCCAGCCGAGTCGCGTCCGGGTCGTAGCCGACCATGTTCTGCAGCTCGTCCTTAAAGACGGACAGGCAGCTGGGCTCGAGGCCGACGATATTGACGCCCTCGCGCACGAACGGACGCAGCTGCTCCATGTTGGCGTCGACCTGCCGCTGGGCTTGATCGAGCATACCGTAGTCGTAGAGCGGACGGCCGCAGCAAATCTGCTTGGGCGGCACGATCACTTCGTAACCCGCATCTTCGAGGACCTCGACGGCGGCCTGCGCGGTATGCGGATGAAAATAGTTGTTCCACGTGTCGACCCAGAGCATCACCCGTTCGGCGCCGGCGTTTCGCCGGGGTCGCGAATCGAACCATTGCCGGAACGTATGGTCGGCGAACATGGGAATTTTGCGCTGCGGCGCGATCTTGGCAAGACGTTTGAGGATCGAACTAAAGGGCGGCGCCTGTGAAAAGAAGTTCGCGACCGCGGGCATTCGCGAGGCCAAACCCGCCCAGACGAACATATAGCCGAAAAGCCACATCTGCAGCGGCCGCACGCGGCCTTCGTAGTAGTGATGCAGAAACTCGGCCTTGTAGCTGGCCATGTCGACGTTGACCGGACACTCGTGTTTGCAGGCTTTGCACGCCAAACAATACTCCAGCGACTCTTTGATCTCGTCGTCTTTCCAGCCGGCTTTAATGGGATCGCGCTGCAGCATCTCAAAAAGCAGCCGCGCGCGGCCACGCGTAGAGTACTTCTCCTCCTTTGAGGCCATGTAGCTGGGGCACATCGTCCCCTTGTCGTGCTTGCGGCAGACACCGGCTCCCACGCAGCGGTTCGCGGCATAGGCAAAACTGCCGCCGTCCTCCTTGAAGCGCATCTTCGTCGGCGGATCCCACGGTTCGTAGCCGACGCCCCAGCGCAGATCTTCATCGATCCGCCGCGGCCGCACGACCTTGCCGGGGTTCATCTTGTTCTGCGGATCGAACGCCGTCTTGAACTCCCAAAACGCGTGCACCAAATCCTCGCCGAACATAATCGGGAGCAGCTCGCCGCGGATTTGGCCGTCGCCGTGCTCGCCCGAAATAGACCCCTCGTACTTGACGACGATGTGCGCCATCTCGTGGACGAAACGGCGGTATTTCTCGATGCCGTCCTTGGTGAAGAGATCGAAACTGATCCGGCAGTGGACGCACCCCTGGCCGAAATGTCCGTAAACCGAAGCGATGTACCCGTACTCGTCCATTTTCTGCTGGAACTCGCGCAGGTACTTGCCCAAATGTTCGGGCGCGACGGCGGCATCTTCCCAGCCTGGGTAAAATTCGGGCTGATTCGGGATCTTGGCGTTCACGCCTAAGCCCGCTTCGCGAATCTCGTTGACTTCCTGAATCGTGTGCTCGTCGGCCGTGCACCGGGCGCCCCGCAGTCCGGAGGCCTCTTTTTTGACCGCATCGATCGCCTCTTGTGCCTTTGCCTGCGCTTCCTCTTTCGTATCGCCGCCGAAGTGCATCATCAGCCAGGCATGGCCGTCCGGAAACAGATGCTCCTGCGCGTGCGGATTCTTGCCCTTCTCTTCCATGTGCTGAAAGAGCGACTCATCGAGCCCTTCCAGCGCGCGCGGCGCAAAGGCGTTGCAGAGCGGCACGTAGTCACCGCACGTGGCGATGTCGTCGAAGCCGAGCAGCGCCATCGACGTAAACGGCGGCTGGGGCAGCAATCGGAGCGTAAGCTCGAGCACGTGCACGATCGTGCCTTCGCTGCCGATTAATGCGCGGGCGACGTTGAAGCCGTTCTCGGGAGCCAGTTGGTGCAGGTTGTATCCCGAGACTCTGCGCGGAATATCCGGAAAGCGCTGTTTTACTTGCTCGCCGTAGCGTTCGTGCAGCGCGCGCAGTTTCTGGTAGATCTCGGCTTGCCTGCCGCCGCGCGCGACGATTGCGTCGAAATCGCGCTCGCTCGTCGGTCCGACGCGAAGGCGCGTGCCGTCGTACAGCAGGACTTCGGCTTCGAAGACGTTCTCTTCCATGCGCCCGGCAAACTGCGCGGGCATACCGCACGAGTTGTTTCCGAACATCCCTCCGATCGCGCAGCGGTTATGGGTCGATGGAGCCGGACCGAACGTCAAGCCGCGCTTTTCCACCATGTTGCGCAAGTCGTCGAGCACGACGCCCGACTGCACGCGTGCGGTCCGCTGGTCGTAATCGACTTCCAATACGCG
>DASRDE010000083.1:0-8689 GCA_035652755.1 Vulcanimicrobiaceae bacterium | reverse complement strand
ACGCGCCCAATCTCGGCCAGCTGCTCGTCGGGCGTTTGCCCGGACTGGGCCAAATCCTGACTCCACTCGAGCGCCAGGTCCGTAATCGAGTTACCGCGGAACTGCGCCTGCGCGAGCGCGCGCTGCTTTTCGGTCTGCACGAGATCCGCGGGCAATCCGTTCTTGCGGTATGCCGCGATAACCGAACGCAGATCGGCCGCCGAAGCATCGGCGCTCATCGTGACAGGAATGGCCGAGTAGATGGCTGTCGCCGTTGCGCGCGGATGCGATTCGACGTCCTGCACGCCCGCGAACAGCGCTTTGCCGGAAACGACCAAGCCGAAGAGATCGCCGCGCTGATTGTTGAGCACGGCTTCGGCGATTTGGGCTGCGGCATAATCCTTGTCGTTCAAACCGGGCGAGCGAAAGGCGAGCGCAACCAGCGAATACGGCTGGTCGCTGTCGACGTGATAGGTCGCTCGATGCACCGGCGAAAGGATGACGCGCGGACGCTCCGGCAGTTTTGCGGCCGGAATGCCGCCGAAGTACCGGCGCACCTTGGCAATCGTCGACGGTCCATCGACGTTTCCGGCGATCACGTAGACGGCGTTGTTCGGGTGATACCACGTTTGGTAGAAGCTGCGCAGCACCGGCGCGCTGATCTTGGTATTGAACGACTGCAGCGTACCGAGCGTGTCGTTCGCATAGGGAGTACCTTTGAAGATGGCGGGCAGGACGGTGCGCAGCAGCAGCTTTTCCAGTGCGACGCTGTCGTCTTGCGTCACCTCTTGCTCGATGGCGCCGCGCTCGGCCAGCCAACCGGCCGGCGAGAGGTCCAGATGCGTCGCGCGGTCGGCTTCCATGTGCAGCGCGACGTCCAAGTACTGCGCGGGAACCGAGAAGTAGTACTGCGTCAGCTCTCCCTGCGTGTCCGCGTCGTAGTCGCCGCCCATGAGCTGGCCGATTTCGAAGAGCTGCGTCTGCGAGATCGACGGCGTCCCGCGGAACATCATGTGTTCGAGCGCGTGCGCCTCGCCCGGATAGTGCTGCACGTCCGAGCCGGCTCGGTAGTTGAGCACGGCAGTCACTACCGGCGCGAGCGGATCGTGCACGACGACGACCTGCAAGCCGTTCGCCAACGTCGCGCGCGTTATCGCCAGGGGCTGGGCTTTCGCCGGCACCGCGAAAGAGCACGCAATGACCGCCGCAGCGGCCGCAAAGAGCCATTTTTTCATGAACTGAGCAGTAGTGCTCGAGAGCTCGGCTCCCCTTCCAGCCAGCGGCGCAGCGCGGCGTTCTCGGGCGAAGCAAGCCCGGGATCCGCGCGCACGATCTCCTGCGCCGCGCGCCGCGCCTCCCGGTACACGGCGATGTCGCGCACAATGTCCGCGTACCGGAACTGCGCCATCCCCGACTGAGCCGTTCCCGCAAATTCTCCCGGGCCGCGCAGCCGCAAATCTTCTTCTGCAATCTCGAATCCGTCGGTCGAATGCGTCAAGATGCCCAAACGCTCGATTTCATCCGGACCGTCCGGTGCGACGAGCACGCAATACGACTCGGCCGCGCCCCGGCCGACGCGCCCACGCAGTTGGTGCAATTGCGCCAGGCCGTACCGGTGCGCATCCAGCACGACCATCACCGTCGCGTTCGGCACGTCGACGCCGACTTCGATGACGGTCGTCGACACGAGCACGTCGGTCTGAGCGCGCACGAACCGCTGCATCGCGTCCTCTTTTTCGCGAGGCGTCATGCGCCCGTGAAGCAAGCCGACACGCAGGTCCGCAAAGACCTCGTGCTCGAGGCGCTCGGCTTCGGCCACGACGCTCGTAACGTCGAGCTCGGATTCCTCGATCGCCGGGGCCACGACGTATGCCTGCCTTCCCAGCGCCACGTTCTTGCGCACGAACTCGTACGCCAAAGGCAGACGCGATCGGCGCAGCGCGTACGTTTCGATCGGCGTTCGCCCCGGAGGCAATTCGTCGATGGTCGACGAGTCGAGATCCGCATACACCGATTGCGCGAGCGTGCGCGGAATCGGCGTCGCCGTCATATGGAGCGTATGCGGAGCCGCGCCCTTTTCTCGAAGCCGCGCGCGCTGCTGCACGCCGAACCGGTGCTGTTCGTCGATAATTGCTAGGCCGAGCCGGGCGAACTCGACGTTTTCGGTAATGAGCGCGTGCGTGCCGACCGCCAGAAGTGCTTGCCCGGTGCGGACCTTCTCGAGCGCGGCCGATCGCGATCGCGCCGTTTGGCTGCCGAAGATCGCCTCCACCGCAATCCCGAACGGCAGCAGCAGCGGCGCCAACTTGGCCGCGTGCTGGGCGGCGAGAATCTCCGTCGGCGCCATCAACGCGGACTGCACCCCGTTGCGAGCCGCCAGGAGAATCGCCGCCGCGGCGACGGCCGTCTTTCCGCTTCCGACGTCGCCCTGCAGCAAACGGTTCATCGGCGCGTCCTGCGACATGTCGTTCCAAATCTCGGCGATGACGCGCCGCTGCGCGCCCGTGAGCGGAAAGCCCAGCGCGCGTTCGAACTCCGCCAGCAGCGTCGGCGCGGCGTGAAGCGCCTGCGCGTCGTGCCGCCCCTCGCGGGCGTTGCGTTTGAGCTCCCCGGCTACGGCCAATGCCAAAAATTCGCCGAAAACGAATCGCTCGCGCGCCGCGTTCGCTTCCTCAGGCGATTGCGGCGCATGCAAGCTGCGATACGCATCGCGCAGTTGCGGATACTTCTTCGCGCGCAGGATGCGCGGAGGCAGCGGCTCGTCCCCGGCCAAGTCGAGCAGCGGGCGGAAGTTGCGCCGGACGACCTGATGGATCTTGCGCGAGGTCAGCACCTTGCTTGCCGGATAGACCGGCACGATCTCGCCGCGATACGTTTCATCCTCGCCCAACACCTTATGCGAGGAGACGTTCATTGACGCGCCCGCCAGCGTGCGCTGGACGCGGCCGCGCACGAAAAGGCGCATTCCCGGCTTGAGCGTGCCGAGCAGATAGGCTCGGCCGAACCACTTCGCCGAGAAATCCCCGCTGTCGTCACGCAGCAGCGCCTCGACGATCGCCAAATGGCGCGCGCGCCGCTCGCGAACGTTGACGATCGTCGCGACCGCATTTTCTTCCGAACCTTCGGCCGCGCCGCTCGCTCCGAGCTGCGCCGCGGGCGTGGGATAGCGCAGGTCTTCATACCGGTGCGGGAAGTGGTTGAGCAAGTCTTCGGCGGTGCGGATGCCGAGCTCGGCAAAGCGCTCGGCGGTTTCGCGTCCGACGCCGGCCAACTCGGCGACGTTCACAGATCCAATTCCATCTCGCGCCCCGAACGAAAGCCGAGCGCTTCGTAGAGCGCGCGGCCGTCCTCGCTCGTGCGCAGACGGATGCGAACGCAGTTCTGCGAACGCGCCCAATCGACGGCGAGCGTCATGAGTTTGCGCGCGATTCCCCGGCGTCTGTATTGCGGACGGACGAAAACTGCGTTTACGTAGGCAAAGCGCTGGCCGAAACAATGCGTGCGCCATTCGTCGACGATCGAGACGATGGCCATTCCCGCTATCGCGTCGCCGTCGAGCGCAAAGAAGAGCTGGCCGCGCCCCGCTCGCTGGCGCTCGCCGTAAAACTCACAAAACTTTTCGCGCCAGCCGGGATCGCGCGCGTCGTAGTCGTCGCCGAACTCGATCTCCATCTCCGCGCGCAGTTGCGCGGCAATGGGGAGAGCGCCGGCAGGCATCGCCCGAAACTCGATCACCGGCAGACGCTCGCCTCCAAGAGTCTGGTCAGCGCGTACACGGTCTGCGTGTGCGGTACGGCGACTGCGTATCGCTCGGCCAGTTCGACGACCGCGCCGCCGATCGGCTCCAATTCCAGGCGTTTTCCCGCCTCCAAGTCCTGGAGCATCGACGTTTTTACGTCCGCGATGTGCTCGGCCCATTGCAGACGTTCATCGGCGTCGACTCCGGGATCGATGCCCGTTGCGCGGGCCACGGCGAGCCCTTCTTCAACGATCGCGCGCAGCAGCGGCCGAACGCCCGGATCGCGCAACATCGTGCCCACGGTTGCGCGCGTGAGCACGCTCACCAGATTGAGCGCCAGATTGTTCACGAGCTTCTTCCAAATGTTGCGCCGGATCTCGGGCTCGATCGGAGCGCGCAGACCCGCGCGCCTAAACTCGTGGGCCAGCGCCTCGATTCGTTCGGTCGTCCTGCCGTCGAGCTCGCCGATCGGGTAGAGCATGCCGCCGCTTTGATGCACGATGCCCGGCTCGACGATGCGGCCCGACGCGTGAACGACCCCGCCGATGATGCGCTCGTACGGAATCGCGGATCGGATGCGGCCGCCCGGATCGATGCTTTCGAGCGCGTATTCCTTTGAATACCAAAACGGCAGGCCGTTCTGCAGCGTCACGAAGACCGAGCCGCCCGCGATCGCGCGTTCGAGCTGCGGCAGCGCAGCCCGCCATTGGTGCGATTTGAAGGTGAGCAAAACGTAGTCGGGCGGCTCGAACTCGCGCAGATCCGCCGCTGCCGGCACGTCCACGGAAAAATCGCCGATCTCGCTATGAACCCTCAGGCGGCCCGACTGAACGGCGCGCAGATGCGGCCCGCGCGCGACGACGCAGACCTCCGTGCCCGCGCGCGCAAGCGCAGCGGCGATGAACCCACCGATCGCCCCCGCGCCAAAAACCGCAACCTTCATAGAATCTTGGAGGCGACGGGCAGATTCGAACTGCCGAATGGAGCTTTTGCAGAGCTCTGCCTTACCACTTGGCTACGTCGCCGTGAAAATCAGCGGGTGGCGGGAATCGAACCCGCGCGTCAACCTTGGGAAGGTCGCAGGCTGCCATTACATCACACCCGCCCTCGCCGGGCGTCGGCCCTCGTTCTCCCCGTTCAAGGTCCCGTCCTACAATCCGCGACCGGAGCGCCGGGTTGCGGCGCCGAAACGCGGCGCGTGGTCTGGATTTACGCGATACCGGCTTGGCTCTTCATGGCCGCCGCGACTGCGGTCTCCAGCGGCCTGGCGTGCGGACTGCTGTGGTTTGCGCGCCATCGCCTCACTCGAAACGACACGATCGCGCACAACGACGTGGCCGGACCGGTGCTCGCGACGATGGGGACGGTCCTGGCGGTCATGATGTCGTTCATGGTTGCCGGCGTCTGGCAAGAGTTCGATGCATCGGCGCATACGGTTCAAATCGAAGCGGGGACACTCTCGGATCTTCATCACCTGGCCGATGCGTTTCCGAATCCGGTCAAGAGCCGGCTCAAGAATCAAGTCGATAGTTACCTGCGCAGGGTCGTGGCCGTCGAATGGCCGCTGATGCGCACCGGCGGCGAAAGCTTGACCGTTCACAACTTGGCCTACGAGATCGAGGCGACGGTGGTCTCCTTCCAGCCGAAAACCGCGGCCCAATCGAACGTGCAGCAGGTGGCGCTCGAAACGACGCAGCGCTTTTTGGATGCGCGCCGCAGCCGCATTCACGACAACCGCCAGGGCATCCCGATGCCGCTTTGGGCGACGCTCATGCTCATCGGGGCCGTTACGGTGCTCTTCTCGTACTACTTTCGGGTCGATCGGCCGGTTGCGCAATACGTGATGGTCGCAGCGCTGACGATCGTGATCTCCTGCACGTTTTCGCTGATCGCCGAGCTCGACTACCCGTTCCGCGGCGACATCGCCGTTTCACCGGGCGCGTTCATTCGCGCTTACGATACGGTCCACAATCTCGGATTGCACTGAGCGATCGGCCGCTGCGCGCACCCGGCGTTCCAGAAAACGCTGTTCGAGCGGCGTGCGCGCGAGCGACAACGCGTGCTCGAAATGGCGGCGCGCCGCCGGCGGGCAGCCCGCGGCCAGTTCGAATTCGCCCAAAGCCGCAGGCAAAAACGGGTAGCGCTCGAGACGCTCCCCATGCGGGATCGACTCGATGGCTTCGATGCCGTGCCGCGGCCCGTCGCGATAGCCGACGGCAATTGCGCGATTCAACGCCACGACCGGCGAGGAATTGATCTGCAGCAGCTGATCGTACAGCCACACCAGCTTGCCCCAATCGGTGTCGCGCCAGTCTTCAGTGCGCGCGTGAAGGCACGCAATCGCCGCCTCCCAATGATAGGTGCTCGCCTGCGGTCCGACGGCCGAGCGCTCGAGGAATGCGGTTCCCTGCGCGATTAAGTCCTGGTCCCACAGCGCGCGGTCTTGATCGGCGAGCGCGAGCAGCTCGCCCGCCGCATCGAGCCGGCCCGGCAGGCGCGCCGCGCTCAGCCACATCAGCGCGCACAGCGCATACGTTTGAGCGGTCGCCAAACGGCCGTTGTTTGCGATCAGCCGGCCAAGGCGCATCGCCTCGCGGCAGAGTTCCGTCCGCACCGCATCCGGCGCCGACGAACTATGGTAGCCTTCGTTGAAGAGCAGGTAGATGGCGCGGTGGACGGCATCCAGACGCGCGGGCAACTCCTCGTCGTCGAAGTCGAACAAGGTTTTCGACTCGGCCAGCGCGGCTTTTCCTCGCGCGATGCGCTTCTCCATCGCCTTATACTTGGTCAGGAAGGCGTTTGCGATCTCGGCTACGCTAAAGCCGCACAAGAGGTTGAGCATCAACGCGACCTGCGTCTGCGCCGCAAGCGCCGGATCGCAGCACGAAAACATCATGCGCAGGCGATCGTCTTCCATGACGCCGGAGGTGAAGAATTGTGCGACGGTCGGAACGAGCGTCCATTCGCTCTCGAACTGCCGCCGAAGGTCGGGCACCAAACTTCGCGCCTTGCGCTCGCGGCGCAGCAGGTCGATCGCGCGATTCTTCGCCGACGTCATCAGCCAGGCTGACGGATTCTCCGGAATGCCGCGCAGCTTCCACACCTCGACGGCGCGGCAGAAGACGTCCTGGACGACGTCCTCGGCCAGCGCTAGATTATCTAGGCCGAAGATGCGCGTGAGGGCGGTGACGAGCCGCCCCCATTCGCTTTTAAAGAGATGTTCGTCGGGCTGCACTACATCTTCATGACGGGGCGGACTTCCACGACGCCGCCGCGTTCGAAAATCGGACACCCGCGCGCAAGCTGCGCGGCTTGTTCCAAATCGTTCGCTTCGATGACCGAGTAGCCGCCGACGAGATCTTTGGCTTCGGCGAACGGGCCGTCGGTGACGTTGCCGTTGCTGCCGCGCACGACCTTGCCCTCGGCATCGAGGGGCTGTCCGCGATCCTTCATGTGGCCCTTGGCGGCCAGATCTTGCAGCCACGTCATCCAGGCCTGCATGACCCGCTCCCCGTCCTCCGGCGACTCCGGGCGGCCGCCGCCGCGATACAGATAGATGAATTCACTCATGGTCGTTCCCTCCTTAACACCCTAAAGACGAATGGCGCTGCTCGAAGGCGACATCGGGGACTTAGTAAGACAGGTAGTGCGCCTTGACCCATTGCGCCCAAGCGTTGGCCGGGGTTCCGTTGTAGTCGCTGATGAGCACGCCGCAGCCGCCCCATGTGTCCCACGTCCAGGCCTCGTAGCCTACGCCATGCGCATCCGCCCAGGACAGAAACGTCGAGATGTAGCTCGAGCCGCAGTCGGAGCCGTCGTAGGTTTCGCCGGTCTCGCCGAAGATCAGCGGAAACTGCTTGGTGAGGGGTGCCATCGTCGCGGTGAAACAGGCGACCGTATCGCACGAGTTCTTTCCGTACACGTGCGCCTCGGCGACGAGTTGTCCGTCCGGATCGCTCGGGTGCGAGCGGAGCCACGACGAACCGAGGTAGTTGGCGCACATGTTCGCATAATCGATGCACGGTATCGAGATGACACCGCTGTAACCGGCCCCGCGCATGACGGTTACCGCCTGCTGCATCGAAGCGGTCTTATAGTTCCCCCACTTCGCTTGGTTGGAACAGCCCGTCTTCATGAAGCATTGCCAATTCACGGTCGTCTCGCCCCAGGGCGCTAGAATCACGTTTGGATCGTTCTTGAACGTCGACGCCATGCTCGACCACATCGCGGGGGAATGGTCCTCGTCCGGCGCCGGCGGCTGATACGTCGCCTGATGCTTACCGGGTGCGCCCCAAATGAGCGAGACCTCGGCATACAGCCCGTAACTGTGCAGCAGGTTCACGTAAGCGACGATCGCGTTCTGATAGGCCGCACCGCCGTACAGCGGATTGACGCCGTTGATGCCGAGCCAGCAATCCTCGTTGAGCAGCACGCGCACGACGTTCGAGTTCCACGATGCAATTGCTTGAACCGACGGAGCGTCGCTTGGACCGTCGAAGATTCCCCACCCCTGAATGCACGCATACTCGGTGCCCGAACGGTTCACGCCTTGCAGATGCACTGGGTTTCCGCTGCCGTCGACGATGCGGTTGCCCGACACGCGCAGACCGGTCAGGGCCGGTGCGCGTTCGCGGGCAGCAAGCCCCGCCTGCGGAACCGCGCTGGAATGCGGCGCCGCACATCCGGTCGCAAGCACGGCAACGGCGGCAAATAGCAGTACGCGCTGATTCATCTCTTCCTCAACCTCCCAAGATGTTGACGGCGCGTCCGGCGATCACCGCAATTGTTACCAGCGACGTGAGGCCCTCGGCCATCATCAAGACTTTGACCGGCGTCGTCAACGGATACGTGTCGGTCGGACTGAACGCCGTGGCGGTGTTAAACGAGAGAAAGATGTAGTCGATGATCCGCGGCGACCAGCTCATGCGTGCGCGCAGGTCGGCCGGCATCGCCATTTGCGGAAAAAGAAAC
>DASRDE010000082.1:0-4123 GCA_035652755.1 Vulcanimicrobiaceae bacterium | reverse complement strand
CCTCGATCATGACGCGCGACGCGGCCTCGTCGGGACAGCGAACCGCGCTCGATTCGATCGCTTCTTCATCGATCGATTCAGCTTCCGGCGCCTGGACGCCGCCGATTTGGTGCACGTACGAATACGTGCGGATTCCCAAGTGTTCGAGAAATTGCGCGCAGATTGCGCCGAGCGCGACGCGCATTGTCGTTTCGCGCGCGCTCGCGCGTTCGAGCACGTTGCGCAGGTCGCGGTGCCGGTACTTGAGGGCGCCCGCGTAGTCGGCGTGTCCCGGGCGCGGATTGGTCAGCGGCTTACCGCGACCGGAAATGGGATCCATGAGCTCGCGCACGTTTTCGAAGTCGCGGTTTGCGACCAGAACGGCGATCGGCGATCCGAGCGTCGACGAGCCGCGAACGCCCGCCAGGAACTCGATGCGGTCGCTTTCGATCTTCATGCGCCCGCCGCGGCCGTGGCCGCCTTGGCGTTTGCGAAGCTCGGCGTCGATGCGCTCGACGTCGAGCGGAATGCGGGCGGGCAGGCCGTCCAAAATGCCGACCAGGGCGGGGCCGTGCGATTCGCCGGCCGTCAAGTAGCGGAACACGCCTCTCTCTTTGGCGTTGTGCCGCTTTTCTGCCTGGCAAACCCGCCGCGCGTCTGAATCATACTAAGAGCGCCATGGAGACCATTTTTAAACCGATCGCGGGCGACCCGTACGCCTCGAACTGCCCCGCACGCGCATTGCTCGACCGCATTGCCGATAAATGGACCACCCTCGTCATCGGCGTTCTCGCCGAACACCAGCCGCGCCGTTTTAGCGAATTGCGGCGCGCCGTCGGAGGCATCTCGCAAAAGATGCTCACGCAGACGCTGCGCGACATGGAGCGAGACGGCCTTGTTCGCCGCGACGTGTATCCCGAGATTCCGCCGCGCGTCGAATACGCGCTCACGCCCTTGGGACTGACGCTTCGCGAGCCGCTTTCGGCACTCGCCCGCTGGTCGCAGCACTACTTTGCGGAAGTGCGGCAGGCGCAAGTGCGCTTTGATGCGCACGGCCGCATGCGCGCGACGATAACAAGCATGCGCGCAGCCGAACCCCCCGCAGCCGACGCCGTTTAAGGGCCGCGGCGGCGGGTACGCCTACGGTCATGGCGACATCGAATCGATTGGAAGGCATGACCGTGGCGATTCTGGCCGAGAACCGCTTCGAGCAGTCCGAGCTGCTGCAGCCCAGGGAAGCGCTCGACGCCGCCGGCGCCAAGACGGTCGTGGTTTCTCCGCAACCGGACGAGATTCAGGGCATGAATCACGACGACCCGGGCCAGACGGTCAAGGTCGATCTGCAGCTCGATCGCGCAAACGCGGACGACTTTGACGCGCTGCTGCTTCCGGGCGGCGTGGTCAATCCCGATCGGCTGCGCATGAATCCCAAAGC
The DNA here is from genome assembly GCA_035652755.1 of Vulcanimicrobiaceae bacterium. GTDB lineage: Bacteria > Vulcanimicrobiota > Vulcanimicrobiia > Vulcanimicrobiales > Vulcanimicrobiaceae > DASRDE01. The sequence goes on along the minus strand of DASRDE010000082.1, from coordinate 2,709 downwards.
GATGGCGTTCGTGCGCGCGTTCGTTCAGGCCGGAAAGCCCATTGCGGCGATTTGCCACGGACCGTGGTCGCTCGTCGAAGTCGACGCGGTCCGCGGTAAGCGGGTCACCTCGTGGCCCTCGCTGCAAACGGATATCCGAAACGCGGGCGGCACGTGGGTCGACGAAGTCGACGTCACCGATCAGAACATCACCACGAGCCGCAAACCGGACGACATCCCGCAATTCAATCAGGCGATGATCTCGCTCTTCGAGCAGTCCCGCACGCGCGGCGAGCTTCGCCAAACAGCCAAAGTCTAAGCGAAGTTGCCCTCCACAGCGGCAAACGGCCCGCGGCAGGCACCAGACCCAGAGTGCCTAGCCGCGGGCCCGGCGGAAGCGCCTATTACCTGCTCGGCACCGGCCCATTCGGATAGATGACGTGGGGCGTGATGAGAAAGACGACCTCGTCGCGCTCGTGCGTGCGCTGTTTGTTCTGAAAGATTTTGCCAATCACGGGGATGTTTGAGAGTCCCGGCATGCGCGTGAGCGTCTGAGAGTCGACGTCGCGCAGCAACCCGCCGAGCACGATCGTCTGGTTGTCCGCGACGCGAAGCGTCGAATCGATCTTCCGGTTGGCGATCACGGGATAGCCGCCGACGAAGCCTTCGATCGCGCTATACTCCGGATGCATTTCCGCCGTGACGCTCCCGTCCGGTCCGATGGTCGGAGTGAGACGAAGTTTGACGCCGATGTCGACGAACTGCACTTGCTGTCCGCCCATGCGCAGGTCATAGTACACGACCGGGTAGGTCTGTCCGATGAGCAGGTCGGCTTCTTTATTGTTGAGCGTCACGAGCTTTGGCGTTGCGAGGATCTGCGCGTGGCCGTCGCTGATCATTGCGTTGAGCGTAGCATTGACCGAGATCGAATTGCGGGCGAACGCCCATGTCGCGGCTCCCGGGATCGGCTGCCCTTGCAGATCGACGCCGCCGAACGTCATGCCGACGTCGGAGTTTTCGTTTTCGGGCACCAGGTCGGCTACGCGTACCTCGAACAGCACTTGGGGGCTCGGAACGTCCATACTCGTGAGCAACCGCGAGGCCGTCTGCTGATAATCATCGTTCGAACTGACGACGATCGCATTCTGCGCGTCGTCAGCGAAATAGGAGCCGTCGGGAAGCACGCCTTTAAGGTCCGCCGCGATTTCACTGGCCTTGTGGAAGTGCAGCGGATACACGTGCGTCCGCGCGGCCGAGGGGCTCGCGGCGCCGGGAGCGTCTAGTGCGGCCGTCAGGCTTCTCCCGCGCGCAACGGTTTCGGCGTTTCCGGTCAGCACGACGCTGGAAGTCCGCTTGTCCGGAACGATGACGGTGCCGTCGGGCAGGCCGAGCGCCAGCTCTTTGGCGATCTCCTCGGGGTTTGCATGCGCCAGCGGAATGACGACGGTTTTGGCCGCCCGCGGATCGTTCGGATCGCCGTACCGGCGGTTCATGGACTCGCTCATGCCCACGATAATGACGCCGTTCTGACGGCGCACTTGCAGGTCGTGCGATTGCACGAGCACGGTTAGCGCATTTTCAAACGTGACATTGCGCAAGTGGAGCGTGACCCGTTCGGGTTTGATCGAGGAATCGGCAACGACGTTGACGCCGGATTGGGCCGCAAGCAGCGCAATCACGTCGCCGAGATCGGCGTCGTGAACGTCGAGCGAGACGAGCTGCGCCGCAACGCCGGCACCCGCCGCGCAGAGGGCAAAGATCAAAGCCAGGACCGCAGCTCTCACGGCGTTTCTGACCCCACGCGCAACTGGGTGCCGTCGGCCAGCCGTACGCCGCCTGCGTCGATTCGAACGATCCGCGAGTTTCCGAGCTTATCCCCGGCCGACACGATCGCGGTCCGCCCCCCGACTTCGACCAGTGCGCGCGCCCCGTCGCTGCCGCGGACGACGGCGCGTAAAACCGTGCCGCTGCTCGATCCAGGCAGTGAATACCCCGTCGATTCACCCTGCACGACGCGCATGCCGACGATCGACATGCCGTTGCCCGCCGGCGCGGCGGAATTCACCGTGGGAAAGCCGCGATCGGCGGCAAATGGGTCTCGGCGCAGTTGCGGCACGAGAACGCGCGCCGCGGGCTGCATCTGCAACGCAGCATACTCTTGCGCGGCCGCCGCGGGCTGCCGGAAGGCCGGGCGCGACGAACGAGCAGCAATCGGCAGTAACAGCAGCGAGGAGGCACAGAGCAGCGCCGAGGTGCTCAGCAACGCTCGGCGCGGACCGTCTTCAAGGGGTTGCAACGGAACGTTCCTCCATGGGACGCACGAAAAGGCGATACAGGGTTGCGTGCACGGCCGCGTCGAGCCGGGGCTCCCCTGCCGGCTGTGTGCCGGCTGCGGTGCTCAGCGCGACGTCCGTCTGAGCGACGCGAATGAGAATGCGATTGTGCGAGAGCGCGGCGACGAAGCGCAGCAGGTCGCGAAAGCGTCCGCTCACGCGGATCAGCACGTCGTCTTGCACGAGGCGAGGTCCGGTTGCCGGCGCTGATACGGCGTTGCCAGCGGCGGGCACGGCGGCGGGCTGCGCCGGTTGCGGCTCGACGCCTTCGATAGCAACACCGGCAATGGCGGCGTTACGCTCGAGCGTTTGGAGCATCCCCGCCGTAGAGACCGACATCGGCACGTCCTTGGCAAGCCGCGTGAGGTCCGCCTCGGCCCGGTGTTCGGCCTGCGCA
>DASRDE010000081.1:0-3570 GCA_035652755.1 Vulcanimicrobiaceae bacterium | reverse complement strand
AAGCGCGCTCCGCTCAGGATGACAGGGTGGATCTCAGCGGCAAGCGCTTCGCGATCGTGGTCGCCGATTTCTACAGCGATATCGCAGCGATGCTGGAAGACGGTGCGCGCCGCGCGCTGCGCGATTGCAAAGTCCAGGACGAACATGTCAGCGTGTACCGCGTGCCGGGCTGTTTCGAAATTCCGCTTGCGGCCAAGCGCATCATCCAATACGACGAACGCATCGATGCGGTCGTCGCGCTCGGCGCGGTAATTCGCGGCGAAACGCCGCACTTCGAGTATGTCGCCGGCGAATGTGCGCGCGGCATTATGACGGTACAGCTCGCGACGGGCGTGCCGATCGGCTTCGGCGTCCTCACGACCGAGAACCGCGTCCAGGCCGAAGAGCGCGCGGATCCGGCGCAGGGCGACAAGGGCTACGAAGCCGCCATGGCTGCGGCGGCCTTACTCCAGGTCCCGGCCGAGCCGGCGCGGGAGCCGCTGGGCTTTCGACGATAGCCCCGCTGGGCGGCCCAACCAGGCGAGGATTCCGTGCGAGAATAGTCGCATAGTCACCCTCCGTACTTTTTGGAGGCTCGGTCCTTTGGAAGACAAGCATTTATCATGTAAGGAATGCGGGCGGCCGTTTATTTTCTCGGTTCGCGACCAGCAATTCTATGCCGAAAAAGGCTTTCAAAACGAACCGCAGCGGTGCCGGGACTGCCGCGCGGCCCGCAAAGGTCAAGGATCGGGTCCGGGCGCATCGTCTCCGTCGCGCTCGAATTTCGAGGCGGTTTGCGCCGAGTGCGGCGTGACCACGACGGTGCCGTTCCGTCCGCGCGGCGACCGGCCGGTGTATTGCCGGAGTTGTTTTACCGCACATAGCGCACCAGCGGCAGTATAAAGCGCCGATTCGCGGCGAACGTTGAGCGCCGCGATGGAAGATTGTATCGAAGCCGTACGCTGGGCCGGGGATGCGGTCGAGTACTTGGACCAGCGGCGTTTGCCGCACGATCGGATCATTCGCCGTGCAGCGACGGTCGACGAGATCGAAAGCGCAATTGCGTCGCTTGCGGTGCGCGGCGCACCGTGCATCGGCGTGTTCGGCGCATACGGCGTCGCGCTTTTGCGCGTCTCGATCGAGGACGATGCAGCCTTCGCCGCCGCAGCGGAACGGATTCGAAACGCGCGCCCGACCGCGGTGAATTTGCGCTGGGCAATCGATCGCGTCTTGTCGTCGAGCGATATGCTCGCCGAAGCGCAAGCAATTCACGACGAACAGCGCCGGATGGATGCGCGCATCGCGGCCTCGGGAGCCGAGCTGATTCGCAGCGGCGCGAGCATCTTGACGCATTGCAACACCGGGCCTATCGCCACGGGCGGCGAGGGAACGGCACTGGGCGTGATTATCGCTGCCGCGCGGGCCGGCAAACGGCCGCACGTCTTCGTCGACGAAACGCGCCCGCTGCTGCAGGGCGCGCGTTTAACGTACTACGAGCTCGCGCAGGCAGGTGTGGATGCCACACTCATCGCCGATTCGGCCGCCGCTTTCGTGATGCAGCGCAACGGGGTCGACCTAGTAATTGTGGGAGCCGACCGCATCTGCCGCAACGGCGATACTGCCAATAAAGTCGGAACCTACGCGCTTGCCATCGCCGCGGCGCATCACGGCGTTCCTTTCTATGTGGCCGCGCCGCGTTCGACGTTCGACCTCTCGCTCCGCGACGGCTCGCAAATCAGGATCGAAGAGCGCCCCGCAGACGAAATCACCTCGATTTCGGGTGCGCGGATTGCACCCGAAGGTGCGCGCGCATACAATCCGGCCTTCGACGTGACGCCCGGGCACCTCATCACCGCGTTCATTACCGAATACGGCTTGCTGCGCCCGCCCTATTGGGAGTCGCTGGGCGACCTCGAGTTGCGTCCGAATTTGAGCGCGGTCAGCTTCTAGGCACAGGCGGAAAACGCCGGGAACTGCCGCTTTTTTCGCGAACCGGCGCCGGATGCAGATGTTGCGAATTCTTCCGCTATGCGTTTGCAGCGTGCTGGCTTTTCTCTTGCCCGCCGCTGTTCGGGCGGCCAGTTTCGATACGCCGCTCGCAACGCAAAACAACCCGATGACGATCGTCCTTGACGAACGCCCCGCGCCGCGCGGGATCGCGTACTCGCACATGACGATTCCGGTCCGCCCGGGGCCGTTCACGATCGATTATCCCGAATGGATTCCCGGCGAACACGGACCGACCGGCCCGCTCAACGATCTGAGCGAGCTGCGCGTGAGTGCGAACGGGCAATCGATTCCGTGGATGCGCGATCAGGTCGACATGTACGCCTTCCACATCACGGTGCCGCCCGGCGTGAGCCGCATCAACGTGGACTTCACCGTGTTGGTCAACCGGTTCAATAATTTCGTCGACGGCCAACTGGCGACGCGCAACATCATGGTCGGCAACTGGAACCGCTATTTGCTGTACCAGCGCAACATCGACAACACGAAATACTTCGTTCGCGCGAGCTTGATTTTGCCGCAGCAGTGGGATTACGCCAGCGCGCTGCCGGTCGCTTCGCGCAGCGGCGGGCATGTGAACTTCAAAACCGTAACGCTCGAAACGCTCGTCGATTCTCCGACCGACTCGGGCCGTTTCTACAAACACATCGTGGGCTGGACAGGGCAAGGCACGCACACGTACATCGATCTGTTCGCCGACCACCCCGAAGATTTGGAGATGTCCAAGAGCGAGCTGGCGGCGTACCAGTGCATGACGCCCGAGGCGATTGCTCTCTACGGCGGCCGTCATTGGAACGTCTATCACTCCGAACTCACGCTCAGCGATCTGATTCCCGGACAAGGCATCGAACACCATCAGTCCAGCGACGACCGCGCCGGCGACGAGTTCATCACCAATCCCGCGGAGCAGATGGCCGGCGGCGACCTGCTCACGCATGAATTTTCGCACTCGTGGAACGGCAAGTACCGCCGTCCGTTCGATCTGCAGCAGCCCAACTTCAACGAGCCCAACCCCGAGCACACCGAACTGCTTTGGCAGTACGAAGGCATGAATCAGTACATGGGTGATCTGATCGCCTTCCGGTGCGGTATCAAGGGCAAACCGTCGGATTATCCGGAGTATTTTGCCAGCATCTACTCGCAAATGGCATCGGAGACCGGGCGCAACACGACGCCGATCATCGATCTCACCACCGGCGCCCCGTACTTTTACCTGGCCAACGGCGAATACGGCGCGATCCGCCGCAATGCGGGCGACTTCTACACCGAAGGCGAGCTGATGTGGCTGGATGCCGATACTATCATCCGCCAACTCACACACAATACGAAATCGCTCGACGACTACGTCAAGGTGTTCGCCGGCGGAATCTCGTCGCCGCGCGTCGTGACGTACACCCGTGCCGACCTCGAGCGCTACCTTAACCAAGTAGCGCCGTACGACTGGCACGGCTTCTTCGAACGGTACGTCTACTCGATTTCGCCCACGCCGCCGGCCGACGAAATCGCGCGCGCCGGATACAAGATCGTGTACAACGACAAACCGAACAAGTACATCGCCAACTTCGAAGCGCTCGGCAAATTCGT
>DASRDE010000080.1:0-2722 GCA_035652755.1 Vulcanimicrobiaceae bacterium | reverse complement strand
TGCCTTAGGCTCCGCTCAGGATGACACAATTTTCCGCACGCCGTTCGCCTTCCGCATGCCAGTCCTTCGACTGCGCTATGGCACGCGTTCGCGTGCCTTAGGCTCCGCTCAGGATGACACAATTTTCCGCACGCCGTTCGCCTTCCGCGTGCCGGTCCTTCGACTGCGTAGGCCGCGCACGAGGTGCGCGCCGTAGCTCCGCTCAGGATGACACAATTTGCCGCACGCCGTTCGCCTTCCGCGTGCCAGTCCTTCGACTGCGCTATGGCACGCGTTCGCGTGCCTTAGGCTCCGCTCAGGATGACACAGACGCTCAGGATGACACAGACGCTCAGGATGACACAATGGGGTCGGGTTCGTTCGCTACGATTGTGTTTTCCAGAATCGTGCCCGGTTCGATCGTATAATTCATACCAACGATCGTGTCGCGCACGATCGCGTCGCGGCCCACGTGCGAGCCCTGCCATATGATCGAGCGTTCGACGCGTGCGTTTGCATCGACGGTCACGCCCGCGCCGATGACGCTGGGGCCGACGACCACGGCGCTTGCGTCGATGCGCGCGTCGGGAGCGATCCACGTGTTGCCGCGATCGGGCGGATGGCCCGGAATTTGGAACGCGCCGGTGACGACGTCGTTGGTCGCGCGGCGATACTCGCCGGGCGTGCCGATGTCGCACCAGTACGACATCCCGGCATCGTAGCCGTAAAATGCCTGCTTGGCCTCCACGAGCGAAGGGAACACTTGCTTTCCGAAATCGTAGAAGACGCCGCTGGGAATGTAGTCGAAGATTTCGGGCGTGAACGCGTAGATGCCGGTGTTGACCAGGTTGCTGAGCTCAGTGCCTTTGGCGGGCTTCTCTTGAAAGCCCGTGATTCGGCCGGTTTCGTCGGTTACGACGACGCCGTACTGATCGACTTCGTCGCGGCGTACGAGACCGATCGTCGCGATCGCATGATTCTTGCTGTGGAAGTCCAGCAGGCGATCCAGCGGCAAATCGGTCAAATCGTCGCAGCCGACCACCACGAACGGGCCGCCCGACAAAAAGTCTTTGACTTGTTCCACGGCGCCGGCGCTTCCGAGCAGCACGCTTTCGTGCAGGTATTCCAAGTGCACGCCGAACGCCGATCCGTCGCCGAGCGCTTCCACGATCATGCCGGGAAGATAGTGCACGTTGATGGCGATCTCGTCGAAACCGTACGCTTTAAGATAGCGAATGAGATGCACGGCGTTGGGCTCGCCGGCAACCGGCACCAGCGGTTTGGGGACCTGTTTGGTCAGCGGATATAACCGCGTGCTCAAACCGCCCGCGAGGATCATCGCTCTCATTGCGCTACACTTTTCCTTTGACGAACCGCGATCGTAATCGTTCACCCGCGACCAGCACGACGAAGTGCGGCAGCGCTAACTGCCGCCTCCACCGGTGGGGCTCGGTAACGAGCCGGAACAGCCATTCCAGCCCCCAGCGCCGCCATCCCTCCGGCGCGCGCTGCACTTTTCCGCTGATCACGTCGAAGGAGCCGCCCACCCCGATGCCCGCTCCCGCGCCCGTTTCGCGCAGGTGCTCGGCGAGCCAAAACTCCTGACGCGGAAAGCCCATTCCGGCAAAGAGCAGCTTCGCGCCGCTCGCACGGATCTGCGATGCGACGAGCGCTGACTCGTCGGGTTTAAAGAATCCGTCGCGCGCGCCCGCGACCACAAGGCCGGGATATCTCGACTGCAGCACGCGCGCAGCCTCTTCGGCCACGCCGGGCGCACCTCCCAGCAAATAGATCGAGACGTTTTCCTGCGCCGCGCGCGCACACAGGTGATCGATCAGTTCGACGCCGGTAACGCGGTCGCGCAGATCCGCGCCGCGCGAACGCGCGGCGGCCAGCAATCCGACCGTATCGCACAGCGAGAGCGCGCAGGCATTGACAACGCTGCGGTAACGCGCATCGCGCTGCGCATACACGACCATCTCCGTCCCGAGCGTGACGATCTGCGCGCCGGCGCCTTCACGCGCAAAGCGCAGAATCGCATCGGTAGCGGCGTCCGCGTCGATCGGGTCTAGGCGACAGCCGAGAATTTCCATCGTTCGATGAGCGGCGTCAAGCGCTGCGCGGCGGCCGCCGGCATCGCGTCCAACGGCAGGCGACATTCGCCCGCGGCAAATCCCAATTGACGCATCGCCCACTTCACGCCGATCGGATTGGTTACCGCAAAGAGCGCGTCGATCAGCGGCAAGAGCGAGAGGTGAATGCGCGCGGCTTCATCGACGCGGCCGGCACGGTAGGCATCGACCATCGCGCGGTACTCGTTCGAGCACAGGTGCGAAGCGACGCCGACCACGCCGTCCGCGCCCATCGCCAAGCAGGGCAGAAAGAGATGGTCGTCGCCCGCCCACACGGTAAAGCCGTCGGGGCGATCTTTAAGAATCATGCCGATCTGTTTGAGATCGCCGCTGGACTCTTTGACGCCGGCGATGTTTGGTTCGCGAGACGCCAGCTCCAGCAGCGTCTCGGGCAGCATATTGACGGCCGTGCGGCCCGGAATGTTGTAAATAACGACCGGCAGCGGCGTCGCTTGCGCGATTGCGCGAAAGTGCGCGATCATGCCGCTCTGCGGCGGTTTGTTGTAATAGGGCACGACAGCGAGAATCGCGTCGGCACCGGCACGATGCGCCGCCTTAGCCGATGCAACCGAGTCGCGCGTATCGTTGCTGCCCGCGTTGGCGATGACGTC
>DASRDE010000079.1:0-2273 GCA_035652755.1 Vulcanimicrobiaceae bacterium | reverse complement strand
TCACGCCGGCGATCTCGGTGGTCTCCGCGCTCGAAGGTCTAGACGTCTGGACCACCGCCGCCCATCGCTTCATCGTGCCGCTGGCCGTTGCAGTGCTCGTGGGGTTGTTCGCGGTGCAGTCCCGTGGTACGGGCAAGATCGGCGCGCTTTTCGGCCCGGTCATGCTTGTATGGTTCGCCGCGATCGCCGCTGCCGGCTTGTGGGGCATCGTTCGCCATCCGCAGATTCTGGCCGCGCTCTCGCCCTCGTATGCCGCCGCTTTTATCGTCCACAACGGCGCGCGCAGCCTGCTGATCTTCGGTGCAGTCGTGCTGTGCGTCACGGGTGCGGAAGCGCTCTACGCGGACCTCGCGCACTTCGGCAGGCGCGCCATTACCTACGCATGGTATGCCGGCGTCTTTCCCGCGCTCGTGCTCAACTATTTCGGCCAAGGCGCGAACGCGCTCGCGCAGCCGAAATCCGTACTCGGTTCGCCGTTCTTCGGCCTGGTGCCGCACCAGCTGATCATCCCGATGGTGCTGCTGGCCACCGTGGCGACCGTGATCGCCTCCCAGGCGCTGATCTCGGGTGTTTTTTCCTTGACCTACCAAGCCATCCAGCTGGGGTACTCCCCGCGCTTTCGCCTCGTCCATACGTCGCGGCACTATGCGGGACAGATCTACATGCCGACGGTCAATGCGCTGCTCGGCGTCGTGTGCATCGTCCTCGTGCTCACCTTCCGATCCTCGAACGCGCTGGGCGGCGCGTACGGGCTGGCCGTAACGATCACGATGCTGACGACGACGATCGCCTACTCGCAGCTGCTGCGCAAAGCCTGGAAACGTCCGGCATGGCAGTGCGTGCCGCTCATCGCGCTATTCCTGTGCTGGGACATTCCGTTCCTGATCGGCAACGCGTCGAAATTCATCTCGGGCGGATGGGTGCCGTTCGTCATGGCGCTCTGGCTCTTTACGCTCTTCACGACGTGGAATCGCGGACGGCGCCGGCTCATGGAAGGCTTGAACGAACAAACGATGCCGGTCGAACAATTCTTGCGCGAAGTCAAGGAACCCACGGTGGTCAGCGGAACCGCAGTGTTTCTGAGCCCCGAGCCGCGCGGGATTCCGTTCGTGCTGCAGCATCAATGGCTGCGCGGGCATATTATTTTCGACACGATCGTGCTGTTGACGATCATGCACTCGAGCCGTCCGTTCGTCAGTTCCGAAAAGCGTCTGGAGATCGAGGATCTGGCGCCGCGGCTGCTGCGCGTCAAAGCCTGGTACGGCTACATGCAGGAGCCCGGAATCCGCGATATCTTGGCAAACCTGCGCAAGCAACGCCCGGGCGTCGACCTTGCGCAGCCCACGTATTATTTGGCCAGCCCGAAGATCGGCGACGATCGCTCCAAGCACGGCCTGTGGAGATGGCAGCGCAATCTGTTTCGCTGGATGGCGCGCAATGCGCGGCCCCTCACCGATTCGCTCGGCTTACCGCCCAACAGCGTCGTGGAGTTCGGGGTCGAAGTGAAAATTTAAAGCGCAGCTAGAACGGGAAGTCGTTGTCGGATAATCCGACGTTCGTTTTAATATCCGTAAATGTTTCGTCGGCGACGATTTGGTCGCCGGCGTAGCGCAGCTGCCGAACCGGGAGATGCGTAGCCCGGTTGAAATATAAAATCATGCGCGTGACGCCTTGATACTGCGACGGATCGGCGACGGCCAGGTTGACTTCGTCGGTCGGCGCACCGTCCACTGACGGGCCGTTCTTCTGCGTAAGCTCGCCCTTGATCGTCTTGTACTTGTCGACCTCATTTTGGATCAAGCCGTCGGGAATCGTGTAACCGCGCAGAGAGGTCGCGCGCGCGTCGTGAATGCTGACCTTGAGGTGAATGAACGACAGCATACCGCCCTGGTGGCCGCTGACTGTGTCGCCGCCGGTCCAAACGCCGCCGCTGCCGCGCCCGTCGCCGTCGACGATGAGGGTCTTGGCCTTATTCGGACGTTTCCACCAGTAGTTGTACGTGCGCGTTTGCGTGCGGCTGCCGAGCACTTCGTGCGCCTTAATGGTCATCGTGTAATCGTTGACCTTGGAAAAAGCGTCATCGAAGGCGGCGATTGCGGGTGCGCCCGCGGAACGGGCGGCGCACGGAACGAGCGCAAGCGCCAACGCGAGCACGGTAAGGCCGCAATGCAGCCGGCGGTCGTTTTTCATGAAGGGGTATTCTCCCGCTCGCTTGGGGTTCCGCTAGGCTGGGCCCCTTCGCCGACCAAGAGCGTCCCGTGTTTGCCCTCGAC
>DASRDE010000078.1:0-4500 GCA_035652755.1 Vulcanimicrobiaceae bacterium | reverse complement strand
GATCCGGAGGTCCTCACGCGAATCGGCGGCGAGCCGGTGCGCGAACCGGTGTACGGCCTTGAAGCAAAGTGGATCGATCCGGCCGCGCGCGAAGCGGCACTCCACGCCGGTGCGCTGGTCTTCGATCCGGTCTCCATCGTCGGATCGCATTTGGCCGAAGCGGCACGCGAACGCGCCGAACACCTCGTGGGGCGTCAAGAGCTGCAAACGCTGCTCGAGCATCTGCGTGCGACCGTACCGGCGCTGGTCAAAGAAGTGGGCGGTGACCTGCTGCCGCTCGCGGCAGCGCAACGAGCGATGGCGCTGCTGCTGCGCGAGCGCGTGTGGCCCCGAGACCCGGTTACGGTGTTCGAGGCGATGATTTCGGCCGCGGCCGCGAGCCGCGACCCGCGCGATCTGGCCGAGGCGGCGCGCAAAACGGCGGTGCCTGCGCAGCTGCGCCGCCGGGGCCTGGAGGCAATCGAACCTTTGCTGCTCGACCCCGCTCTCGAGCGGCACCTCTCTGAGGCTCTGGGATCGGGCGGCGCCGGAGCTCTGGAGCCCTCGCTGGCGATGAGCATCCGCGACCAGGCGGACGAGTATGCGCAAACGATGCCTCCGGGCCAGGCGGCATTGGTCTGCACCGCAAGCGTGAGGCCGTTCCTCGCGGAGTTCCTCGAGGGTGCGGGCGTACGGCTCGCCGTGTACAGCTATGCCGAGCTTCCCGCCGAATTGCGGCTGCTTCCGCGGGGCGTCGTCCGGGCCGGGCAAGGGCCGGCCGCCGCCTAAGAGAACACCGTCAAGCCGATTTGACGCCCCCGAGCCGGGCTGCTAAACTTTTAGGGTTTTGACCCGCCCATGTGGCGGGCACCGCTTTTTATACGGTAAGCATGAGCTGGAATAAATATAGAAACTTGATCAAGGCGGTGCTGGTCGTCGCCATAGTAGCGCTCAGCCTGTGGGCCGCGCTGCCCGTTCAAAGGAAGATCAGCCTCGGGCTCGATTTGGTCGGAGGCGCGCACCTGCTGCTCCAGCTCAATCCTACGCCCGCCGTCCCGCGGATCACGCCGGAGATTCAGCAGGAGACGATCGACACGATCGATCGCCGCATCAACGGCCTTGGCGTCGCCGAACCGCAGATCGCCAAAGTCGGAGGCGACCGCATCTCCGTGGATCTGCCGCACGTGACCAGGCCCGAGCAGGCCGAGCAGGCCATAAAACAGGCCGCGGTGCTCGAGTACAAGATCGTGCCGCCGGACGTGAACGCAAAGGCCGAGGCCGCGCAGCAAGAATGCCGCGCCAATCCTAAGGACAAGAAGGCCTGCGACTACTATAACTTTGGCGCGTACAATGCGAGCGGTCCGGTCGTCTATAGCGGCAAAGAGCTCAAGAATGCGGCGCCGGGCTTCGATCAGGGCGGCAATCCCAACATCCTCTTCTATACGAAGAATCCAAAGAAATTCTACGACCTCACCTCCAAGAACATGGGCAAGCTGCTCGGAATGTTCCTGGACAAGCAGTTCCTTTCGGCGCCGGTCATACAGGGAGCGATCTCGAGCGAAGGCGAGATCCACGGCAATTTCACGCAAGACGAAACGATCGCGCTGGCCAACAATTTGAACTCGGGCGCGCTGGTCGTGACGCCGGTGATCATCGAGAACGATACGATTGGGCCGACGCTGGGCCGTATCGACCTCGAGATGTCGCTCAAGGCGTCGATGCTCGGTTTAGGCCTCGTTCTAATCTTCATGCTCGCGGTGTACCGGCTGCCGGGCTTCCTGGCTGACGTCGCGCTCATTATTTACGTCGTGATGATGCTTGCGATACTCTCGATCTCGCACGCAACGCTCACGCTGCCCGGCATCGCCGGTTTCGTGCTCTCGATCGGTATGGCGGTGGACGCGAACGTGCTGATCTTCGAGCGCATCAAGGAAGAGCTGTGGTCGGGCAAAACGATGCGCGCCTCGGTCGCAATCGGCTTCAAGCGTGCGATGTCGGCCGTGCTCGACAGCCACGTCACGACCATCGTGGGCGCGGGCGTCTTGTTTGTGCTCGGAACGGGCACCGTCAAGGGCTTTGCGTTCACGCTGTTCTGGGGAACGGTGCTTTCGCTGCTCACCGCAGTGCTCTTCACGCGCTTCTTCATCGACGTGCTCGTCGACAACGACGTCGCAACGACGCCGGCGTTGTACGGCGTGCGGCCCGCGGACGTCGGAGCGCTAGCCAAGGCGGGGGCCGGAGCCTAAATGTTCTTTCGCAGATTGAATTGGAATATCGTCGGATGGTTCCGCACCGTCTCGCTGATCTCGTATTTGATCATCGCGGCCGGTTTCGGTTCGATGATTTACCACGGATTCGCCGGCGGTAACGGCTTCCAGCCGAGCAAGATGCTGCAGCTGGGCCTCTCGTTCACGGGCGGCACCGCAATCGACGTGACGTTCACGCAGCCCGTGGCGCAGCAGCCGCTGCGCGCGGCGCTTGCATCCTTGGGCGTCACCGACGCGGAAGTGCGAACGGTCGGCACTGAAAACGGAAACGGCTGGCTGCGCTACAACGTCGAAGAGACGCAGGTCGCCTTCGGCAACAATGCCCAGCAGCTCTGGGACGCGCTCAACAAGCTCGCGCCGGTCGATCGTTCCAAGTCGCAGATCACGTCGGTCGGACCGACGCTGGGCCGCGAATACCTGACCAAGGCGGTCGAAGCGCTCGTAATCGCGCTCGGCATCCAGTTCTTGTACATCGCCTTCCGCTTCGGCTGGAACTACATCTTCGGTTTGGTCACCGTCGTGGCGCTCGTTCGCGACGCGGCGATGATGATCGGTATCTACGCAATGGCCGGAAAGAAGGCGGACGACGCGTTTTTGGCCGCGGTGCTGACGGTTATTGGCTACTCGGTCATGGACACCATCGTGATCCTCGACCGAATTCGCGAGAACACCAAGCTCATGGTAGGCGAATCGTACGAGAAGATCGTCAACACGTCGATCCTCCAGACGATGACGCGCTCGTTCAACACGCTGGCGACGGTCGTCATCACGCTGGTCGCGCTGCTGGCTTTGGGCGGCGCCTCGCTCAAGAACTTCGCCTTCGCGCTGCTCGTCGGCATCTGCTCGGGCGGCTACCACTCGATCTTCTACTCGGCGCCGCTGGTGCTGGTATTCCGTAAACGGCAGCTTGCTGCGGCCGCGCGCAAGCGCGCCGCAGGCCTATCGGCGGATCGCACGCGAACGGCGCGCGCCGTCGCGGAAAGCCGCGCGCTTGGAGCGCATGCGGGCGTCGCGCGTGAAGATATCGTTGCGGCGCGCAAGGCGCGGCGCGAAAAAGCCAAGGCCACTCGAGCGCCGGCGCCTGTCGTTCCGGCGCGCTACAAGCGCAAACGCACCGACGGCACGTCCGCGGGTGCTGCATCATCGACTGCGGTAGAAGACGCGCCGGGCGCGTTCGAGGAGATCGATCCGCTCGACGCCCAGGCCTCGGGTTTACACGACGCGGCGTTCGATCAAGGGCACGAAGCGATCACGCTGCATCTCGACGAGTTCGAGCCGGAGCAGTCGCTGCCGCCTCGAGATGAACCCGCGCAGCCGCAAGGCGAGTAAGGCTCTTCCCCCTCCGACGTCGTCGGAGGCCGCGTTCGAGCGTTTGCTGCGCGATTTTGATGCGCGGCACGGGCGCGTGCAGACCGCCCAACCTGCACCTCGGGACGACGGAACCGCCGCGTTCGTCGAGCGTCTTTTCGAAAAAAGCGCCGAGTATTTGCGGCGCGATCCGTTCGCGGGCATCGGCGAACGCGACACGTTTCCGACCAAGGTGATGGGCGTCTCGTTCGAAGGCCGCCAAAACATGGTCGCCGGTTTGGTTCCCGGCTTGCATCTGCAGCTCGAACGCCAGCCGGACAACCCCGCGGACGCAAACGCCATCGCGGTGCGGTACGGCGCATTCCAAATCGGCTATCTGCGCAAGGAGATCGCCAAGCATTTGGCCCCGCTCATCGACGGCGGCGCACGGTACCGCGCGCACGTCGAGCACGTAACCGGGGGAAAAGACGGCAAGCACTTCGGCGTGAACATTCGCGTCGAGCGCGAAGCGGTTCGCGTCGCCGATACGTTCGCGGTTCAGGTGCGCGCGCAAACGGATCGCGACGCCATCCGGCGCGCGCTCATCGGCGAAGCGCTGCCGCATGCGGCACAGGACGAGGTGCTCGCACGCGTGGAGGCCGGTAAAAACACGCTGGCAATCCTTGGCACCGGACGCGGCAAGTCGTTCTGCTTTCAATATACGGCCGCGTACCGCGCGCTCGAATCCGAACAAAAGACGCTGGTGATTTATCCGCTGCGAGCGCTTGCCAACGATCAGCACGATGCGTTGACCCGGCGCTTGGACGCGCTCGGCCTGCGGATCCTTCGAGCGAACGGCTCGATCGGCGCCGACGAGCGCGCCGGCCTGCTCGAAGCGCTTGCGGCCGGCACGTGGGATGTCGCGCTGGCGACGCCCGAGTTCCTGCACTATCATCGCGAAGCGTTC
>DASRDE010000077.1:0-2524 GCA_035652755.1 Vulcanimicrobiaceae bacterium | reverse complement strand
TAAAGGTGCGCCCGGGCGACAAAGTCTCGAAAGGCACGCCGATAGCAACGCTGACGGCCGACTCGGCCGCGCAGTCCGCGCCAGCGCAGCAGCAACATCGCCCCGCGCCGAGCGAGCCCAAGCCGCAAACGCGCGACACGTCGAGCGCGCAAATCGCAGCGCCGCCGGCATCGCGGGTCTCGGTCGCGGATGCGGGCGTGCCCGCGAGCAACGGCGTCGTGCACGCCAGTCCGTCGATACGGCGCTTCGCGCGCGAACTCGGTGTCGATTTGCACCGCGTCGCGCCGACCGGACCGAACGGCCGCGTGACGCGCGAGGACGTTCAGCAGTTCGTGAAGCGTTCGCTGCAAGACGGCGATCGCGGCGGCGCCGCCGCGCCGGGCACGGGGTTTGCGCTCGCGCCGTGGCCCAAAATCGATTTCGCGCAGTACGGCGAGGTCGAACGCCGGCCCCTCTCGCGCATCAAGCGAATCTCGGGCGCAAACCTGCAGCGCAATTGGGTCACGATCCCGCACGTCACGCAGAACGACGACGCCGACGTCACCGAACTGGAAGCCTTCCGCAGCGAGCTCAACGCGGAATTCGCCAAGAGCGGCGTGAAGGTGACGATGCTCGCGTTCTTGATCAAAGCCTGCGTGGCCGCGTTGAAGAAGTTTCCCGAGTTCAACAGCTCGCTCGACGGCGAGGAGCTCGTCTTCAAGCACTACTATAACATCGGCTTTGCGGCCGACACGCCGGGCGGTCTGGTCGTTCCCGTCATTCGAAATGCGGACGCCAAGGGCATCGCCCAACTAGCTTCGGAGAGCGCCGAACTGGCGGCAAAGGCGCGCGACGGAAAGCTCTCGCCCTCGGAGATGCAGGGCGGCACGTTCACGATCTCCAGCCTGGGCAGCATCGGCGGTACGTACTTCACGCCGATCATCAACGCCCCGGAAGTCGCGATCCTCGGGGCGTGCAGAGCAACGATGCGGCCCGTTTGGAACGGCACGCAATTCGAGCCGCGCCTCATTCAGCCGCTTTCGCTTTCGTACGACCATCGCGTGATCGACGGCGCGGCCGCTGCGCGGTTCGTGACCTTCTTAAGAAACCTGTTAAGCGATCTGCGCCGAGCGTTGCTCTAAATTTAACCGGCCGCGCGCCTTGGCGCCGGGCTGCCGTGCGATACTGGTAAGGTGAAAGCTTTCGGAGCGCTGGTGCGGCGCGCCGCGGCCCTTTACGAGGTGCCGATCGCGGGAATTGCTCTGGTAAAAGGCGACGCCGCCGTCGTCGAGGCGCAGACCGGTTCTCCGGCGCTCCCCGCTGAGCTGCCGCTCTCTTGCTGCTCGTTCTTGCCGGCCGTCCTGGCCAGCCGCGACGGCATCGTCGTCGCCGATGCATTGCAAAGCAAGGAGCACCGCGAGAATCCCTGGGTCGCAGCCGGCCCGCGCATCCGCTTTTTCGCAGGCGTGCCGCTGCGCGGCGGGGATGGTGCCATTCTCGGGACGCTCGCAGTGATGGATACGGCTGCGCGGACGATTGCGCCCAGCGAACTCGAAGGGTTGCGCGATCTCGCGGAGGTTGCGCAGAGCTTGCTCGAAACCGCGCGCCACTCGCATCTGCTGCGGCGCGCTATCGACCGTGCCGGCGACTGCATCTCGATACACGAGCTCGGCTCGGACGGCGACTGGCCCGGCCGCCACGTCTACGTGAACGATCACACGATTCTTCGCACCGGGTATACTCGCGAGGAGATTTTCCAGCGCTCGTCGCCGCTTGCGTTCGGCCCGGAAACCGATCTGGCCATGCTGCGCACCATCGCGCGCGACGTGCGCAAAGGCGTCGCCCGGCAATTCGAACTGCCGATCTACTGCAAAGACGGATCGCACTTTTGGACCGAAGTGCATTGCCAGCCGCTGGCCGACGAGGACGGAGTCGTCCGCCGCTACGTCACGATTTGCCGCGACATCACGGCACGCCGCAATGCCGAGCGATCGATGCGCCTGCTTTCGCGCGCCATCAACGAGGCGCTCGACTTCGTCATGGTGACCGATTTTACGCCGCCGCGAAAAGGCGGCCCGCGCATCGAGTACGTCAGCGCGCCGTTCTTAAAGGCAACGGGATATCGCGAAGGCGATCTCGCGGGAGAGCCCTACGCGCTGCTCTTCGCGCCGCAGAACGATCCAAAAGCGCTCGAAGCGATTCGATCGAACATCGAACAGGGGCGCGACGTCGAAAAGGAAGTCATGATCCGCCGCAAGGACGGTTCGACGTTCTGGCTGGAGTACACGGCGCGCCCGCTGCGCGAGCCCAGCGGGCATTTCTCACACTGGGTTTTCGTGGGACGCGACATCAGCGTGCGCCGGCAGACCCACGAACAGATGGCCGCGTTGATCGCGGCGATCGATGCGGTGGACCGGCACGTCGAGATCTATTCGATGGAAAACGGGCACTACACGCTGGCGTTTCAGAACGCGGCCGTGAACGACGACACGTCGGAGCTCGTCGGAACGCTGCTCAGCGAGGCCGACATCCCCGGCGACACGCC
>DASRDE010000076.1:0-5505 GCA_035652755.1 Vulcanimicrobiaceae bacterium | reverse complement strand
CGACTGCCATTTGCGACTGGCCCGCAATCAGATATTGATGCGCTTCGTAGCTCGGACCGTTATTTGACTCGAAGAAGCGATCGGCAAGCACGTACTGAGAGGCCATGCTCCAGTACGGCGCGGTGTCCGCGCGGTCAAGGTAGGTGTACGGAAACGTCGGGTCGTCCGGCTTGCCGAGATCGAAATACATGTTGCCGCCGGCGTACTGCGTCACGAAGTTCGTGTGCGTGTGCTGGATGTCGTGACGATCTTTGAACGTAATCTGCTGCAGCGGCTGCGTCTGTCCGGTGCTCATCTGGCCGCTGGTGGCGAAGTCGCTGCCCGGAAACCCGTTGGGTCCGCCGAAAATATTGTCGAACGAGCGGTTTTCCTGAACGATGATCACGATGTGCTGAAGCACGCCGATGCCCGGCGGAGAACTGGGCGCGGGCGTGGGCAGCGGAGTACCCGTAGGGTTGGGGCCCGACGAAGGCGAGCCGCCCGAGGGAAGTGCGTTGCTGGAGGCTCCGCCGCCGCCTCCGCCGCACGCGGCGAGGGCGCAACAAGATGCCAATGCTAAAAGCGCGATGGACGGCCGCATCCTCTAGAGTTTAACACCGTCCAGCTCGGCGGCCTGCCGCCGGCGTTTCTCTCTCATCGCAATTTTAACAAATGCCCGCTTGCTTTGCGCATGAAAACGGCTCGCCGCGGTGCGGCGAGCCGTTTGCAAGCGACCGGCGCTGCTTAGTGCAGCGTTACGGCCGTGTCGTCGATGAAGAACGAGGTCGCCAGGCTTGAATCCTCGGTTCCCGTCCACTTGATGGTCGCCGTGGTGCCCGCGTATCTCGAGATGTCGACGGACGTCTGCGCATACGGTCCCGCATTGACGTTCGAGAACGTTTGCAGCGTCGTTCCGTTGACTTGCAGCTTGAGCACGTCATACGGGGTGTTGCCGTACTCTTGCGTTTGGATCATCAGCCAGTAGCTGAGCGTCGCATGGCATCCGGCCGGGATGCGCACGCTTTGGCTGAGCGTGTCGGTGTGGGTGAACCCGTAGCCGTCCAGCCACGCGTATCCGACACCCGTGTGCGAGAATTGACCGTCGGTGTTAACGACGCCCGAGGTCGAGCTCCAACCGGTTTGACCCGATTCGAAGCCCGGGTTGACCAGCAGTTGACCGGAGCATCCGGCCGGTGTTGACGTCGGCTTGGGCGTCGGGCTTCCGCTGGGCGTGGGCGTCGGTTTCGGAGTCGAGGTAGAAGTCGGCGTCGGTGTCGGCGTCGGTACCGGCGACGGCGTGGGCGTCGGCGGCGTGCCGTACGAATGGACGCACGAACTCGTCGCGTTGCTCCACTCCGGCTGATTCGGGAAGCTCGCGCCGCCGTACATCACGTCGTTCTGGAGGTTGGTCCACGCGCACTTGTCGCCGATCTCTTGGCCGCCGGAGTCGAGCCAGCCGTTCCCGGCGCCCGGATCGGTGATCGTTTCGGTCATCTCGTGCCCGCCGACGATGCTCACGCCGTCGAGCGTTCCCGGTGAATTGACCGAGCCCTGACCGCAACCAGAGCCGGCATCCGGGATATACGGGAAGTCCGTGTACGCGACGGGCCCGTTGCCCGAGCTCATCGAGTTGTGGAACGCGCACCATTGCGAACCGAAGCCGCTGGTGGTCACGCCGTGCGGCGTAACGACGAAGTAGTCCGCGTCCGCATTATAACCGAAGCGCGTGATCGCTTTATTGGCTTCGCTTTGAATGTCGGACTCGGCGTAGTTCTGCGGCGGCTGCGAGCTGTCGAACCACGTGCCGCTGAGCTGTCCGGTCGGATTCGTGATGTATCCGCGGGCGTTCTCATAGTACTGCGTCGCGATGTTCGCAAGGTTGCTGCCGCCGAGCGCGCTCACGTAGTTGATCAGATACGTCGCCAGCCCGTTGGGGTCGTGCGTCGCGTCGTTTTGACTCGACCATCCCCAGAAGATCAGGTAGATGTGCGGCACTTTCTGAATCGGGCCGCCGCCGTACAGCAGGTTGTTGGCCGGCGCCAGCCGCGTCTTGAGCGCATGCGGCCCCAATGCCGCAAATTGCGGATGCGATTTCAAGTACGAGCGGCTGTAGAATATTTGTCTTTTTCCGGTCTTCACGTGCGACAGCATCACGGAGTGCGTGCTGCCCGGAACGGCATTGCTCTTCGACGCGGGCGGTACCGCGCCGTTGTTGCCGCCGCCGTTACAGGCGGCTGCGAACGATGCAATGGCGGCCGCAGCGAAGATTGTCCGTAGACTCTTCACCAATCTTTCCTCCACATGCAAGCAAGGCGGCTCGCCGGAGGCGAGCCCCTGCGCTCAGTGTGCACCTCAGCCGCTGCCTGCGCTAGCGGCAAAATTCACCTGCCCGTCCTAAGGGGAGTCGGTCTCCGCTCGAACAGTGGGGCGATAGGACTAAAGGGGCGGTCCCAGAGGACCGGCAGCACCTGCGGAGGCCGGAAATATTCCGGTAGCATTGCGCTATGCGCCGAAATATCGCCTCACGCTTTGCGTCTGTTGGTTTGCTCCTCGTCCTTGCCGCCTGCGGCGGGGGCGCCACCTCGAACACGGGGGTCCCGCTCGATCGCGCCAAGCAACTGGCGCCGCAAGCGACGCCGACGCCCAGTCAAACGACCATTAACGTCGGTAAGGGCCAGATCAACGGTACCGACAACCAGTTCCTGGGCGGGGTAGCCATCGAGAACGGCGACGGCGATTACGCGAACGGTGGTATGGGCCCGGCCGGCACGTCCTTCACCGGTCCGACCGGCGACAAGATCCCCTGCACGTACACGATGTACTCCGGCCCCGGCCAGTACCACATCCACGTGTTCCTGGGCATCTACTATAACGGTACGCAGGTCGCAACTCCGGACGGTCTGGGTATTGCCGCGCCCGATGCCGATGGTACGTATAACGGCCCCGGCGGTCCGATCTACAACTTCACCAACTACGCGTACGATCCGAACGATCACAGCAAGCCGGGCTGCTTCTATGAGATTCATTCGCACGACGCCAGCGGCACGATTCACGTCGAGTCTGCGAATCCCAATCACGTAAAGCGCACCGGAACGATCTACACGATGGGCGACGTGCTCGCACTGTGGGGCGTCAAGTTCAACATCAGCAACGGCCAGTTCGGGCCGTTCTCAGGGCCGATCCAGATCTATTGGTCGGGCGCAAAGCCGTTCGGCGGCCCGCAAGGCTCGCACGTAACGACTTCCAACAACTACCAGCTGTACACGGGCGACATCAACCAGATTCCGCTGTACTCCCACCAGGTAACGTGGATCCTCATCGGCTCGGGCAATCCCACCGGCTCGTCGCTGCCGAACGTTGCTTTCTGGTCCGGCGAAGAGTGGTAATCTGAGCGGGGCGCGCTTTGCGCGCGCAGTCGAAGGACCAATTGTGTCATCCTGAGCGGAGCTACGGCGCGCACCTCGTGCGCGCCTTACGCAGTCGAAGGACTGGC
Organism: Vulcanimicrobiaceae bacterium; assembly: GCA_035652755.1. Classification (GTDB taxonomy): domain Bacteria; phylum Vulcanimicrobiota; class Vulcanimicrobiia; order Vulcanimicrobiales; family Vulcanimicrobiaceae; genus DASRDE01. The sequence continues at coordinate 2,033 of DASRDE010000076.1, read as the reverse complement.
ACGCGGAAAATGTGTCATCCTGAGCGGAGCCTACGGCACGCGCAGCGTGCCATAGCGCAGTCGAAGGACCGGCATGCGGCAATTGTGTCATCCTGAGCGGAGCCTACGGCACGCGCAGCGTGCCATAGCGCAGTCGAAGGACCGGCCCGCGGAAAATGTGTCATCCTGAGCGGAGCTACGGCGCGCACCTCGTGCGCGCCTTACGCAGTCGAAGGACTGGCACGCGGAATCCGAACCTCGTGCGCGCCCCACGCACTCGAAGGACTGGCATGCGGAGAAACCGCATCCTCCATAGCAGAGGGGAGGCGTTTTCCATGTCTCGATCTTTTGCCGTTGCCGCCGCACTGTGCGGCTTGCTGCTCTCCGGTTGCGCGGCTTCGTCTTCGGGTGTCCCAAACGCACCCGGTTCTAACGGCCAACTGAGCCGCTCGGTGCAAGCCCCGCAGCCCGTACCGCCGTCGCGCATCGCGTATCCGTTGTCCATTGCTCCGCCCGTGAAGAGTTGGATGTCCCCCGCCGCGGTGACGAGCAAACTCGTGTACGTGTCAACCGCGCATGCGAACGTTATCAACATCTACAATCCCACCGGGACGATGCTCGGCCAAATCGCCGGATCGTTTTTGAACGTACCGGACGGCATGGCCGTGGACAGCAACGGCAACCTCTACGTGACGAACTACGGCGGCGGCAGCGTCCTCGTGTTCGCAAAGGGAGCGACGACGCCGAAGCTCACGTTGAGCGATCCGGGCACAGCTCCCGTCGACGTCGTGGTTTCGAACGCCGGAACGGTCTTCGTCTCCAATGGAAGCGGATCGAGCGGCGCAGGCTTTATCGACGTGTATAAACCGGGGCAGACTAAACCGTACCGCACGCTCCAAGACACCGCCGCCGACCCGCTTGGTCTGGGCATCACGCTCGATGCCAGCGGCAATTTGTTCTGGTCGCTCTCGACAAACCGCGGAGCCGGCTTCGGTCAAGTCGACGAGTTTGCCAGCGCGCACGGCTTGCCCATCGTTACGAGTTTCATCCTTACGCGCTACCCCGGAGGTCTCGCGTTCGACAAGACCGGAAATGCCGTCATTTGCGACGTCGGTGCACCGGCGGTCGACGTCTTTCCGCCGGGCTCGTCGCATCCGTCGCGCCAATACGCGCAAGTCGGAGAGCCGCTCTTCCACGCATTCGATCCGGCCGAGCTCAACGACTACGTCGCCGACTTTACGAGCTTGGACGTCGGCGTGTACGACTACGCTTCCGGCACGCTCAAACGAAAGATCACCCAGGGGTTGTCGTCAACGGTGCCGCCGCAGGGCGTGGCATTCGACCCGCGCGCAAAGTACTGAGCGGAGAACTAGCCTAGCGGACCACGATCTCGGCGGACGCCAGCGTCCGGCCATGTTCGAGCACGCGCACGCGCCAGGTTCCGGCCATTGAAAACTGGACGCCGTCGACTTCGTAGGCGCCCTCGCTCATGCGTGTCACGCGCAGCGGTTTCCGAGGCATCGGCATCTCCGGCATGTCCAGTACGACGGCGTCGACCGCTCCGGCCGAGCTGCCCGGCGTGATGCGAATGACGTTCGGTTCGCCGGCAACGCCCGGCGAGACGGAAACCGCAAATCCCGCCGTTTGCGCCGGCTGCGATTCATGCGGACCGCACGCCGCGATTCCCAGCAGCGCGGCGGCAACGAGCACGCTACGCATCCGAGCGCCTTCCCAGGATGAAGTAGCCCGCACCCAACGCCGCGAGCGACCATGCCGCCAAAACCGCAACCATCGCCGGCATAATCGCCGAACCCAACAGATCCGCCGTCAACCTGCCGCCGGGGCCGAGCACGTCGATGGAGCCGGAGAGTGCGGCCACTGCGGCAATCTTGTACGCCTCGACCGGATTGATCGCCGTCAAGAGCACGAGCGTGCCCAGGCTCATGCGCGTCGCGAGCGACGTGGCCATCAGTCCGAGGTCGCCGAAAATCACCATGGTCAGCCACGCGGCAACCGCGCTCCCAAGCGCTGACGGCGACCGCGGCGCGCAAACC
>DASRDE010000075.1:0-6885 GCA_035652755.1 Vulcanimicrobiaceae bacterium | reverse complement strand
CGGCTTGCGCCGCCTGAGCGGTGCTCGCCGAGCCGAGCGCCTGCGCTCCGGTTTCTCGCGTTTGCGCCGAGTATTGAAGTGCCGTTGCATTCGCCGAATCCAGAGCGGTTTGCGCCGCAATCGCATTGGCGAAATCGGCGTCGTACTGGCTCTGTGCGATATAGCCACGCGACAGCAATACGCGATCGCGCGATAACGTTTGGCGCGCGAGCGAAAGGGCTGCCCGGGCCTTTACGACGCCGCTCCGCGTTGCGCTCGCTGCTGCGGAAGCTGCGTCGACTGAGAACCTCGCGCCCGTTTCCGATTGACGGCTTGCCGCCGCCTGCGCGGCCGCTTGTGCGAGCGCGGCGCGCGCCTGATCGAGCTGCGCTTGAAATTGGCTCGGATCCAGCTGCGCGAGGACTTGGCCTTTGCGAACCCGGCTGTTGAAGTCGACGTACAGCGTTTGAATGGTTCCCGAGACCTGCGTACCCACGCTGACCGTATCTTGTGCGTTTACGGTGCCCGACGCAGTGACGCTTTGCGTGAGGTTCCCCCGCACGACCGCAGCGGCATCGTAGGCAACGTTCGCCGCCGAACGCTGGCGCAGCAGCCATAGCGCAGCTGCAGCCGCAACGAGCACGACGACGATCGTCAGGACGAGCAGATTTCGAGTCGTGCGCGTCCTGGTACCGGCCCAGTGCGGCGTCTTCGGCGGCGCGCCTGCAGGTGCAGCGGTCGCCCCGTTGGGGTTCAGTGTTTTTCCGAGCATCGTTATCGCGGCTTCTCTTCAGCAAGAAGGCGGGCGAGCACGCACGACAACACGCGAGCCTCGATGGAGTCGGCGCGGCTCGTAAAGACGATCGGGACGGCCGCACCGGCGATCACCGCGCCGAATCGTGCCCGCAGCAGAACGTCGAAGGCTTTGTACAAAATGTTTCCGGATTGCAGGTCGGGCGCCACGAGCACGTCCGCGCAGCCCGCAACGGGCGAGTCGATGTGCTTTGCTCCGGCAGCGTCGATGGAAAGCGCGTCGTCCAACGCGAGCGGCCCGTCGACCAGCGCGCCCGTGATTTGTCCGCGGCGCGCCATTTCCGAGAGCGCTGCGGCGTCTATGGTTGCGGTCATCCCCGACACGACGGTCTCTACGGCCGCCAGGATCGCGACTTTCGGCAACTCCAGACCGAGCGTTCGGGCGACGTCTATCGCGTTTTGCACGATCTGCGCCTTTTGCTCGAGGTTGGGTGCGATGTTGACCGCGCCGTCGGTCACGATGAGCGGGTTCTCACGCTGCGGCAGTTCGAAGACGACCACGTGACTCAATCGCCGTCCCGTCAAAAGACGCGGCTCGGCGAGCACCGAGTGCAGCAGCGCATCGCTGTGCAGTGCGCCTTTGACGACGATCTTGACGTGGCCGCCGGCCGCCAACGCAACGGCCGCAGCCGACTCCTCTCCCGGGGACGCATGAACGATGCGGGCGTGCCGCAGGCTCCAGCCGCATCGGTTTGCCGCGTCGTAAATCGCGTTGGGGTCGCCCACCAGCACCGGCTTGATAAGGCCTTTGCTTGCCGCGCTCAACGCGCCCCCGAGCGACAGCGAATCGAGCGGGTCGACGATTGCCGCTTCGATCGGCGCTAGCGACTGCGCCCGTTCGAGCAGCGCGTCGAACGGCGAATGAGCAGGTTCCAACGGATGAATCATTCGGCTATAGCCTACGGGCGGTGCGCGAAGACGGCGTTCTTATCGTGAGCGTGCGGCGCCAAACGCGGTTCGGCGTGGAGCGGCCCCTGCGGGACGAGCTGCACGCCGGCAATGCGGTAGTCGTTTTGCCTCAAGTAGACGGGGTCGAGCTCCAAGCGCTCGAGGTTTTCACGCAGATAGAGCTCGCTGCAGCGTACGAGCAGGTGCGTCAGCGTCGCGCGCTCTTGGTACAGCGCAGGGAGCACTCCGCGCCGCCGCAGTTTATCGACGATGCCCGCCGCCTTTTCTCGCGTCAGCGGGCAAGCACGGATAATTTCTACACCGGCGCACACCACGGCGGCGACACGCCCATAGCGGTCGTCCGGCCGGAAGACGATTTGGAGAGGCGTCCCGCGCTCGAGGTCCGCGTGGCCCGCGAAGCGCTCATCCGTTACCGGCACGTGCACCCCGTAGCGTTTGAGCAAGGCGGCCGTTTTTTCGGCAAGTTCCGACATGATGCTCTCCTCGCGTTGACGTGGCCAGTATAGACCGCGCAATCGACCCTGCTGGGAACGCGGCGTTCCCAAGTCGTTCCGCACCCGGTCTCGCGGCGAGCGTTCAATACAACCGGAGGAGCCCATTATGATCAAGACATCCAATGAAGTACTTCGCGACGACGTCCTCGCGGAGCTGGATTCGGATCCGCGGGTCCATTCCGAGCGCATCGGCGTCGCAGCGGACGGCGGCTTGGTCACGCTGACCGGATCCGTGGACACTCTTGCGGAGAAATGGGCCGTTGAGGAGGCCGTCCGCCGGGTGCGCGGCGTGCGCGCGATCGTCGAGGAGATCGCGGTCGATATTCCCCACGTGCACGCTCGCGGAGACGCAGACATTGCGCGCGCCATTACCAGCATGCTCGAGTGGGACGCGGCACTGCCTCGGACGATTCAGGTCATCGTGCAGCAGGGCTGGGTTACGCTGACCGGCGAGGTGCCGTGGCACTATCAGCGTCTGGAGGCCGAACACGTCGCCCGCCGCGCGGCGGGCGTCAAAGGAGTGACGAACTCCATAGTTCTTCAGCATTCACCGGCCGAGACCGACGTCCGCAAGGAAGTGCATCGCCGGCTGCACCGCAACGCCCTGGTCGACGCGGACAATATCGTCGTTCACGTCGCGGGCGGGGCGGTGACGTTGAGCGGCACCGTTCGCAGCTGGTTCGAGCGCGAAGAAGCCGCGCGCGCAGCCTGGAGTATCAAAGGCGTTACCGCGGTCCATAACGACGTCGCCGTCGTTTGATTTGGAGGTTGGCATGCATACGACGCTTCCGCGGGTCGAAGAGCCCCACGGCTTGGCCGTTCAAACCATGAAGGCCGTCGTGTATCACGGCCCGGGCAAGAAGAGTATCGAAGACCGGCCTCGGCCGCAGCTGCACGCTCCTACCGACGCAGTTGTAAGAATACTCAAAACCACGATCTGCGGCACCGATCTGCACATTCTCAAAGGCGATGTGCCCGAAGTCGAGCCGGGCCGTATCCTGGGTCACGAAGGCGTGGGTATCGTCGAGGAGGTGGGCTCGGGCGTCACGGAGGTCAAGCCGGGCGACCGCGTGTTGATTTCCTGCATCACGTCGTGCGCCAAGTGCGAGTACTGCCGCCGCGGCATGTACTCGCATTGCGTCAACGGCGGGTGGATCCTCGGGCACGTCATCGACGGAACGCAGGCGGAATACGTGCGCATCCCCTACGCCGACACGAGCCTTTATCCGCTCCCGCCGGACGTAAATCTCGATGCGATTGCGATGCTGAGCGACATTCTGCCCACAGCCTTCGAATGCGGCGTGCTCAACGGCCGCATCAAGCCGCAGGATACCGTGGCAATCGTCGGCGCCGGTCCTATCGGCCTGGCGGCGATTCTCACCGCAAAGCTCTACTCACCGTCCGAGCTGATCGTCGTCGATCTCGATGGCAACCGGCTCGACGCGGCTCGGCGGCTCGGAGCCACGGCAACCATCGACAGCAGCGTGTGCGATCCCACCGTAGCACTGATGGGGATGACGCACGGCCGCGGCGTCGACGTCGCGATCGAAGCCGTGGGCGTGCCGGCCACGTTCATCGTTTGCGAAGACATCGTCGCGCCCGGCGGCGTCATCGCCAACATCGGCGTACACGGCACGAAGGTAGACCTGCATCTGGAGCGGCTGTGGTCCAAGAACATTACGATCACCACGCGCTTGGTCGACACGGTGACGACTCCGACGCTCTTAAGAGCCGTTTGCAGCGGACGGCTGGATCCGAAGCCGCTCGTTACGCATCACTTCGCGGCCGAGCGTTTCATGGAGGCGTACGAGACTTTCGCCAACGCGGCAGCGACGCATGCGCTCAAGGTGATCGTCGGCTTTGAAGCATGAGCACCCAACCTTCGAGCACGGACGCGCCAAGGCCGGCGTTGTACGGACTCCCGTGTGCCGACGTCATGGAGCGGCCGGCATGCGTTATTGAGCGGTATGCGACCTGCGCCGAGGCCCTTCAAGCCATGGCACAGAGCCGCAGCCGTTATGCGGCGGTGGCGTCGAACGGGGTGCTCGCCGGCATGGTGACGATTGCCGATTTCGCTCGGCTGCGCGGGCGCGACCCCGCCGACATCTGCGTGAGCGCCATCATGACGCACGCGCGCGACCTGACCACGCTCGCGCCGCAAACGATGGTGCTGGACGCGTTGCGCCTGTTGGATGAAGACGGCTACCATCAACTCCCCGTCATCAGCGGCGGGCGCAAATTGGAAGGCTTCATCACGCGCGAAACGCTGATGAGCTTGCAGCCGTGCCGCAAATAACGACGGTTACGCTCAATCCCGCTCTCGACGAGGCGGTGGCGCTCGACCGGCTCGAACTCGGCGGCAAGAACCGCTGCTCCCTCGATTCGCTCGATCCGGGCGGCAAGGGCGTCAATGCGAGCCGCGTGATAGCGCGCCTGGGCGGCTCGACGGTGGCAATGATGTTTTCGGGCGGATTGACGGGCGATCTGCTTGAGGAAAAGCTGCGCGAGGAAGCGGTGCCGTTCGTCGCTATCCGCGTCGACGATGCGACACGCGTGAACATCACGATCTACGAGAGCGCGAGCGGCCGGCGCAGCCGGCTGTATCTGCCGGGCGCGCGTATTCGAAGCGCGCATCTTCGAGAACTCGAAGGGCGGCTCGACGCCGTTCCGGCTCGCGGCGTCGTCGTTCTGGGCGGAAGCGTGCCTCCCGGAGCTCCGCCGTGGATCTATCGGGACTTGATCGTGCGCCTCAAAGAGCGCGGCGTCCGGTGCGTAGTCGACACGTCGGGCGAGGCATTGTCGTACGCGCTCGAGGCGCATCCGGCGCTGGTGAAGCCGAACGTCGAAGAGGCCTCGCAACTGCTCGGTATTGCCCTCGACGACGACGACGCCGTATTCGACGCGGCACTGAAGATGCACCAACGCGGCGCCGAGCAAGTGGTGATCTCGCAAGGCTCGCTCGGCGCGATCGGCGTGAACGCGATCGGCGCGTGGAAGGCCGTGCCGCCGGAGATCCGCTCGCGCAGCACCGTCGGATCGGGAGATTCGATGGTGGCGGGGCTTGCGATTGCGCTGGACGAGAATCAGTCGCTGGTCGAAGGTTTACGTCTGGGAAGCGCAGCCGGAGCCGCAACCGCGCTCATCGCCGCAACGCGCCTGTGCAGGCGCGAAGACGTGGTCTCGCTCCTGCCTCAGGTCGTCATTCGCGAATTGCGAGCACCGGGTCTCGCACATCCCGTGAAAGAGAAAGTTGTATGCTAGTACCATTTGCGCGCGCTGCGTCGCTGACTGCGGCAATTGCCGTTGCCCTAGCCGTATCGGCTGCTGCTCAGACGCTGCGGCAGACCGCGGGTTCGAACATCACCGTCGCCCAGTGCAATCCGCACCAGCACGCCGTAACGTCACCGGGGCACCCCTGGATCGATCCGTACGGCGAGTACCACGGCGCGGCGCCGTTTCCATATACCGAGGGCTTCTTGGAAGTCGCCTATACCAACGATGCATCGAAGACCGCCAAGGAAGTCGATTTCGGTTTGGTGTCGCGCGGCTCGCTGATCGCGCTTGCCAAGGACGTCGGCTCTTTCGCAAGCGGCGTCCGGATCGATCATGAATTCTCGGTCGACCCCGAGATCTTTCCGATTGGTACGGCGCTGCCTTACTGCGCGGTGATGCGCGTGAAGTACGACGACGGAACGGAGTGGGTAAATCCCGCCCCGCCGCAGAGCTGAGATGGCGATTGCAGGCGGGTTGAAATATATCCGCGGCTTCGATGGCCTGGGCGTTGACGACGTCGCGTCGGTGGGCGGCAAGAATGCATCGCTGGGCGAGCTCTATTCCGAGCTGCGCCCTTCGGGCATTCCGGTGCCCGGCGGTTTTGCCGTTACCGCCGATGCGTACCGCTATGTGCTCACCGCCGCAAATGCGTGGGACGCACTTCACGAACAGCTGGACGGCATTGACGCCGCGGACCTGGACGACTTCGCTCGCCGCGCCGCCAAAGCGCGCGCAATCGTCGCGTCGTGCGCCATTCCGGCGGACCTGCAGCGGGAAATTATCGACGCCTATGGCGCCCTGGAGGAACAGTACGGTCCGTCGCTGAGCGTCGCGGTGCGCAGTTCGGCAACCGCCGAGGACTTGCCGACCGCGAGCTTCGCAGGCCAGCACGAGAGCTTCCTCAACGTCGCCGGCGCGGACGCCGTACTGGAAGCATACGTGCGCTGCATTTCGAGTCTCTTTCTCGAACGCGCGATCCACTATCGCATCGATTGCGGCTTCGACCATTTCCGCGTCGCGCTCTCGGTCGGCGTGATGAAGATGGTCCGTTCCGACTTGGCCGCGGCCGGCGTCGCATTCACGCTGGATACGGAAAGCGGGTTTCGCGACGTCGTCCTCATCGATGCCGCGTACGGGCTGGCCGAGAACGTCGTACAAGGCAACGTGGATCCGGACCAGTTTTACGTTTTTAAGCCGGCGCTGCAATCCGGTTATCGAAAAGTCTTGAGCCGCCGGATCGGCAGCAAAGCGCTCAAACTCGTCTTTTTGCAGCCCGAGGCCGCAGGTTCCGGCACCCGTAACGTCGCGACTCCGGATGAAGATCGCCGCCGGGCTTGCTTGCCGGACGAAGACGTGGTGAAAATTGCCGGCTACGCGGTAGCGGTCGAGCAGCATTACAGCGCGCGCGCCGGGCATC
>DASRDE010000074.1:0-11694 GCA_035652755.1 Vulcanimicrobiaceae bacterium | reverse complement strand
CCGTAGCGATCCAGCTGCTTTGCCAACGCCGCCGGCCGGAAGCGGCGATGTCCCCCGACGTTGACTCCGCGCAGAAAGACTACGATCGCCACGTTAATACGTTGCCCTCACAGCGCGCCATCGCGAGGCATACGATGAGTTTAAGGATGCGCCGAGGCGGGCTGCATCCCTTTTCGGAAGGCTCTGGCTTTTTGGAGCAAGACAGGATGTCTTCTTCAAAACTTCGTTCTCTCCAAAAAGCAGAGCAGCAGGAAATTTACAGGATGCAAATTTCCGAGCGGCTTCCGAAAAGGGATGCAGTCCGTCTCGGCGCGGTTGAAGGTTTGTCGAACGACTTATGCAGGCACAGGAGCGGGGGCGGCGAACTGCATTCCGTCCGCGCGCGGCAGCAGCGCATCGGTCCATCGCGCGTACGCCAAGGATTGAAAGTACGTTGCCCACACGAACACCGCTAAGATGAGCGGGACCAGCAGTATTTCGGCCCATGTCGTGCGCACGAAGATGGACGCGAACTCTAAAACGAACATCGCGGCCGCAGTCGGAAGGCCGACGAGTAAGTACATTCCGAGCGTTTGCCAATAGTAGCCGTTCGTCATTTCCCAACTGACGCGCAGCGTTTCCGGAGCTCCGTTGCGAAGCGCGTACGCAAAAGGCATCAGCGAGACTTTGACGCCGACCCAGTACGCGGGAATGACAAAGCAGAGACCTGCCGCGAAGGTCAAGATGCCGGCGAGGAACGAGTTGCCGATGACTCCCAGCAGCATCCGCCCCGTCATTCGAAAATCGGGCCGCAGGCTGCGGATGGATTCCGCGAACGCAGAGTAGTAGAGCGTAAGGAAAATGACGACCCACAGGGCACTCAGGGCGAACAATCCCGGAGAGAATCCTGCCGGCACCTGATTTCGGGCGGCGATCGTATACGCGCCTACGGCCAAAAGCGAACCGATCGCGACGAATGCGGCGGGAACCAATGGGTTGCCGCGGATCAGCGAAAACGAATCGCGCAGCGCGCCGATAACGGTAGGCCAGATGCGGGGTCCACCGGGCGGGGCGGAAATAGACATACTCACACTCCTCAAAAGCAGCCCCTAACAACTTCGCGACGGCCCGGCGTACACGCCTTTCGAAAGCACGCGCAAGCGGCAAAAAAGCCGAGCCGCAGTCGGCTTTTACGGTTTGGAAGAGCGCTCGTGCCGGCGCGTCAGCGCGGCGAGTAGCGCCGTATAAATGTAGTCGTGTACCGGTAGAGCATCGTCAAGTCCGCAACGCTCGAAAAGGCGTGCCCTTCGTGCGCAAAGACGTGGAGTTCGACGGGGACGCCGCGGCGCCGGAGCGCGTCCGCCAGGCGCAGGCTTTGCTCGATCGGCACGATGGTATCGTTCCTGCCGGCGGCGATGAGCAGCGGTCCGCGCATCCGATCGAGGTGGTTGATGGGAGAAATGGACGCCAGAAAAGCGCGATCGCGCTGCAGCGATCCGTAGACGCCTTCGCGGTTGCTTCGCCGTTCCGGCGCCGTGCGCTGCAGAAAGTCGACCCAGTCGGCAACGCCGTAGACGTCGATGCCGCCGGCCCAGGCCGAGGGATAGTGATACAGCGACGAGAGCACGATATAACCGCCGTACGACGCGCCGTTGACGAAGATCGCTCGTGAGCCGGCACCTCCGGCCGAAACCAGCCAGTCGCGCAGCGCTTTCACGTCTTTGACCGCATCCTCGCGCTTTCTGCCATCCGCCAAATGGAGAAACGTTCGGCCGAACCCCGTACTGCCGCGGATGTTCGGATCGAGCAGCGCGTAGCCGCGCGACGCCAGATACTGCGCGAATGGGTAGAACCAGGCACGATCTTGTTCCTCGGGCCCGCCGTGAATATCCAGCATCACGGCCATTCGGCCGCGCGCCGCGTTTTTCGGACGGAAATACCACGCTTGGATCGGCCGCCCGTCGAAGCTGCGCACATGCACGACGGAAGGCTGCACGATGGAATCGGGCGGCACGCCGTGAAAGTCGGGCGTCATCACTCGCGTCGTTACGCGCGTGCGCAAATCGTAGGTCCACGTCACCTTCGGAAATGCCGGACCGGATGCCGAGTAGACGAGGACGCGCCCATCCGCCGTGTACATCAAGCTTTCCGCGATGCTTGGCGGCATCGAGGGGCGGGCGATCTCCCGGCCCGTTTCCGGGTCGCCGACGACGACGTCGCCGTATCCGTCGCGATTGACGATATAAGACATGGTCGTGCGCCCGGGCGAGAGCACCACTTGATCGACGTCGAACGGCAGGCCGATCACGGTCCGTATGGCGCGCGTGCGCAGGTCGATTCGCGCGATCGAGCGGAACTCGCGGTGCAGGTCGGTCACGCAAAGCACGCTATTGCTGCCGTCGAACTGCGAGCTGTCGAAGGTCGCGTCGCCGGTGTGCTTGGTGATCGGACGCGCCACGCCGGTTAGTACGTCGACGACGTACAGGTCGTCGTTGTACGGCGTTGCGATCTTGCGCACGAGCAAACGCCGCGCATCTTCGGACCATGCGGTCGCGTAAGCGGTTCCTTCTACCGTGAAGATGCGGGTTACGCGGCCGGTCGGGCGATCGAGCACGTAGACGTCAAAGACTCCCGGCTTGCGCTTGTTGGACGAAAACGCCAGTTTGCTGCCGTCACGCGAGAACGCGCCGAAGACGTGCGTGACGGCGCCTTCCCGCGGAAACAGCGGCGCCGACGCCGCCGTGTCGTCACGGACGTAGTAAAACTGATCGGCACCGTTTCCGCCGGGCGATTTGGCGTACAGGATCCGATGCGGGTCGCCGGGCACCCACTGCGCGAAATCCGCAGAATCCGAGGCGCTCGTGAGTTGCTTGCGGCCCGAGCCGTCGGCATGCCGAACCCATACCTGCCAGTTGCCGCTCTCCTCGGACGTGTAGGCAATGAGCCGGCCGTCAGGGGACGGCGACGCCCATGCCACGTCCGTCATCTTCAAGTACGTCTCGAGCGGTGCCGCAGCCCAGGCGGCAGCGCTCGCAGAGAGCATGAGCGCTGCACACGCAGCGAGGATCCTCGAAACGGTCATCTAGCCGAACCCTACACGCGCGCCCTTTCGCGCCGCTAGTACGGGAGTATCAAGCGCCGGAACTGCGCCGGTGAGATGCCGACGGCGCGGCGGAACGCGCGGTTGAAATGGCTCTGGTCGTAAAAGCCGCACTGCGCCGCGATGTCGGAAAAGGGCACGTCGCTCTTGCGCAACGCCGCGATCGCCGCCGCTACGCGCAACCGGCGCTGGTATTCACCGGGAGTGCAGCCGAACGTGCAGCGGAAGTCGCGAAAGAAGGTCGCCTTCGACACGCCGAGCCGCGCCGCAAGCGATTTGGCTGAAAGCGTGGACCGCAGGGACGCCCGCAGCAGCGCCTCGGTCTGCATCGCCCGTGCCCGGCTCCCGCCTGCCATTGCGGGGTTGCCGAGCGAACACGCTGCCAGTTCGAGTGCCAGCCCTTCGAGGATCAACTCCGAGGACGCATCTTCGGATTGCAGTTCTTCGTGAATTTTCTGTGCTGCGCGCGCGATTGCGGCATTCCGGGTAGCGGCGGCACGCTCGATCGGCGCCAAACGTTCGTCAGCCTCCAGCGTGCCCTCGCGCCATGCGACCCGAAGCAAGAGCGCTTCCTGCACGCCGAAGCGCTGCGAATGCGTTTCGAACGCGGGATGCGTTACGCTCGTCCCGGGGACGCACTCGCGCTCGTTCGGTCCATACGTCTCGCGATATGAGCCGAGCAGCGTTATCGTTAGATAAGAGCTCCCGTGCGTATGTGCGGGCAGCACGGCCCGCGGCGCGAAGATGCTTTCCGTAAACGAAAACGGCCCGGCTTGGCGAGACAGCACGCCGTCGCCGAAAAATCTCATGCCGCCCGCCATACGATCAACGCCGCTGCCAGGGTGAGGATAGCCATTGCACCGAGCGCGGCCGCCGCGCGAGCGGCATTCCGTTTGCCGAAAATCAGCGCGTATGCGGCCTTCACCGCATCGTTTGACGCTGCTGCGATCAGAACGGCGACCGCAGCAGCAACCGGCGCTAAAGCCTGCACGCTGCCTTGGACCAAGCTGAGCACGAACGGGTCGATATCGGTGACTCCTACGATCGCCGAAAGCACGAACAAGCCCGCGTTGCCGAATTGCACCTTCGCCCAATGCGTGACGAACGAAACGACGACGAAGGCAGCGGCAAAAAGCAGCGCGGTCGAAATTTCCAGCGGGTTCTCGCTCGTCTCGGGAGCGGACGCCGGCTGCCCATTGCCGCTATTGGTGCGCAAAAGCAGAAAAGCCGCAGCGCAGCCCAGCGCAAAGAGCACGAGCAGCGGAATGACGACGGCGCGCAGGATGCTCGCGTTGAAGATTCCGATAATGACCGCAAGACGCACGTACATAACGGCCGATGCGAAAAGAATTCCGGCCTCGAGATCGCCGCGCCGGCCTTGTTCGGCCAATCGTTTTGCGAAAACCACGGTGGTCGCCGTCGAGGAGTAGAGCCCGCCGAGCAGGCCGCCCAGAAGCGTCCCGCGCTCGGGAAACACGTATCGCGCGAGCAGATAGCTTCCGTAAGAAAGGCCTGAGACGGCGACGACGGCGAGCCAGATATGGTACGGCGTAATGCCCGTGCCGGGAATCGACGGGCCGCGCGGCAGCAGCGGCAGCACGACGCCGATCAGCAACAGGAACTGCGCGGCCGTGAGGATCTCCGAGAGCGCGACGGTTTGCGCGAGCAGGTGCAGTTGCCGGCGTCCGGCGAGCAGCAGCACCGCGGCGACCGTAACGCCGATCGAAGCCCACAGCGGCGCGACGAGCGTGAAGGCGCCTAGGGCATAGACGAGCATGTTGCAGACGGGCACAATGAAGTGGCTCGTGCCTTCGGTCCGCGCATCTTCGGGCAGCGTTGCGCGATAGTAGGCGTACGTCCACGCGCCGACCAGCAGTATGCCGGCGGTAAACGGGATGGCGCTGTGCGGCTCGATGACGAACAGCAGCGCTCCGCACATCGCAAGCAGCGGGAAGGATCGAATCCCCCCGGGCCGGTTCGGGAGCACCGGTGCGTAATGGCTCTCGAACGCGGCACCGAAGAATGCGCTCAATCCGATGACCAGCAGTAACCGCGGGGCGTCGGGAAACGTCACGAAGCGCTCTTTCGACCTCGGCCCGGAACCGGCTTCCGGGCGTAGAAGAAAGGCCCATGAGCGTCCGCACGAGCCTGCTGCTGGTCCTAGCCGTTATCGTGGTCGTCTACCTGGCCGTATGGCTCAGAGCGATCGCCAAGCGGGGGTGGCAGGCCGCAAACCCGCTGGAGCTGGCCATCGGGTTCGTGACCAACTTCTTCGACACGCTCGGTATCGGCTCGTTCGCACCCACGACGGCCGCGTTCAAGTTATGGAAGCTCGTTCCGGACGAACGCATCCCGGGAACGCTGAACGTGGGTCACACGCTGCCGACGGTGGCCGAGGCGATTATTTTCATCGCCATCGTCAGCGTCGCACCCGTCACCCTGATTTCGCTGATCGCCGCTTCAGTGCTCGGCGCGTGGCTGGGAGCAGGGGTCGTTGCAAAGTGGCCGCGCCGCAACGTGCAGATCGGCATGGGTCTCGCGCTGCTGGTCGCGGGCGCGATCTTCCTGGGGAAGTTCAGCGGCAAACTGCCTTCGGGCGGTCAATCATTCGAGCTGCACGGCACGCTGCTTGCGGTGGGCATCGCCGGAAACTTCGTCCTGGGCGCGCTGATGACGCTCGGCATCGGGCTCTACGCGCCGGCAATGATCATGGTGAGTTTGCTGGGCATGAGCCCGCTCGCGGCCTTTCCCATCATGATGGGCTCCTGCGCGTTTCTCATGCCAATCGCCAGCGCCCGCTTTATCCGCTACGATGCGTACACGCTCCCGGCGGCAATCGGCTTGGCTGTGGGCGGCGTACCGGGAGTGCTTCTGGCCGCATACGTCGTCAAGTCGCTGCCGCTGCAGTGGCTTTACGTGCTCGTCGCGGTCGTCGTTTTCTACACCGCGGCCATGATGCTGCGCTCGGCATTCTTCGAACGCCAAGCCGAGCGCGCTGTTGGAGCCGCCGCCATCGTCCCGGAGTAACGGGTTATTACGACGCGGCGGAGAGCTCGCGCGTAGCCGAAGCGTTGAAGTACGCGGCCTTGGGGTGGTGCATGACAATCGCTGCCGTCGACTGCTCGGGCACGATTTGGAATGCGGAGGTCAGATCGACGCCGATCGCCGCGCGAGCGTCGAGCAGCGCAAATGCCGTTTCGTGCTGCGAGAGATCCGGACAGGCGCCATAACCCCACGAGTAGCGTTTGCCGCGCTCGGCATCCAGGCCCAGTTCGCGGCGAATCCTGCGGTGCGCGTACTCGGCGAGTGCCTCGGCGCTCTGCACGGAAAATCCGTGCAAGAAATACGACTCGCTGTATTCGCCGGCCCGCTGCAGTGCCTCGGTGCGCTCGGCAGCGCGAGTTCCGACGGTCACCACCTGCAGCGCGACGATGTCGCACATCCGTCCGTTTTGCGGTTCGCACAAATAGTCGGCGAGCGAAAGATGTTCGCCGCCGGGCTGGCGCGCGAACGTGAAGCGCGCGATTTCCTTTGACGGATCCGCCGGGTCGCCGACGATCACGTCGTTGCCGGAGCCGGCCGCGGGGAAATACCCGTACACGAATCGCGGCTCGAGCAGCCCTTCTTCGATTGCCATGCGCTCGTAGCGGTGCAGCCGCGGCTCGAAATCCTCGCGCACGAGCCGCTCGAACGCCTCACCTTTGGTATTGGCCGCACCCCACGACAACCGGTACAAACTGCGCAGATCGAAACAGGCCCAAAGCTGCGCGGGATCGATCTCCGTAACCGTGCGCGTGCCCCAAAACGGGGGCGCCGGAACCTCGGCGCGCTCCGCCTTGACGGCTGAATAGACGATCTCTCCGTTTGACGAAGCCGCCGCCTTGGGCGCGCGATCTCGCAGCTGAAAGGCTTCGGCTTTTGCACGTTCGACGATCGCGGTACGAGCCTGCGAGCCGCCGGTGAGCGACTCCATGATCTGCAGCCCCTCGAACGCATCCTTGGCGTAGAACAGACCCGGTTCGAAAAAGCGCGATCCCTCCTCGAGCAGCGCGATGCGCCGTCCAAAGTCGCGATTGATCGCCGCGCCGCCCACCAGCACCGGAAAACGCAATCCGCGAGCGTCCTGCTCCTGCACGCAGATCGGCATCTGTTTGCTCGTGGAGACCAGCAGCGCGGAAAGACCGATGGCGTCGGCCTGCACCTCGACGGCCTTCTCCAAGATCGTGTTCATCGGCACTTGCTTGCCGAGGTCGAAGACGGTGTAGCCGTTGTTGGACAGAATCGTGTGGACCAGATTCTTCCCGATGTCGTGCACGTCTCCGAAGACCGTCGCGAGCACGACTTTGCCTTTGCTGGCGCCCTCGGTCTTTTCGAGGAACTGCTCGAGGTGCGCGACCGCTTTCTTCATGACTTCGGCGGACTGCAGTACGAACGGCAAGATCAGCTCGCCCGCCCCGAAACGATCGCCGACTTCCTTCATCGCGGGGAGCAGAATCTCGTTGAGGACGGCTACCGCATCGCGGGTTTGGAGCGCTTCATCGAGCTTCGCCTCGATGCCGTCTTTGCGGCGCCGCAGGATCGCATTATGAATGCGGACTTCCGGCGGCGCGCCGGCGTCGTCGTCCTTTTGCTCGGTTTTCGATCCTTCGTGTGAGACCGATTCGTAGTATTCGATCAGCCGCTGCAGCGCGTCCGGCCGCCGATTGAAGACCAGATCGTCGCAGAGCTCGCGCTGTGCCGTATCGAGCTCGGAGTACGGCGTGATCTCCTTGGCGTGGACGAGCGCGAGATCCAGGCCCGCCTCTACGCAGTGGTGCAGAAAGACCGAGTTGAGCGCCGCGCGCGCTTGCGGCTTGAGCCCGAACGAAACGTTGCTCACGCCCAGCGAGGTCAGGACGCCCGGCAGCTCGCGTTTGATCGCGCGGATGCCGTCGATCGTGGCGACTGCGGAATCGACGTACTCCGCATCGCCGGTTGCCAGCGTAAACGTGAGATCGTCGAAGATCAGGGCGCCCGGCGGCAACCCGTACTCGCCGACGACGATGTCATAGATGCGCCGAGCGACTTCGGCTTTTCGCTGCGCGGTCTTGGCCATGCCGCTCTCGTCGATCGTCAGCGCGACCACCGCGGCACCGTGCTCCATTGCGGCCGGCATCACCGAGTCGATCTTCGCCCTTCCGCTTTCCAGGTGCACGGAATTGACGATCGCGCGGCCGGGATAGTTCTCGAGCGCCGCCCGAATGACGCGCGGCTCCGTCGAATCGATCATCAGCGGCGATTCGACCGACTGCGCGAGTTTTCGAACGACCGATCGCATCTGCTCTTCTTCGTCCGTGCGCTCGGTCAGCGCGCAGCAGATGTCCAATGCGTGCGCTCCGCCCTCGATCTGCTCGCGCGCGATGAGCGCGACGTCGTCGTAGCAATCTTCCAGCAGCAGGCGCTTGACCTTGCGCGAGCCCTGAGCGTTGATCCGTTCGCCGACCAGCAGCGGACGCGGTTCCTGCTCCAAGCATACAGCGGTCATCGCCGAGGCGACGTACTGTACGGGTTTGGGCTGCGGTTTGCGGCCGCGCATCCCTGCGACCGCGTCGCGCAGCGCGGAGATGTGCGCAGGCGTGGTTCCGCAACATCCGCCGACGATATTGACGCCGAACTCGCGCACGAAGGCCGCGAGCTCGCCCGCGAGCTCCTCGGGGGATTCCGGGTAGATCGTTTCTCCGTGGGGTCCCATGATCGGTAATCCGGCGTTCGGGATCACGCTGATCGGACGATCCGACATCTCGGTGAGGTAACGCACGGAGTCGCGCATCTGCGCAGGGCCGGTCGAACAGTTCAAACCGATGACGTCGACGGCAAGCGCGCCGAGCGTCGCGCAGATCGCGCGGATGTCGGTACCCAGCAGCATTCTGCCTTCGGTAATGAGCGTGGGCTGCGCCTGAATGGGAACGCGCCGCAGGCCTTTTGCGAACTCGCGCGTGATGCCCGCAACGGCCGCCTTGAGCTCGAGCAGATCCTGCATCGTTTCCAGGATGAGCAGGTCGGCGCCGCCCTCGACGAGATGGCGCGCCTGCTCGCCGTAGATCTGCGCAAGTTCTTCGAACGTAATTTTCGAGAGCGACGGATCCGAGGATGAGACGAGCATGCCGGTCGGGCCCATCGAACCGGCCACGAAACGCGGCCGATCCGGCGTGGAGAAAGCATCGCACGCTTCGCGCGCGATGCGCGCCGCATCGCGATTGATCTGCGCCACGTGTTCGCCCAGCCCGTACTCGTCGAGTTTTAAGCGCGAGGCCGTAAACGTGTCCGTCTCGATCGCGTCGGCGCCCGCTTCCAGATAGGCGTCGTGAATCTGGCGGATGACGTCGGGACGGCTCAGGACGAGCGCTTCGTTGCAGCCGTGGTAGCGTTCGCCGCCAAAGTCGGCGGCGGAGAGTTCGAGCGCCATGAGCTGGGTGCCCATGGCGCCGTCAAAGACGAGCACGCGCTCGTCCAGCAGGCGCAAATAGTCAGACAATTCTTAGTTCGTACTCGCTTTTTCGACGGCGATGGTACCGGCGGCGCGAATCTCCCCGACCGCGCGTCCGGCACGATTATACACGATGGGCCGCTCGAAGTCGGCCATATCCGTCAGGACGCGGCGTGCCGTAAGGCCCAGGTTGCCCAGCAAGGTGATGACGGCCGGCCCGCGTGCGCGCGAGGCTCCGTCGAGAACCTTTACTGCCAAGCCAGCGCGTGCTGCCAGGGCCGCGAGCCCGTGGACGCCCTCGGCGCCGCTCTTGCACGCAAGAGTGCCCCCGCCCGCTTGCATCAGCCGCGTGTCGAATTCCCCGGTGCCGCTGACGTATTCGGGGTGCGCGATCATGGCGTCCCGCACCGCGCTAAGCGCACGCGCGTCCCGCGGATCCTCGACCTGCAGCGTCGCAAAACGCATGAAAGACAAGGCGGCGTTTCGCAGCGGCGTTGCATACACGGGAATGCCGCAGCCGTCGACGCCGATCGGCATCTGCGCGGCGCGCTCGCCGCTCAGCCGCGCACACAGCTCCAGAATCTGCTGCTCGGCCGCATTGTGCAGCTCCATGTACGTCTGCGGATCCGCTCCGATCGCTTTGCAGAGCGCAAGGATCCCGGCGTGTTTGCCCGAGCAGTTGTTGTGGATCGCGGTTGGCGCGATCCCCGCGGCGGCGAGCTCGGCCGCGGCTGCGGCGTTGTAAGGCGCATGAGCACCGCATTGAAGCGCGGATTCGTCCAAGCCAATCTTCCGAAGAATTGAACGCACCGCTTCGACGTGAAAGGCCTGGCCGGTATGCGAAGCCGCCATGACGGCAAGCTCGCGCGGCTCCAGACCAAACCTTTCGACGACGCCCGCACGAACCGCCGCGGCCGCAATGAACGGCTTGGCCGCCGAGCGTAAGAAGACGGGAACGTCGATTGCTCCAAGAGCGAACGTCACTTCCGCGCGATCGTCCATCGCGCACGCGGCGACGTGGTGGATGGATTCCACCGCATCGCCGCGCGTGACTTCGACTACGGGTTCGCCGGTTAAATAAGGCTGCTCATGCGAGGGCCGCTTCGACAATATTGGCTTCTTGCTCCGCAAAGACCGGGTTGGAGAGATACCGTTCGCCGGTATCGCACGCAAAAGTAACGATGAGTTTCCCCTTCGACTCCGGCCGGCCCGCGACTTGCACCGCGGCCCAAATATTCGCACCCGCGGAAATGCCCACCAGCCTTCCTTCGTCGCGAGCCGCCGCGCGCGCGGTGGCGATCGCGTCCGCATCGGTCACGCGCAGCACTTCATCGTAGATTTTGGTGTTGAGCACGCGCGGAATGAAGCCCGTTCCGGTTCCCTGGATCTTGTGCGGCCCCGGCTGTCCGCCGGAAAGCACAGGCGATGCATCGGGTTCGACCGCGACCATGCGGATCGCCGGCTTGCGCTCGCGAAGCACTTCGCCTACGCCGGTGATCGTGCCGCCGGTTCCAACCGCGGAAACGACGACGTCGACGGTTCCGTCGGTATCGCGCCAAATCTCTTCGGCAGTCGTGCGCCGGTGGATCTCGGGGTTCGCGGGATTCTCGAACTGCTGCGGCATGAAATATTTGCCGCGATTCGATTCAACGATCTCGTTGGCTTTGGCAATCGCACCGCGCATGCCCTCGGCACCCGGAGTCAGCACGACTTGCGCGCCGTACGCCTTGAGCAGGTTCCGGCGCTCGATCGTCATCGTGTCCGGCATCACTAGAACGATCGGATAACCCTTTGCCGCGGCGACAAATGCCAGCGCGATTCCGGTGTTGCCGCTGGTCGGCTCGACGATCACGGTGTCGGGGCGTAAGCGCCCATCGCGTTCGGCCGCTTCGATCATCGCCACGCCGATGCGGTCTTTCACCGACCCGGCGGGATTGAACGACTCCATCTTGACCAGGATGGTACCGGGCAGACCCTTGCCCATGCGCCCGAGCTTGACGAGCGGCGTATTGCCGAACGTGTCGGCCAAATTTTCATAGATGCGTGCCATACCGCGCATAACCGCCGGCCGCGGACAAAGGCTGCGCCCGGCCGGCTTCGAACAGGCATTCGCCGTGTTCTCCCTGCTCGACAAGTGCCTGTACGTTGC
>DASRDE010000073.1:0-8042 GCA_035652755.1 Vulcanimicrobiaceae bacterium | reverse complement strand
AGCTCGTCAAGCCGTTCTGGGTCGAGGCCAATTCCGGCCGCTATGACCGCAACAGCTACTACGGTAAGTCGCCGTCGTATCTAAAATCGAACCTCTCGCAGCTGCGCGGCCAGATCCAAGCCCAGAACGCAAACCTCTCGGGCATAGACGCCAACGGCTGGAGCGACCTGTACCAAAGCTTGCAAAGCGTCTTGCCGCAGCCGCCGGTTTTTACCGGTGTGTTGGCGAGCGGACCGCTCGTACCCGTGGCCGGCACGACGTATCTGGGCGAATACATCAACCCCAACGGAACCGGCCAAACGGCAGCGGGGACGCTCGCGTTTGAACAGTCGCTGGGCCGCACGCTCGCGTACGATCTGCATTTCTACGGATTCAAAGAAAACTTCCCCGGGAAACTCGAAGCGGACGATCTCGCCCGCGGACGGCTTCCGATCGAAGCCTGGAACTGCGGCGATACCGACGCGAATGTCGCGGCTGGAGCGGACGACGCTATCATCAATGCAAAGGCAGCCGCGCTTAAAAGCTTCGGCCATCCGATCATGGTGCGCTGGTTCTGGGAAGCGAACCTGGACGATACGAACGACCCGCCACGGCTGCAATGCTACGATCCGAACACGGATCTGCCCAAGGGTTATTTCTCTCCGGCTGAATATATCGCGGCCTGGCGCCACATCCACCAGCTTTTCGTGAACGCGGGCGCCACGAACGTCATCTGGCTGTGGTGTACCGCGAATGCGCACGGCGGACCGTCGCAGTACTTCCCCGGCGACGACGTCGTCGATTGGGTCGGCTACGACGACTACGACGACTTCAACGTCTCGATGGATAAGACGTTCTTCATCTCGCAGAACGAGCTCTCGCAGTTTCAGGAAAAGCCGATGATGATCACCGAGACGGGTGCACAGGCGCCGGCGCAATCCGTCTTCCTGACGGGCGCCGCCGGCGTGCTCAAGAACAATTACCCGTGGGTACGCGCCATCGGGTACCTCGACAGCAAGGGCTCACACCAAGACTGGGTGCTCTCGCAAACGGGCTTGTCGCTCTTCAAGACGTGGGCCGCGGACCCGTATATGTCGGCGATGCCCACGCTCGGTGTCATCCTGAGCGGAGCCTACGGCACGCGCAGCGTGCCCTAGCGCAGTCGAAGGACCCGCTCGGTGTCATCCTGAGCGGTTGTCATCCTGAGCGGAGCCTACGGCACGCGCAGCGGGCCTTAGCGCAGTCGAAGGACGGCACGCGCAGCGGGCCCTAGCGCAGTCGAAGGGCGGCACGCCAATGCGTGCCAAAGCGCAGTCGAAGGACCGCTCCATGTCACCACGCTGAGTCGTTTTCGCGGATATATGAGGACGTCGAAGTCCGTTATTGTCGGAAACGCAGTTTGGTTTCGGCGTTGTCGCCGGGTTGCTGCGAAGCAATACGAGCTTCGAGTCAACGAAAATTTAAAACCTATTTCAGTCCCGGGGTTCGTATCTGTCGGGGAGCGCCTTACGAACTCACTTGGACTAGACCACCGGCGATTCCTAAGACCAATAAGATCGCAAAACGTTCCAGTTCGGAGATTCGTACGCCGCCTAGCGCTTACGGAGGCAATCGCCCCCCAAAAAAATAATCGGGCCCCGTACGGCGGTTGTCGCTCCTAGCCGCCGTACAGGACCCGCGTGCGCACTCACTTCGCCGCTAATGCGCCGTAGTGACTTGCGCCTCCGGTTCGCCGTTGCCGCGGAAGAGCAGCACGCCGTTCTTGTCGATTGGGCGGATGCCGTAGATCCACGCATTCGCCACGGCCGGCGAAGACGTTAGGGCGTAGGTGTACGGATGCGGCGGCGCGCTGGAGCTGGCGTCGAAGTAGTTCAGCGCGCGGATGTTGGTAAAGTTCGTCTCGATCTGACTGAACATATCGGTGATCCAAGCGGCTTTGCGTGCGCCGTTGTCGGTGTTGCTCCACTCGTTGGTGGCTATTTCCGCGAGCATGATCGGCTTGTTCGCGTTAATTGCAACCCCTTTCTTGTACGAATCCGCGATGAGCGAGCTGAACGGGATCCACGGCAAGCCGCCGAGGCTTCCGCGGTTGAACGCGTCGAAGGCGATCCAGTCGACGTACGCATCGCCGGGATAGGCTGCTGCGGGTTCGTTCCAGGGCTGCTTGGGGACGCTGTCGTTCGCGTAGCACCACACGAAGCGCACGTTCGGCGCGATGGGCCGCATGATAGTCACCATGTGCTGCCAGGCTGCGATAAAGTTGAGATCGGCCTGCGTATTCGCGCCCTGATGGGAAAGCGACCACGAATCCCACGAGCCGTTGAATTCGTGGAACGGCCGCAAGAATATGGGGAATTTGAACGCCGCCAGTTCTTGCGCCGTGATCGTGATGTAGCTATCCCAATGGCCGGAGATTACGTCCGTGTAGTTGACGTTGAACGGTTCCCACGTCACCATCGGCACGATGTTGCTGCTGCGGTTGGGAACGCCCCAGGTATAGACCTGGTTGCCCTTTAGGAAGTTCCCCATGTCCGTCTGCCAGTTGGAGAACATGTTCTCCATCGAAAGGCTGTGGTAGTACAGCCCGGCATACTGCTCGGCGCACTGCGAATAAGGAACGCTCGAGCCGCAGAGTTCGCCGACGTACACGTTGGCGGTCGACGTATTCGTATCTTGAATGATGTACGGCGGCGATGGATATGGCGTCGGGTTGCCGTTCGGCGTCGGAGTCGGCGGCGGTGTCGGCGTCGGTGGAGGCGTCGGTGTATTGTGCGGCGTCGGCGTGCTGCCGGGGCTCGACGAGCTGTGGGGAGTCGGCGTCCCGCCCGGCGATGAACTCGGCGTCGGCGTTCCGCCCCCGCCGTTGCCCGGCGGGGTGACGGAGCCGCCCCCTCCGCCGCCGCAGGCGGCTAAAACGAATGCGAGGCCGAGTATTGAAAAGAGTACGCGCATAATCGGGACCCCAATCCTTCCTGGAAGTGCGACCTTCGCTTTTTCGCGGCCGCCGGGGTTTGGACCATGCGCCGAACGTAGCCCTTTTGCACTACGCGGCCTGAGAATTTGTTACGGTTGGGAGCCGTTTACGTGGGAGGCATGGGGGCGAAGAACGGCTGCGCCGCCATCCGGGCAAATGCTTGTAAGCCCTCCGGCGTCAGCGACCAGTTATTCGGCTTGTTGCCAGGATTGTCGAAATACACGACCGCCTTGATCTGCGGAAAGCGGGTGGGCAGCGATGCGGCCATATCGGAAAAATATTGCGGCTGCAAGCCCGATGCGGCTTGTTCTCCGTTTTCGACGACGACGATCGGCAGCTGCGGCTGGCTCGCGTGCGCCAAGTCGTAAAACGGTTGAGCGTTGGCGGCAAAGCCGGTACCTTTCCGATCGTAGAAATCGACGCCGAGCCAGTCGACGTATTGCGAGCCCGGGAAGAACTGCATCACATTCGCGCGGCGTAGAATCGTGCCGCCGCCCGGATTCCACACCCATGCGACGTTGGTCGCGCCCTCGCGCACGAAGACGTCGTGGACGTGGCGCCAAGCCGCGATAAACTCCTGCCCTTGCGTCGCCGCGTTCTCGTCGGGTCTGCGCGACGGATCGTAGTCGAAGCAATTCTCGGCCTGTCCGTTGACGTGGCCGCCCTGCAGGTTGAAATTGAATTCGTGAAACCAGCGCATCATGACGGGCTTCTTGAGCGACGCGAATGCGCGCGCGGCTTGTACGAGCGTCGTATCGTCGCCGCCGGCCGAGATGGATCGCAGCGAATCGCCGCACGTCCAGCCGATGATGGGAACGCGGCCTTTGGCAAAATCGTCCGCGATGCTTGGATCCGTCCCGATCTCGCCGACGTTGTTCCAGCTATAGAAGTGCAGGTGCAGCGCCATCACGCGCGGGTGGCCCGAAGCCGCCGCGAGCTGGGATTCGAAATCGTTCATGAGCGTCTTAAACGCGCTCGCGGGTGCGCGGTGTAATCCTTCCGGATTCACGAAGGCGCCCAGGTACACGCCGTTTTGCGGTGGAGGCACCGGATTTGTCGCGCCGGCCGCGGGCATAACCCCCGCCGCGCTAACGGTCATGACGGCAAGTGTGGCCGCCAATGCTCCAAGTGTGATCCTGTCCATCGTACGTCTCTCCCCGCAGCGGCATCGAGCCGTGCACGCGCCTATTGTACCGGAGAGACGGTCGCATTCATGCCGGCGGTTTGCTCGGTGCCGGCGTTTCTAATCCAAGTTTTATACCGGCGGCAGCCCGCAGTCGGGCCGCCGCCGGTATGGAGAGGGACCTACGGTGTTACGATACTGTTGAACACCTGGTTGTTGCTGCGTAGGTTGAGCACGCCGTTCTGATTGTACGAGCGCATGTTCCAAACGAACGAGGTGTACGCCGGGGTGGACGACAGGCTGTCGTACATGTACGGGGTCGGATCGAGTTCGAACCACGTGATCTCGCGCAGATGCGGATAGGGGTTCGTCGGCGAGGCGAGCTCGTTGAGCATGTTTTGGATCCAATAACCCTTCATCGCGCCGCCGTCGCCGTATTCGTTCGCTGCGCCTTCGGCCCACATCACGGGCTTGTTCGGAGCGATTTGTACGGCCAGGTTGTACGCGCCCGAGTTCAGGTTATCGAAGCTGAGCCAGTGCTTTTGGTCGTTGACCGTGCCGCGGTTGTAGTTGTCGAATCCGACCCAGTCGACGTAGGAGTCGCCCGGATAGGCCGCGGCGGGATTATCCCATGCGTTGGGATTGTGGATCGAGCCGCCGGCGAAGCACCAGATGAACTTCACGTTGGTGGCGCCTTGCGCGCGGAACGTATCGACCATGTGGCGCCATGCCGCGATAAAATTCGCGTCGGCTTGCGGGCTCGCACCCTGATTCGGCAGGCCCCACGAATACCAGAATCCGTTGAACTCGTGGAACGGCCGCATGTAGACCGGATATCCCAGGCCTTTGAGCGTTTGCGCCGCGGAGATGATGTAGCTGTCGTACTTGCCGTTGGCGATATCGATCAAGTTCAGATTCGTGGGTTTCCACGTAATCTCGGGCGTGATGCCCATCGAGTTCCACTGGCCGACTTCCGTCCACTTGAAGAGCTGCGAGAGGCTTGAGCTCCAGTCGAGGAAGACGACGCCGACGGCCAGGCCGTGGCGGAACGTGTTTGCGAACTGCGAGCACGGGATCTGCGGAGTGCAGACGGCGCCCAAGAAAACGCCCGAATTGGTTTGGCTGTTGTCCGTGAGAATCGGTAGGCTCTGCGGACTGGTCGACGGGTACGGCGTCGGCGTTGCCGTCGGTACCGGCGTCGGTGTAGGCGGAGGCGTCGGCGTCCACCTGCGCGGAGCCGGCGTCGGCGTTCCGCCGCCGATCACGCCGCCCGTCGTTATGCTGTTCGAACCGCCGGGCAGTGCGCCGCCCGGGGAACTGCCGCCTCCGCCGCATGCGGAAAGCGTCGCGATCGCCAAGCCTGCGGCGACCGCGGAAAAACGTAAGTTATTGCGCCCTATCACTGGAACCGTATAGTCTCCCTCTCCCCCACTACAAGGCTTCGGCAGATTAAGGCCGCTGTTACGCGTGCTTTACAAAACTTTTGAATTTTGTTCGGCTTGTGTTTGGCGGGGTCTGGTGGCGTACGGCCGCGGGAAACAAAAAACGGCGGCAGGCCCGCGGGCCGCCGCCGTTTCTCGAAGCGTGGAAGCTATGGCGAAACGATGCGCTCGAACACCTGATTGTTGCTGCGGATGTTCAAGACCCCGTACTTATCGTACGAACGCATGTTCCAGACGAACGAGGTATAGGCCGGCGTCGTCGAGAGCGTGTCGTACTTGTACGGCGGCGGATCGACTTCGAACCAGGTGACCTCGCGCAAGTGCGGATAGGGGTTGTTGGGCGAGGAGAGTTCCCCGAACATCTGCTGGATCCACGAAGCCTTCATGGCTCCGCCGTCGCCGTACTCGTTCGACGCGCCTTCGGCCATCATCACCGGTTTGCCCGGTGCGATCTTCACGGCCGCGTCGTACGCCGGCGAGATAAGGGTGTCGAAACTCACCCACGCATCCTGGTCGTGCAGCGTTCCGCGGTTGTAGCCGTCGAACGCGACCCAATCCACGTAACTGTCGCCGGGGTACGCGTTGGCGGGATCGTCCCATGAGTTCGGATTGTTGAGGGCGCTGCTCGAAAAGCACCAGATGAACTTCACGTTCGTAGCGCCCTGCGAGCGAAAGACCTTGACCATGTGCTGCCAGGCCGCGATGAAGCTTTTGTCGGCCTGCGGATTTGCGCCTTGGTTGGGCAATCCCCACGAATACCAGAACCCGTTGAACTCGTGAAACGGACGCATGTACACCGGATATCCCAGCGTCTTGAGCGTCTGGGCGGCCGCGATGATGTACGCGTCGTGTTTTCCGGCCGCAATATCCGCCAAATTCAGATTGGTCGGCTTCCACGTGATTTCGGGCGTAATGCCCTCGGAGTGCCACTGCCCGACTTCCGTCCACTTGAAGAGCTGCGAGAGGCTCGCGCTCCAATCGAGGAAAACGACGCCGACGGCCAGACCGTGGCGGAACGTGTTCGCGAAGGTCGAGCACGGAATTTGCGGCGTACAGACCGCGCCCAGAAAGACGCCTGAATTCGCGTTGCTCGTGTCTTTGAGAATCGGCAGATTCTGAGGGCTCTCGGTCGGGTACGGCGTTGGCGACGCTCCCCCGATCGCGCCCGATTGCGGAACGCTGTTGCCCGCGGGCAGTGCTCCTCCAGCGCTACTGCCGCCGGCGCCGCATGCGGAAAGCGCCGTGATTGCAAATGCCGCTAAAGCAAATGACGAACAAAAGGTGTTTTTTCGCCTTGTCATTGGAAATGAGTATCCTCCCCTGTGCGAAGGCCGCCTTCGGCGCGCCGGGGATGGTTACGCTTGCTTTAGCCAAGCTTTAATGTGGCGTTCGAAGCGCGCTCGGCTGCAGCGGCGGCGAGCGATGCGCTCGCACGGCCGCTGCACCGGTGAGCGGGCTACGGTGTGACGAGGTTGTCGAGCACCTGCTGGTTGCTTCGAATGTACAGCACGCCGTTCTGATCGTACGAGCGCAGACTCAAAATGAACGAATCGAACGCGGCCGTCGTGGAGAGCGTATCGTAGCGGTACGGGTTGGGATCGACCTCGAAATACGAGATTTCGCGCAAGTGCGGATACGGGTTGTTCGGCGACGAGAGCTCCGCGAACAGCGATTGGAGCCACGCAGCCTTCATCGTTCCGCCGTCGCCGTACTCGTTGGAGGCGCCCTCGGCCCACATCACGGGCTTGTTCGGCGCAATCTGGACGGAAAGATTGTACGGCTGAGCGATCAGCTGGTCGAACGTGACCCAATTCTTCTGATCGCTAACCGAGCCGCGGTTGTAGGCATCGAACGACACCCAGTCGACGTAGGCGTCGCCCGGATATGCGTTTGCCGGATTGTCCCACGAGTTCAAATTATGCAGCGCGCTCGCGGAAAAACACCAGACGAACTTGACGTTCAAGGCGCCCTGCGCGCGGAACACGTTCACCATGTGCTGCCACGCCGCGATAAAATCTGCGTCGGCCTGCGAATCCGCGCCTTGGTTCGGGAGTCCCCAGCTGTACCAGTTGCCGTTGAACTCGTGGAAGGGCCGGAGGAACACGGGATACCCCAGCGCTTTCAAATACCCCGCCGCTGAAATAATGTAGCTGTCGTATTTGCCGGCGGCAATATCGGAAAGGTTCAGTCCGCTCGGTTCCCACGTGACCTCCGGCGTCATGCCTTCGGCGTGCCATTGCCCGACTTCGCTGTATTTAAAAAGCGACTGCAGGTTCGTGTTCCAGTTGATATAGGTCACGCTCAGCGCGACGCCGTGCCGGAACGTGGTGGCGAACTTCGAGCACGAGATGACTTGCGCCGTGCAGACCGCGCCCAGAAACACGCCGGTCGTAGCCTGGCTGGTGTCGGTCAGGACGGGCAGATTCTGCGGACTCTGCGACGGATACGGCGTCGGAGTCGCGGTCGGAATTGGAGTCGGCGTCGGCACCGGCGTCGGCGTAGGCGGCGGAGTGGGCGTTCCAGG
>DASRDE010000072.1:0-4370 GCA_035652755.1 Vulcanimicrobiaceae bacterium | reverse complement strand
GAGGTCGCGTTGAAACCGCGCTGCATCATCGGGAGCGCGACGTTGACGGCGGTTCCGTCGATCATGGCCATGCTCGACGCCACGACCGCAGCAACCAGCGTCCACACCGGAGCGCTTGCGGCGGTTGCCGACACGGGGCTCTGGACCGTGAGACGATCGGCGTTTTCGCAGGGCGACTTCACGAACTGCGACATGCCCCGTCGTTTTGCTTTTATCGCCGGTTGTCTTGCATTGTGCTTCGCAGCCGGCGTCTGCGACGTGAGCGGACTCTTGCGTTTGGGAGAGGGGGAGATTCGAACCCCCGAGAGGCAGATGTCGTCTGCTTCGCAGCCGGCATCTGCGACGTGAGAGGACTCTTGCGTTTGGGAGAGGGGGAGATTCGAACTCCCGAGAGGCAGATGTCGTCTGCTTCGCAGCCGGCATCTGCGACATTAAAGTTTGTTGAGCCTCTCGGGAGTTCTCATCCAACCCCCCCAAGGGAAACAAAAAAGCTGGCGCGAGGCCAGCTCTTTTGTTTCCTCGGAGAGGGGGAGATTCGAACTCCCGAGAGGCTCAACACCTCTGCTCGCTTTCCAAGCGAGTGCATTCGACCACTCTGCCACCTCTCCGTAAAAGGGGCGCGGGGGTTGGGCCGCGGGTCGAGGGCCCGATTAGGCGGGCGTGCCGGAAATGCCTTGGGCCGGTTCGGCGGCGAGCGGAAGAAGCGGACCGCCGCGCTCGAGCAGCGCTTCGAATTCGGGCGCGGGAAGCGGGCGGCCGAAATAATAGCCTTGCGCGAACTCCGTGCCGCAGTCGCGAAGGAAATGCCACTGCGCCTGCGTTTCGACGCCTTCGGCAATCACTTTCAGGCCGAGCGCGTGGGCCATCGCGATAATGGCGGAGACGATTGCGAGATCGTTTGCGTCCGCGGGAATGTCGCGCACGAACGATTTGTCGATCTTCAAAACGTCGATCGGGAAGCGCTTGAGGTAACTGAGCGACGAGTATCCCGTGCCGAAGTCATCCAGCGAAAGACCGATGCCCAGCGATTTCAACTGGCGCATCACTCCGACGCTTTCCTCGGCATTGTGCATGGCGATCGTTTCGGTAATTTCGAAATCGAGATCGGCGGCTTTAAAGTTCGCGGCGCGCAGCGACTCCTCGACGCCCTTGATCAGATTGAAGTGCAGAAACTGCCGCCCGGAGAGATTCACTGCCAGGCGCAGCGGGCGGTTGAACTGCCGTTGCCAGCGGCCGGCTTGATCCGCGGCGGTTCGCAGCACCCAATCGCCGAGCTGGATGATGAAGCCGGACGTTTCCGCCTGCGCGATAAAGGTTTCCGGCGGAGTGGACGTCTGATCGCGCTGCGGCCAGCGGCAGAGCGCTTCGGCGCCGACGATCTCGCCCGTTGCCACCACGACGACCGGTTGAAAAAAGACGCGGAACTCGCCGTAGCTGAGCGCATTGGCCAAGCGCTGATGCATCGGCAGGCGGTAGCTCACGCACCAGCGATTTGCCCCCGCACGCGGCCGCGCCTACTCGTTGAACAAGACTTTACTCAAGCAGGCGATTCGTGCCGCCTCTTCGGCGAGATCCGTAAGGTTGAATGCCGTTTCGAGATCGGGTCCGACTGCGGAAACGCCGTGTCTTTCCATCAAGACTGTGTTAATTCCGGCGGCAAAAGCGCGCGCGGCCGCTTCGGCCAGTTCGCTCGAACCTGGCGGCGCATACGGCGTGAACGCGACCTCGCCGAGGGTCTCGCGCGCTCCGACGGTGTCGCGCGGAATGGGCGTTCCGGTCTTGCTCCACACGACGCAAAACGTCGGATGCGTGTGCACCACTGCCCGAATGTCCGAGCGAACGCGGTATGCAGCCAGATGCAGCGGAAGTTCCGTCGTCGGCGGCGTCGAGCCGGTTCGCGCGTTGCCTTCCGCGCCGAGAAGGACGAGATCCGCGGGTGAAAGCGAGCCCAGCGAACGCTGCGTGGGAGTGACGAGGATTGCGCCGTCGTCCAGCTGCATGCTGACGTTTCCGCTGGTCCCGGTGACCAGGCGCCGCTTCCAGAGCCGGCGGCAAAATCGCGCGATGTCGTCGCGAGCTGCCGATTCGGTCAAATGCCCGCCGGATGCCAGATCGTCTTGATCTCGCTGTACGCGGCGATGTCGTCCAGACTCTGCGCGCTATCGGCAAACCATTCGCGGCGCGAACGGGGCGGCAGCACGCGCGTGCGTTTGACGTTCTGCGCCGCCAGCTGCTGGAGCGGCGCCGTCTGCTCGCCGTCGACGAACGACAGCGCGTTTACATCCATGTGTTTTGCTAAGACGGGCGCCAGTTCGCTGCGGTAGCCGGTGATGATGTTGACGACGCCCGCCGGCATGTCGCACGTAGCCACGGCTTCAGCGAAGACGACGGCGGTTCGGGGATCTTTCTCGGATGCAACCGCAACGACCGCGTTGCCGGCGACCACCGGCGGCAGCAGAACCGAGACGAGCGCAAGGAGCGGCGGTTCGTCCGGCGCCAGGATCCCCACGACGCCCATCGGTTCGGCGGTCGAAAAATTCAGATGCGGTCCGCTGACCGGATTGCGGGTCGAAAGCAGCGCGTTGTACTTGTCGCACCAGCCCGCATACCACACTGCGCGATCGATGGCTGCATCCACTTCGCGTTCGTCCAGCGTGTGCTCGGCCAGCTCGGCGCGGCGCGCTTCGAGCATTTCGGCCAAGCGATAGAGGATCAAACCTCGCGTGCCCGGCGTCGTCTTCCACCATTTCGATTGTGCCGCTCGTGCCGCCGCGACCGCATCGCGAACATCTTTGCGCGAGCCGCGCGCTACATTTGCGCCGAACTCCTTACCGTCCCACACCGCGTCGCTTCGGCCCGATTCCGAGCGGACGAACGCACCGTTGACGAAGAGTTTGTACATTTTGCGCACGGCCAGACGGTTGCGCTCGGTCTTGGACATCGTTTCGAGCTACGACGCAAGGGGCATGCGGCCCTGGGTGGAAGCCGCCGCATATGCCGTCGACGCAGGTCGTTATCGCCGAACCGTTCGGCGCCGCGGGAGAAGCGGTGTTGCGTGACCGCGGCATCGACGTCGTGTCGTGCGCGGGCCGAGGCCGGAGCGAGCTGCTCGAAGCGCTGCGCGACGCCGACGGGCTGATCGTTCGCTCCGAGACCGGCGTCGACCGGGAACTCCTGTCGCGCGCGCCGCGTTTGCGCGTGGTCGGTCGCGCCGGAGTCGGTGTCGACGCGATCGACGTCGACGCAGCCACCGAGGCCGGCATCGTCGTCGTCAATACGCCGTCGGCGAACACGATTGCCGCGACGGAGCATACGTTTGCGCTCATGCTGGCGCTCATGCGCAACGTGCCGCAAGCCTATGCTGCGCTGCGTGCCGGCCAATGGGAGCGCAGCCCATACATCGGCAACGAACTCTACGGCAAAACCTTGGGAATCGTCGGATTGGGACGCATCGGGGGCGCCGTCGCGATCCGCGCGCGTGCCTTTGGAATGAACGTCGTCGCGCACGATCCGTACGTCTCGCAAGCTCGCGCCGAGGCATTGCAGGCCGAGCTCGCGGGGCTCGAAGAGCTGCTCGAGAGCGCCGATGTCGTTACGCTGCACGTGCCGCTGACCGCGCATACGCGGTCGATGATCGATGCGCACCGGCTCGCGAAGATGAATCGCAGCGCCGTCCTGATCAACTGCGCGCGCGGCGGCGTCGTCGACGAAGAGGCCTTGATCGCCGCGCTCGACGCCGGCACGATTCGCGCGGCGGCCATCGACGTCGTCGCGCAGGAACCGCCGCCGCCCGGATCGTCGAGCGAAACGCTCCAGCGCCATTCCAAAACGATCGCGACGCCGCATCTGGGCGGCTCGACGCACGAAGCGCTGGAGCGCATCGCGGTCGAACTCGCGCATGACGTCGCCGACACACTGCAGGGAAAGCCGGCGGCCGGTGCGGTGAATGCGCCGGCGCCCTCCGGAGCGGGAGCCGAACGCGTGCGCGCCTACGTTACGGTGGCGGATCGCCTCGGGCGGCTCGTGCCGCAGCTCTTCGAAGACGCGGTTCGCGAGCCCATCCGCCTGCATACCGGCGGTGATTTGGCCGCAGTCGATGCGCCTCCGATTCTAGCGGCATTTTTGGCCGCGTTGCTTCAAACGACGACGGAGCGGCGCGTTTCGATCGTGAACGCGCACCAGGTAGCGAGCGAAGTCGGCGTCAGCGTCGAGGTCGTGCCGGACACGCAGTCGTCGCCGTTTTCTTCGTACATCGCGATCTTGGGCGGCTCGCATCGAATAACGGCGACCGTCGTTTCGGGAGAGCCGCGCATCGTCGAGATCGACCGTTTCGAATTGGACGCGATTCCGCAGGGAGCGTGGATCGTCAC
>DASRDE010000071.1:0-6316 GCA_035652755.1 Vulcanimicrobiaceae bacterium | reverse complement strand
CACGTCCTAGAGGAAGTATCGGCCGGGGCCGCCGGGCTCCGCACCGTTCCAGGGCGGTGCCGGTCCTGGGCCAATACCTCCAAGCGTGAAGACGCACCAAGAAAAGTACGCCGAACTGCTGCGCAAGCGTGAGTCGGCGCTTACCCCGGCCGGACCCGAGGCCGTCGCCCGCCAGCACGAGCGAGGCAAGCGGACGGCGCGCGAGCGGATCGAGGCGCTGGTCGACCCCGACTCCTTCATCGAACTGGACCAATTTGCAGTTCATCGGACGACCGCGTTCGGGCTGGGCGACCGGGAATTTTTGGGCGACGGCGTCGTGACCGGTCGGGCGGCCATCGACGGGCGGCAGGTCTTCCTGTTCTCGCAGGACTTCACGGTGCTGGGCGGCTCGCTGGGTGAAGTTTTCGCGGAAAAGATCTGCAAAGTGATGGACCTGGCCGCGCGCACGGGCTGCCCGATGATCGGCATCAACGATTCGGGCGGCGCGCGCATTCAAGAAGGCGTGGTCAGCCTGGGCGGCTACGCGGAGATCTTTTGGCGCAACGTGCAATGCAGCGGCGTCATCCCGCAGATCAGCTTGATCGCAGGCCCGTGCGCGGGCGGTGCGGTCTACTCCCCCGCGATCACGGATTTTATCATTATGACCGAACAGATCGCGCAGATGTTCATCACCGGGCCGGAGATCATTAAAACCGTCACCGGCGAGGACGTGACCTTCGAAGAGCTCGGCGGCGCGACGACGCACGCGACCAAAAGCGGCGTCGCACACCTGACGGCGGCGGACGAAGACGACATGGTGGCGATGACGCGCGCACTGCTGAGCTACATCCCGCAGAATAATTTGGAAGATCCGCCGCGGTTCGAAGCCGACGACGACCCGGACCGGATGGTCATGGAGCTCGACGACATCGTGCCCGATTCGCCCAATAAACCGTACGATATGCACGACGTCATCGTCCCGGTGCTCGACAATGGGGAGTTCTTCGAGATTCAGCCGCTCTACGCGCAGAACATTATTACCGGATTCGGCAGAATCGACGGCGGCACGGTGGGCGTGGTAGCCAATCAGCCGAACGTGCTCGCGGGCGTGCTCGACATCAAAAGTTCGATAAAGGCCGCGCGCTTCGTGCGCTTCTGCGATGCGTTCAACATTCCGCTCGTGACGTTTGTCGACGTCCCGGGATTTTTACCGGGGACGGATCAGGAGTTCGGCGGCATCATCTCGCACGGCGCGAAACTGCTGTACGCGTTCGCCGAGGCGACCGTGCCGAAGATCACGATCATCACGCGCAAGGCCTACGGCGGCGCCTACGACGTCATGGCCAGCAAACACATTCGCGCCGACGTGAACGTCGCTTGGCCGACGGCCGAGATCGCGGTCATGGGCGCCGAGGGCGCCGTTAAAACCATCTTCCGCCGCGAAATTGCGGCAGCGGACGACTCGGAGGCCAAGACGCGCGAGCTCATCGACATGTATACCGAGCGCTTCGCCAATCCGTTTATCGCAGCGCAGCGCGGGTACATCGACGACATCATCGAGGCGCATCTCACGCGCCGCGTGATCGCAAAGTCGCTGCGAATGCTTGCCGACAAGCGCGTCGAGCGCCCCAAACGCAAGCACGGCAACATTCCGCTTTAGCCGTATTCCGCGCCATCCGCTGCCCTTAACGCGACCCGCTAACCGAGGACGATATGACCGCACCAATGAAGTAGGGGATGTTGCCCAGCGTTTGAATCGGTTCGCCTCCGGCCGGGTAATTCCAAATCATTGCGGTCGTGGTCATGTTGTTTGGAGCGACAAGCACTGGCGCCGTATTGAAACCATAGCGAAGTCTACCGATGAAAAACTGGTCCAGACCGCTGGACTCTAACAGACGCGTCGAGCTCACGACGGAAGCTGCAGGGCCGGTGACTTTTAGACGGTAGATTATGCCCCGGTCGTAGTCGCCGACAACGAGATACTGCCCGTCCCAAAAGATGCCACCCGGATAGTGAAAATTTGGCGGTAGACCGCGGACTGCCAGCTTGGACATGCGCGTGCCGCCTTTTGGCAACTTTGCGATGACAATATCGAAGTTATGGTCTTGACCGTCCACGAACAAGTTGCCGGAATCGTCGTACGTGCAAAAGAAGTAGAACATTAGATCCGGCAATCGGTATATTATCGGGTTATCCAAAGCACGCGGAAAGACCGCGACGTCTCCCGGATCAAAAGGTTGCGGTCCGCGAGAGCTCGACACTGCGACGTTCCCCGTTGTGCGATCCACCGCACAACCAAGCGGGCGCGATTTCGGGTCGTGAAGAGTGGAGACCACGGAAGTCCCGCCGTGCAGGAACCGTACGACTTCCCCGGAGCCCGATTCCGTTACCCAAATGTCCCCCGCGCTATTAACGCACATCCCAGATGGCCCCCACAGACCGCCTATCATGTAAGGTGGAACCGCGCCTTTTAAATCGTAGACGTAAATCCATACCCCACTTGAGAGGTACAGCAGATCCTCGTTTTGGGGCATTGTGCGGAGTGTCTGTCGATGCGGTTCCATGCCGGCCCCCTCAACGATCGGTCCGCGAGGGGCGCAACACGTCAGAACCGCAAGCGCAGCAGCGATCACCGTCGCCTTACGCGCTGTAAAGCGCCGCATGCGCTACTTATCCTCGCTTACTACAGCGCCCTCGGGTTGTCCGAAGATTTGAAGCGATTCCAGCGGAGGCCCGCCGTTGGGGTACGCCCAAGTCCCAACGGTGACCGTGTTGAAGTTGGGCACAATTGCGACGCGCGCGTTGTTTGATCGATCGAATGAGTAGGCTGCGATACCATCGGAGCCTTCTAGCCGAGTCTCGCCCGTTATTGTTGCAGATGAGCCCACTACGTTAATCCGGTATATTACGCCCGCCACGTAATCTGCAAGAGGCAAGCTGGACCCATCCCACCGGATTGCACCGTAAGTCTTAATCTTGTTAGGCAAGGTTACGTTGACAAACGATCGCGCACCAGCGGGGAGTTCGGCGAACGCAAATTGCAGCGAGCCATTGTATCCGTCGATGTATAGGTTTCCGGATGCGTCAAAACCACAAGCGGCCTCTATGGTTATTTGCGGATCTGCGATGATACGCGGTTTGCCCCATTCCGGGGGATTGACGCGGTCCGCGCGTGGCAGGTGTGGAAAGATCGCTATGTTCGCTCCGCCGGGCGCATTATAGTTTGCAACGGCCACGTTTCCAGTCGTAGGGTCGACGTCACAATCGACTGGCTCCGGGCCCGAGCCCTCTTCGAGTACCGCTGCCGGCGCCGCCCGCCCGTGCGGGTATTCGAAGATATTACCGCTCCCGAAATCGGGCACGAAGACGTCGCCAGTCCTGTCGACACAGAGTCCGTCGAGCTGACTGAAACCTGAAATCTCGCCCACTAATTGAATCTTCGGGTACGAAAACACATACAGATTGCCGTGCGACTCGGACACATATAGCAGCTTTGTCCCACCGATGTCGCTCCGAAATCCGCTTGTAGAATGCGGCGCGTTTCCTTGCAGTATGGGGGAACCGAGTAGGTGTTGAACGTTAGCTCCGCCATATTGCGGTCCCGCGCACGCTACAAGGAATACGACGAGAGCGGGAAGCGATCGACCATACGTGGTCGCGGCATAGGCTTTTCGAGGCCGCACTGCATTTGCGATATAGTTTACGGACATTTCTCGGTTTCGGGCAGGTGGGATACCAGCCTAGCACCGTCGTGATATGGTACACAAGTGCCTTGCAGACCACGTCGGGCAGCGCTAGAAGTGCGATAAACGGGCGCGCGGGCGCCAAACGTGAAGGCCCTAGGCGGCCCAAGCCCAAGCACGGACCGTTGTGCCCTAATCGAAAGGAGAATGCGCATGGTTACGCGCGCCGGATTTCTCAGTCAACTTCCCATCCTCGGCGTCTCGTCGTGCGCGCCGGCTCCTACGGGCGGCGGGGTCGTTCGCATCGGCGGCGTTTTGCCGTTCGATTTCGATCGGGGCGCGTTCAATGCGATATTGCGCAAGCCCGCCAAGCACCGGCAGTGCTTCGGCTGCACGAAGCTCGACGGGGGCGACGTCATTAACGCAATGGCCAACTCGTCGATCGCGTACGACGACGACCTGCGCGAAGGGCGGCAATCGATCCACACCGTCGCAGTGCTCTATCACGGGAGCTCGATCTGGCTGGCCTTGAACAGCGGCGTCTGGAATCAGTACCTCGACCCGTATCTGGCTCAGAACGCGGACGTCGCGCGTGAAATACCTGAAGCCAAAAAGCACGCGGGCAATCCGTATCTGACACCCAGAAAGCTGCTTGGCGCGGTCAACGTGCGCGGCGCATCGTTCTTCGTCTGCCATAATGCGCTCGCCGGCCTGTCGCAGGCCATTGCGAAAGCCGTTAATGCTCCCGCGGACGAGGTGCACCGCACGCTAATGACGTCGCTCGTACCGGGCGCGCTGGTCGTTCCCGCGGGCGTCATGGCCATTAATGCGTGCCAAGAGGCCGGATTTACGTACATCGCAGTTTCATAAGAGTCGAATGTCCTAAAACATCGCCTTTTGGCCATTGTGGACGCGCCGCGGGCCGCGATATAGTGGGTTCGTGAAGGTTCGACGCGTCGGTATTCTACTCTATGATCTCGTTGAGGCGCTCGACGTCGCAGGCCCCGCTGACGTCTTTGCGAGCGCAAATGGGCTCTTACCGGGCAGCCGCGCGCCGTACGAGCTCATTTCTCTGGCCGCGCGCCGAGGGCGGATTACGTCGGAGTCGGGGATTTGCTTCTATGCGGATAACGCGCTCGGCGAGGCGGGTCCGTTCGATACGATCATCGTGCCGGGCGGTAAGGGCGTGCGCCTGAACGTCAAGATGCGGGCCCATATTGCAAAATTCGTGTTGAAACATGCAGAACGGACTCGGCGCGTTGCGTCGGTGTGCACCGGAATCTATGCGCTCGCGGATACAGGCCTACTGAACGGGCGCAACGTCACGACGCACTGGCGCTATGCCTCCGACGTTCAACGGCGATGGCCGAAATTGGCGGTCGATGCCGACTCCATCTACATCAAAGACGGAAAATTCTACACATCGGCGGGTGTAACCGCAGGAATAGATCTCGCGCTGGCCTTTGTTGAAGAGGACTTCGGCCGCGACCTTGCACTCGCGGTCGCGCACGAGATCGTCGTGTACTTGAAGCGCTCGGGCGGCCAGCTTCAATACTCCGGGCCGCTGCTTGCGCAGACCAAGGGCAAGGCGCCCTTCAACGACCTCGCGCAGTGGATTCACGGGAATCTTGCCGCCGATCTCACGCTCGAGGCGCTCGCGGAGCGGGCCGAACTAAGTCCAAGGCATTTTGCGCGCAAATTCAAAACAGCGTTCGGGGTGACGCCCGCCGCCTTCGTTGAGGAGATGCGCTTGGACGAGGCGCGATGGCTGCTCGCGAACGGCGCAGATTCTATTGCCGAACTTGCTCAAACTGTCGGCTACGCAAGTGACGACACGTTCCGGCGCGCATTTGAACGACGCTATGGGATTGGTCCCGCCGAATACCGGCGACGCCACTAGGAGGCCGGCCGCATGATTCTCATCTTTGCATTGCTGCTTGCGTTTTTCCAACCGAGCCCGTCCGCCGACGTCGCGACCGGTGAGTGGGCCGGAATGATGTCGCGCAGCGGCGACCACCTGGGCGTGCGCTTCGACCTGTCCGCGGATCCGTCGGTCCGTTCGACTTTTTCCGCTCCCGATCTGGGCGCCATCGACGTCCCGCTTCAGCGCGTAACGCTGGGAATGCAGGTTCATTGGGAGCTGGTGGGCGATGCGAGTACCACGGTCTTCGACGGCGCTATTAGCGGCGATTCGATGAGCGGAACGTTCACGGAGAATGGCAGCGCCGGTACGTTCGCGCTTCACCGCGTATCCGCAGCGACAGGCAAGCCGTATGCCGAGCGCGACGTGGCGTTTTATAACGGCGGCGTGCGCCTCGGAGGCACGCTCTTTCTACCGGCGGGGACAGGTTCGCACCCCGGGATTATCTTCGTCCACGGGTCGGGCGACGAAGGCCGGTGGGCGTCCGCGTTTCTGGCGGATTACGCCGCACGACACGGCATCGCGGCGCTGATCTACGATAAGCGCGGGGTCGGCGCATCGGGCGGCAATTGGCGCACGTCCACGCTGCCGGATCTTGCCGCGGACGCGCGAGCCGGTATCAAACTCTTAGCGCAGACGCCCGGAGTGGATTCGCATCGCATCGGCGTCTACGGGCACAGCCAAGGCGGCGGAATCGCTCCCGAGATCGCCGCGGGCAATCCGCTCGTGAGCT